>NZ_VPEB01000008.1:0-170476 GCF_013417415.1 Acinetobacter sp. YH12254 | reverse complement strand
TTTCATGTGGTTATATTAACAATTTTTTCTCTATACCCTATGTTGGGCAATTCTTAAAACGACATTTTATGTCGTGTCGCTTATATCTCTGCTCTGAAGGACAGAGTTTTACGCTTCATTTGATAAAAAAAGCGCAACTTGCGATGCGCTTTTGTAAACTTTTAAAATCCGATCAGATTAAAGATCAAATAATTTACCCGGGTTCATAATACCATTTGGATCGAACACTTGTTTCAGGGCTTTCATATATTCGATTTCTTCCGCAGAACGTGAATATTCAAGGTATGGCTTCTTGGTCATCCCTACGCCATGTTCGGCTGAAATTGAACCATCATATTTTTTCACGGTGTCAAAGACATACTTGTTTACTACCTGACATTTAGCGAAGAATTCATCCTTGCTTAAATCCGCTGGTTTCAAGATGTTCAAATGCAAGTTACCGTCACCGATATGACCGAACCAGCAAATTTCAAAGTCTGGATAGTTCTCTGCAACAATTGCATCAATTTCTTTAATAAATGCAGGAACGTGCGTGATCAATACTGAAATATCATTTTTGTATGGAATAAACGGTGCGATTGACTCAGAGATGTCTTCGCGTAAACGCCATAAGCTTTCGACTTGGTCCAGACTTTGGCTCAGAACGCCGTCCAGTACCCAACCTTGTTCCATACAATGCTCAAAAATTTCCATCGCCTTGTCCATAATCGGCTCAAACGGCGCTTCAAACTCAAGCAAAACATAGAATGGACATTCAGTTTCAAATGGACGTTGTACATGACCATTGGCCAATACTTTTTGCATTGCCAGTTCACCAAAGAACTCAAATGCGGTTAAATCAATTTTCGCCTGGAATGCATGAAGTACGGGCATGACTGCATCAAAATCAGTGACACCCAGCACCATCACTTGCAGGTCTTGCGGTTGACGTTCCAACTTGATTTCAGCTTCAGTGACTAGCCCCAGTGTACCTTCACCACCAATGAACAAGTGTTGCAGCGCATAACCGGTTGCATTCTTGATCATGCCCTTGTTCAGGCGTAGTACATCACCTTTACCTGTCACCACGGTCAGGCCAAGTACCCAGTTACGGGTCATGCCGTATTTAATGACTTTAATACCACCGGCATTGGTGCCGATGTTCCCGCCAATCTGGCTTGAGCCCGCAGAAGCAAAGTCGACTGGATAATACATGCCCTGATCGGAAGCATAGTTTTGTAACTGTTCAGTCACCACGCCTGCCTGCACGCGAACCATCCGGTCTGCCGGGAAGAATTCCAGAATCTGGTTCATCTTGTCCATGCTCACCACGATCTCGCCATTGGCTGCAACTGCACCTGCAGACAGACCCGTACGACCACCTGATGGGGTGACTGCAACGTTAAACTGGTTTGCCAATTTTACGATGTCTTGAACCTGTTCAGTCGTCGAAGGAAAAACGATGACCGATGGGTTTGGATCAAAGTGTTTCGTATGATCACGACCCCAATTCTGGAGGCTGTCCGTATCGGTTTTAATACGGTTTTCACCCAAAATTGCCGTCAATTGGGTCAATAACTCAGGGGTTAAAGCGACTGGAGCATTCATCGTTTGCAGACCTAGCATGATTTAAACAAGAGAGACTTCGCTGGTTTATTTGCATATTTTTTAGGCATAAAAGCCTGTATACAAATCAGGCGAAACATGATGATTAAAGCACCAAAAATGGCAGCTTAAACAGCATGGCGCAATATTATAAGCTATTTTTAGGGGATTCCTTTAAAAAATGACAATTTTGATAATATACCTTTGAAAATGAATATTTAAATCAACCAGATTTATCATTTTCACTACTATCACTTGCAAAAATAGCTGATATTGCCGTCATCAAGGAAATGTATAACCGCCCTTTTCCTGTGCTATTATACCACGACTAAATTTGGCCTTTGTAGCGGAGCCGTAATGAGCCAACATCTATCTCTACCTAAAGATAAAATCCGTTTTCTACTGTTAGAAGGCGTTCATCAGAACGCAATCGACACATTGAATGCAGCTGGATATACCAACATCGATTATCGTAAAACAGCGCTCGAAGGCGAAGCACTGAAAGAAGCGATTAAAGATGCACACTTCGTCGGTATTCGTTCCCGTACTCAATTGACTGAAGAAGTATTTGAAGCTGCGAACAAACTGATTGCTGTGGGTTGTTTCTGTATCGGTACCAACCAGGTCAACCTCGATGCTGCAATGCGTCGCGGTATTCCGGTATTTAATGCACCGTATTCAAATACCCGTTCAGTAGCTGAACTGGTCTTGGCAGAAACGATTCTGCTTCTGCGCCGTGTACCTGAAAAATCAACAGATACACATGCAGGTGGCTGGAACAAATCGGCTGTCGGTTCATTCGAAACACGTGGTAAAACTTTAGGTATCGTTGGTTACGGTTCAATCGGTTCACAACTTTCTGTACTGGCTGAAAGCCTGGGCATGAAAGTGACCTATTATGATGCAGTGACAAAACTACCTTTAGGGAATGCACGTCAAGTCGGTTCTATGGGCGAATTACTGGCCAATGCAGATGTGGTTACTCTACATGTTCCGGATCTGCCATCTACCCGTAATTTCTTTGGCAAAGAACAATTTGCGCAAATGAAAGAAGGTGCAATCTTCCTGAACGCAGCACGTGGTACATGTGTTGTGATTGAAGATCTGGCAGATGCGATCAAGTCTGGTCACATTGCTGGTGCTGCAGTAGACGTATTCCCGAAAGAGCCGAAAGCCAATGGTGAAGAATTCGTTTCTCCACTGCGTAACCTTCCAAACGTGATCCTGACTCCGCACGTGGGTGGTTCGACCATGGAGGCACAAGCCAACATCGGTCTGGAAGTTGCTGAGAAATTCGTTGCTTATTCAGATAAAGGTATGACTTTATCTGCAGTGAACTTCCCGGAAATTGCACTGCCATTGACTGAAGGTAAACACCGTTTACTGCACATTCATAAAAACATGCCGGGCGTTCTTTCTAAGATCAACAACCTGTTTGCTGAACACGGTATTAACATCTCTGGCCAGTCTTTAATGACCAAAGGTGATGTCGGTTACCTGGTGATGGACGTAGACGCGACTGCATCTAAAGAAGCACTCGATACCCTACATGAAGTTGAAGGAACAATCCGCGTACGCGTACTGTTCTAATTTAACGATATGCAAGAACCACAGCTTTCTGGCTGTGGTTTTTTGTTTTTTAAGGTTTTTATTTTTCAGCCTTTACTGTTCTTCCGCTCTTCGAGAAATCGAAACCTATTAAGTTATGCTGAATTTTAAAATTGCACCTATTGTACAAGCGCCACTGATTCTCCTGATCGCGATGATCAGTATGCAAAGCAGTGGCTCCTTTGCCAAATATCTGTTCGGTCAGTTTCCCATTCTGACCGTTTCAGCCATGCGTCTGCTTTTGGGTGCTGTGATTTTGGCATTGATTTTTAAAATTTGGCAAATTCATTTCAGACAGATCAAGTGGCCGGCCATTCTCAGTTATGGTCTGGCCCTGGCAGGTATGAACCTGCTGTTTTATCTGTCGATTGATCGCTTGCCGCTGGGCATTGCGGTTGCTTTTGAATTCATTGGCCCTTTAAGTGTGGCGCTGTTTTATGCGCGGCAAAAATTTGATTTTGTCTGGGTTGGATTGGCGATTTTAGGCCTGATTCTGCTGTTTCCCTTTGATCAGGCTGCACAATCACTTGATCCGGTCGGGATTCTATTTGCCCTAAGTGCGGGTGCCTGTTGGGCGCTATACATCGTCGCTGGGCAAAAGCCTTCCGGGGTTTCCGGCAACCATACCGTGTGCTTGGGCATGTTGGTCGGGATGCTGGTACTGATGCCAATTGCGCTTTTTGCTGGCATTCCTGCGCATACCTTTGAACCCATCAGCCTGTTATATTTCATGGCTCTGGCTGTGCTGGCCAGCGCCCTGCCTTTTACCCTGGAAATGATTGCCCTGCGAAATTTAACCGCCTTGAGTTTTGGTACTTTGATGAGTCTGGAACCTGCAATCGCAGCACTCTCTGGTTTTATCTTCCTGGATGAAACTTTATTGTGGACACAATGGCTGGCACTGGCCACGATTATTAGTGCTTCAATTGGCTGTACGGTGACCATTCAAAGACGAAAACATTGAATAAAAATAAAGGCGCTTAAGCGCCTTTATTTAAAATACCTTTATTAGAATCATTTTAACGTGGTGTTGCGTCTTTAATCGCCGTATTTAATACAGTGGCTGCTGTCACATTATAGCCATCACATGCAAAAGCAAGCTGATCATAAGTGTATTCTGTCCATTTGATCATTAAAGGACTGGCATCATTTTCCTTTAATTTGTCTAAAGCCACTTTTCGTGATTGGGCAACATAATCGTTGTGATCAATATGTTCTCCATGTTCCGAGAATGCACTGTTATAAATTCCTCCTTGATATTCGATCGCACCAAAATATTTGTAATATTGCATAGCAGCATCTTTATATTCTGCCTTTTTATATTTCAAGCCAGCCATGGTGCCATCTCGAATAGTTTTTGCCAGCTCCTGGACAGACGTTTGTGCCTGCCAATCAGCCAGCGTGCGATAGTCAGTTTTTGTTTCCGGATCAAATTCAATATATTCTTCTTCCGGATGTTCAGCCTGAAGACGGAAACATTTAGATCCATTCGGGAATGTGCGCGCCTTCTGCAAATCAATAAAATTGGCTGCAAACTCATTATAATATTTACGGTCAGCGGCTGTCGTATTATCACTATTAAATAACACTCTGGTTGCAGCATCCTCATACATTTTCACCACAGCAATATTGGTACGTTCAGTTAATGCTTTTCCTGACAGGTCGTACCACTCTATATGCCGATGATTACTGATGTTGTTCTCCGGTAGGGTCACAGGACGACTCTTAAATTGAGTGGTCGTATTTTCCAGTACTTTTTCCAGCTTATAGCCGAATGCTGTACGGGTCCGATCTGCAGGGAACACCCCTTTAGCGGTGACATAAGTCGGGAACACCATGTTCTCCTCAATATTATATTCAGTATCCACGACACTGTTATCATCCGCATATAATATGCCGTCAGTAATTTTATTTTTATGACTGGCCAATAGAAGTTTTTTCGACTCCATGTCTGCTGCATCAGCATTCGGCAAGTTGAACTGATAGTTGTAGAATTCCGACACTGTGTCTGATGCTCCATCACCCGGGGTTCCAGGATTGTTCGGATTACCAGGATTGCTCGGAGCCGGTTGGCTAGGGACTGGTGTATTATTATCCGAATTATCAGAGCTACCACATGCTGCAAGCATACAGCCCAAAATGGCGCAAGAAAGTATTCGTAATTTCATTATTATCTACCTTATTATTTTCATTGTTATTTTAATGCTGCCCCGAATTGGGATCTAAGATATTTTAATAAATATAAAAATAAGATCAAATTAAAAATTGATTAATTTGTAACCACACCTGAGGTAAGTTTAATTTTGAATTTAAAACTTCACATATTTGATTGAGCTAAAATCTAAATTGATTATCTCCAAACTTAAGTTGCATTCACAAAATATTGCTCTGGCCTACTCAGCAAAAATCAACCAGTTTGCTATAATTTGATTTCTTTCTATTTCTCATTTTCACCCGCTCTGGGTAGAAGCTGCTTCCATGCCAAACGCCCAACTTCTTGCCGTATTCTTCATGGTCTTGTCCATGACTTCGTACCAGATCAGTGCATCTTTTGCCAAACAGCTGTTTAGTGTACTGGATCCGATTACTGTCACCATTTTAAGACTCTGTTTTGCTGCAATCATTGTCTGCGTCATGTTCCGCTCTTGGAAAATAATTTCACGTTTGCCTTTTTTAAAATGGCGGGATTTACTCTGCTATAGCGCGGCTTTAGGGGTCATGAATATTTTATTCTATCTGTCACTTGGTCGTTTACCGCAAGGCATTGCAGTAGGTCTGGAGTTTATTGGCCCTTTGGGACTGGCTCTACTGTCGATTAAACACCGTAGTGATTATATCTGGGTATTGATGGCCATTTTGGGCATCGCGCTGATGGTGCCATGGGGACAGGCCAATAGCAGCAATTTTGACCTGTTGGGCGCAGCTTGTGCCTTGGGGGCAGGTTTCTGCTGGGCATTATATATTTTCTTTGGCCAACGTGTAGTTCAGCAGAATATCGGCATGCATGCACTGACCATTGCCATCAGTATTTCAGCATTGTGTCTGCTGCCGATCGGTCTCTACAACAATGCGCCCGCATTGATTGATACACAACATTGGGGCAAGGCAATTAGCATTGCTGTACTGGCAACAGCCATTCCTTATGCTCTGGATTTAAAGGCACTTCAGCATTTGAATAAAACCAGCTATGGCACTCTATCCAGCCTGTCTCCGGCTTTGGCTGCACTGGCCGGTTTTGTACTATTAGGCGAAAAAATTACGCTTCTTCAGACCGTGGCACTGATCTGTATCATGCTGGCATCAGTCGGCGTGACGGTACGTGCCGCCCGTCAAGGATCGGCAGAGCGGAATGCCTAAAAGCCTTATTGAAATTTGAACAACTGATTAAATATTCTATCCATTCTGTGTTTTTACTTGCTTTGAAAGAAAAATATAGAAGACATAAAAAAGATGGCACTACTGCCATCTTTTTTATTTATTCGACTTGAATTTAAAGCTTAGCTTTGTACCAGCATATCTTTTTTCATGTCTTTATAACGCTGGTATTCATTCTGGTACTGCACTGCTAAAGCGGTCTTCTGCTTTTCATCCAGAATTTTACCGGCCTGCTGGAAGAAACCATGTTCCTCTTCTTTTAAGTGATGATGCACCTTTTCGGAAAGTTTTTTGGCCATGGCAATCCAGCCCGGATTACTCAATTCAATTGCAGTTAATTCCTCGATCATTTCGTCCATTTCATGATGTTCGGCTAAGGCATGGCGGGTAATATTCAGGCCCGAATCGGTCATCATCAAGGGAATATAAAAATAACGGTCTTCCGCAGCTTCATGGGCAAACAATTCATTTTTCAGTTGCTTGAACAGCTCGCGGCGTTCTGGTGTATCCCCGGAAGTCTGTAATAGTTTTTCTGCAAGATCACGCTGAATCTCATGACTCTCTCTTAATGCTTCAAAAATAGTCGTCATTCCGATATTTCTCCGATTGTTTTATTTTTCATATCATTGATTCTAGAAGATTTTCAGAACAGGTTCAGACGCAGTTTATACAGTGATTTGTTAAGAAATTTTAATATCGAGAATGATTTACATCGGGTTTAGATCTAAAAAAACATCTGGTATGCCATCCGGCAAATCAGCAGACTGACCAGAACCAGGAATAAAATCCGGATAAAACCACTACCATATTTAAATGCCAAACGCACCCCGACCAAGGAACCACAGATATTGGCCACCGCCATCATCGCCCCGACCATAAATAGCACATTGCCGCTGGGAATAAAGAAAGTTAACGCTGCCAGATTGGTGGTGAAATTGGCAATTTTAGATAAAGCTGAAGCATGTAAAAAATCGACACTTAAATAACGAATGAAAAAGAAAATAAAGAAACTGCCCGTGCCCGGCCCGAAAATTCCGTCATAAAATCCGATGGCCAGACTGCCCAAAACTGCCAATGCCAACATTTTCTTGGTGAGCTTTTGCTGAACATGCACCTGACCAAACTGCTTTTTCATCACGGTATAAATCGCGATGACAATCAGCATGATCAATACAAAAGGTTTGAGGATTTCGACCGGAATCAAGGTGACACTGGCCGCGCCAATAAACGAGCTGATGAAACTGCAAGCTGCAATCACGCCCAAGAGCAACCACGGCAGTTTTACCTGACGCAAATAGGAAAATGCCGCAGAGCCAGTACCGAAAATCGAGGCCAGTTTGTTGGTACCAAATACGGTAGCCGGCTGTAAATGCGGCAGACTGCCCATAATTGCCGGAATCTGGATCAGACCACCACCGCCTACAGCAGCATCAATTGCCCCTGCAAAAAATGCAAAGACAATCAGGCTGATGATGATCTCAATATCCATATTTCAGACCTTGCTTAGAGGTTTAAGACGCGTTTTGGCACCAGGCGTTTTTTATCACTAATTTCTGCCAAGCCTAAACATTTTTCACCATCAAAAACCAGTACCTGTTCAGCTGCATCGTGCTCGATATTACTTTCCATACCACGGCTAAAATATTCTGCACGCCCTTCTGGCACTTGGACTTGCGGGAAATGTTGCACCGGTGCATAAGCCGGCAACAACAACCTATCACGCTCGTCTTCATTCAAGCTTTCCAGATATTCAATGGTATAACTCGGGATCAAATCAAAATGACCGGTTTTAATGCGGTGTAAATAGGTCAGATGGCCGTAAGTACCCAAGGCTTTGGCAATATCTTCACCGAGTACCCGGATATAAGTCCCTTTAGAACAGGTAATATCCAGCGTGATGCTATTTTCAGTAAAGGATAAAAGCTCAATGGCCAGAATGCTAATCGGGCGCGCTTCACGTTCAATCTCGATGCCCTTACGTGCCAGTTCGTATAAAGGACGGCCTTCTTTTTTCAGCGCCGAATACATCGGTGGCACTTGCTGGATATCACCGATAAACTGTGTCAAGGTTTCTTGAATCAACGCTTCCGAAAGTTCAGGAACCGCTTTTTCTAATAAGACTTCGCCTTCGACATCGCCGGTGGTGGTGCTATGTCCAAGAAAGACCGTCGTTTGATAACGCTTGACTGAATCTAATAAATAATGCGAAAACTTGGTCGCCTCACCTAAACATATCGGTAATAAACCCGAGGCCAGAGGATCCAGTGCCCCGGTATGGCCTGCTTTTTGTGCACGATACAACCAGCGAACTTTTTGCAATGCAGCATTAGAACTAATGCCCAAGGGTTTATTCAAAAGGAAGACACCACTAAGATGACGACGCTGAATTTTAGGAGATGATGCTTTCATGGCAAAAAATCAGACATTTTATAAATTGGCGCCATGGTAAAACCCTGTGCGATGATTTACAACTTTTCTATGGTATCTGATGATTTTTATGGCATATTCAGCTGAATCAAAACTCTAAAAATAATGAAACCGAAAAAACAGGTGCATAGGATATGCAGAAATACAAAATATGGATCATTCTGGCTCTGGTGGTGCTGTGCTTTATCACCCTGATGCTCTGGCTATCTCCTCAGAATGAATCACAGACAGAGACTATTGGCCAATCACCTCTTAGTGAACGCCGCGGCGAACCTGCTGCATTAAGTATAACCAGCCCGGCCAATGCAGCGTTTTCCAGTGCCAGCCAGCAAGATACCGAAATCAATTGCCAGATGCAGCTGGATGCGAGTAACCGTCTGACTGTCAATGAACAGACTCGAAACTGTTTTGAATATTTTATTACCCAGTTTGGTGAAAAAAATCTGGCACAGATTCAACAGGATTTTAAAACTTACATTCGCCAGAATCATAAAGAACCCGCTCTCTCACAAATTCTGGATTTATGGGATCGCTATATTCAGTATCGTCAAGGTTTAGGCCAACTGACTGCACCGACAGGCCTCGATCAGGAAGATCCGGCCTATTACCGCAGCATCTATAGCAGCACCCAGAATTTGCGTAAACAATATTTTTCTAATTATGAAATTGAAGGTTTATTTGGTACCGAAGACACCTATCATGAATATACGCTTGACCGTATGGCCGTGCTGGCAGACAACAGCTTAAGCGAGTCTGAAAAAGCCCAGAAGCTCAAAAATCTGTTTGAACAATTACCACAAGACTGGCAGGAAAATCTGGAACAACTGAATAAACTCGAAGATTTACGCAAACTCAGCGCAGACATTAAAGCGCGTGGTGGCTCAAATGCAGAGATTCGTCAAATGCGATTAAACCTGGTCGGCCCTGAAGCCACGCAACGTCTGGAGCAACTGGATGGCGAACGTGCTAGCTGGAAATCCAGTGTCACGACGTATCTCAATGAACGGGATAGCATCATGCAAAGTGGCATGAGTGACAGCGCCAAACAGCAAGCCGTCGAGAAGCTGCGCCAGCAACGTTTTCAACAGCCGAATGACCAGCTGCGGGTCGAAACCTTTGAACAGATTCATGATCAAGGCGGCAAGTTGCCCTTTGCGAATTAAGCCTAAAAGCCATCACCTGTTGATGGCTTTTTTTATGATCCTCATATCGAAAGCTTTATGCCTTCATATCTCCCACCCTAACTTTGTTTCTAAATATTTCTTGTTTACACAAAATAACCTCAATGAGTGTTTTGTATTTCAACAACTTAAAATTTAAATACAGCCGTAAATAAAACATATTCTTACAATGTAAATCTCTTCTCTCTGTCGTGTCCTAAAATGACATGGTTTTAGCGCGTTGAAGTGAAAAAATACCGCTACTCAAAAGAAAAATTGCTCAACCATAGAAGGCCAAAACTGTATGGTCCAAAGTCTGATTTTGTGGCTTACAACACTCTAGAAAAGCAATGATTGCTTTAATAACGATAAAATTAAAAAGGGATGCTTATGCGTACTTTCAGCAAGACAGCACAGTTACTGACTGTGACTTTAGCAACAACTCTGGGATTAAGCTTTTCTGCACAGGCCCATGCCGCGGCAAGTGCTACACAGGTCACTGAAAAGGCCAGATCTGATTATGCCAAAACCAAATATCCTATTCTGATGGTACATGGCTGGCTAGGCTGGTCACGCATTGGCACCGACAGCATCGGGCTGGATTACTGGTATCAGATTCTACCGGATATGGCACGCAATGGTTCTACCGTCTTTGCTGCACAGTTGTCTCCGGCAAATAAGACAGCACATCGCGGTGAACAGCTGATCAGCCAGGTTGAAGATGTGATAGCAATCACCGGTAAACACAAAGTCAACCTGATTGGTCACTCTCATGGCGGGCCAACCGTGCTCTATGTCGCTGCCACTAAACCAGAATATCTGGTATCGATTACAGGCGTTGCTGGTACCTATCATGGTTCTAAAGTTGCTGACGATATTCAAAGCAATAGTTTAAGCCGCACCGCGTTTAATATTTTAGGTGACTATATTGTGGGACCTTTAATTGCACTCGCTCAGCTTAAACCTGAATTAGAAATCGATTTTGATGCATCAATGAAATCATTAACCCAAACAGAATCAAAAAACTTTAATGCAACTGTTGCAAAAGAAGCAGTCAAAGACGGCGTTTTAGCAGCAACTGAGAACTGTAATAAAAACCTCAAACCTAAAGATTCTAAAGGTATTTATTACTATTCATGGACAGGTGTGGCACAAGCCACCAATGCCTTAGATATCGATACGATTTTAATGCAACTGGGCCCACTGTCTTATGGCAATAAAAACAATGATGGTATGGTCGCACGTTGTAGTGCTTATATGGGCAAAGTGATTAATGACAATTACAAACTCAACCATACCGATCTTGCCAACATGATGTTTGGCTTGAAAGGTCTATTCGCCCCAGATCCGGTGACGTTATACCGTCAGCATGCCAACCGCTTAAAGCTGCAAGGTTTGTAAGCTGCTCGCCTTTATCGGGATTGATAAAGGCTTTGCTATATAAGCGGTCATCATTTCCCCGGATGAAGCAGAGATAGAATAATGAAAATAATAAGCCTGTTATTCAGTCTATTTATTGGATTCAGTTGTTCCTTGGCTTATGCCAAGCAGAGTCCATTGATTGAATATACACCCAAATTCGCTATATCCAGCTACGCCAAAACCCATTATCCGCTCATCTTTGTCCATGGCTTCGGTCTGGGCTTTAACCGCATTGGAACCGATAACATCGGTTTAGATTATTGGTATCAGATCCCGCAAGATTTAGCCCGTCATGGTGCGCGTGTATTTTCCGCGGAATTATCTGCGGTTGCATCCAATGAACTACGTGGTGAACAGCTGTTACTACAAATTGACGAAGTTCTTGCACTGACGGGTAAAGCTAAAGTCAATCTGATTGGACATAGTCAAGGTGGACCAACCATTCAATATATTGAAGCTGTTGCACCTGCCAAAGTGGCTTCACTGACCGCAATTGCAGGTGCGATGAAAGGCACACCTGTTTTTGTCAATGCCAGCCAGACACCTTTACTAGAACCGCTGATTCATGCCATTGGAACAATTCTGGGCTACAGCATGAATCTGGTAACAGCAAATCAATATCCGGTAAATATCACAGCGGCCTTAAGTGCCATGCATCCTGAAGACATTCGAGCCTTCAATATAAAATACGGTTCTGCTGCGATTCCTAAAGACTGTCAGACCCAAGGCATGAAGATCACAGCCAACGGCATTCATCATTACTCCTGGATGGGCAACCGGCAAACCACCAATCCTCTGGATATCATTGAATCGACTATTGTCAGTTTAGGCGGGACTTTCTTGAAAGGTGAAGCCAATGATGGCGCTCTACCTTTATGTAGTGGACGTTATGGTCAGATCATTCGTCAGGACTATGCCCACAATCATTTCGATGAAGTGAACCAGTTCTTCGGCATTTTAGGGCCTTTTGCCCAAGACCCGATTGCACTCTATCGCCAACATGCCAATCGGCTCAAACTGCAAGGCTTATAAATCATTCACTGCTATCCATCAATCATAATTTTTAAATACAGCAACTTAAAACCTAACTCGCCCGTTTCGGGTGGGTCATTTGACAAAGCAGGATAAGAATCATCCTGTCAAAACAACAAAAATGAGGAAAATATATGAAATACGGCTTATTCATCACCAGTCTGCTACTGGCTGGCACATGTGTCACGGCTCAGGCATCCACTCAAGCCAGTCAGGTCACAGCGAAAGCCAGCTCACACTATGCCAAGACCCAATATCCCATCGTGTTTGCACACGGGATGGCAGGCTTTATCCGGGTCGGTACAGATCAGTTTGGTCTGGATTACTGGTATCAGATTTTACCGGATCTGGCCCGCAATGGTGGCAATGTCTGGGCGACCCGAGTATCACCGTTTAACTCATCAGAAATTCGTGGTGAACAACTCTTAGAACAAGTGAAGGAAATTCGGGCGATTACAGGCGCATCTAAAGTCAATCTGATTGGTCATTCTCATGGTGGTCCCACGATTCGTTATGTCGCTGGTGTAGCGCCTCAACTGGTCGCCTCTCTGACTGCGGTCGGTGCGCCGCATAAAGGCTCACCAGTTGCAGATCTGATTCTTCAGGCAGAAGATACGCCACTACAAGGCCCTTTGGTCGGTGGGATTAATCTGGTGTCTAAAGCCATCACCTGGGCCCAAGGACTGGATCCAAACAGCTTCCCGCATGATTCTCTTGCAGGTGGTCGCAGTCTGACACTGGCAGGATCGGCACAATTTAATCAGAAATATCCGCTGGGAATGTCAAGCACGACCTGTGGCGAAGGTGCCTATAAACAGAATAATATTTATAACTATTCATTTACCGGCACCGGCACAGTCACCAATATTCTCGATCCTGACTCTACTTTGAAAGTCACCAGCCTGCTGATTGATGGTGGCAAGGACAATGATGGTCTGGTCTCTCGCTGTAGTGCCAAATTTGGTAAAACCATTCGTGATAACTACAACTGGAATCACTTAGATGAAGTCAATATGGTCTTGGGCCTGAAAAGCATCTTTGCCCCTGACCCGGTCGATGTGTATCGCCAACATGCCAACCGGTTGAAGCTGCAAGGCTTATAGTTCTTATATCAATATTAGAATATAAAAAATGCGCCCAAAGGCGCATTTTTTAACTCGAGATAAAACTTAACTTGAGCCTAAACTTAAGAAGCTTTAACTTTACGAGCTGGTAATTTTTCACGGATACGTGCAGCTTTACCAGACAATTCGCGTAGGTAGTAAAGTTTAGCGCGACGAACATCACCACGACGTTTCACTTCAACTTTAGCTACGATTGGAGAGTGAGTTTGGAATACACGCTCAACACCAACACCGCTAGAAATTTTACGTACTGTGAACGCAGAGTTCAAGCCACGGTTTTTCTTCGCAATTACCACACCTTCAAAAGCCTGAAGACGCTCACGGTCGCCCTCTTTAACTTTTACAGAAACAATCACTGTATCACCTGGTGCGAAAGCAGGGATGTCTTGTTTCAATTGTGCATTTTCAATTACTTGAACTAAAGGATGCTTACCGCTCATGGGGTATCTCCAATAATGCGAGTCAGAAGAGGTCTGATCATCGCGGGGGCTAGAGGCTAAAGCGCATAGACCCGATTATCTTTCCCTTTAAAGTTGACCATCTCAACTTTAAAGAGCCTATTAAAGAATACTTAAACTCAATTTAAGTACCGTTTTCGAAGACAGCACCAATTTCTCAGCAATGTCTTACAAATCTTTCAGCCATTTTTTTTGCTGCTTGGTCAATTCTACTTGTTCGACCAGTTCAGGTCGACGTTCAAGTGTCCGTTGATAACGCTGCAAAAACCGCCATTTTTCAATGTTTGCATGATGACCTGATTTAAGTACCTCAGGCACATCCAAACCTTCAAACTGGTCAGGCTTGGTATATTGTGGGCAGTCTAACAGACCATCCACAAAGGAGTCTTGCACATGGGATTGCTCATCAGACATCGCCCCCGGAAGCCTCCGGATAATACTGTCCAATAAAACCATCGCTGGCAGTTCACCACCCGACAAAACATAATCACCAATTGACCATTCCTGATCAACATATTGCTGGATCAAACGTTCATCGACCCCCTCATAACGCCCACACAGTACAATCAATCCGTCATATTGAACGAAGTCTTGTACTGCAGTTTCGTTTAAGGTTTTTCCTTGCGGTGACATATACACCACAGGAACATGAACTGCGCCCGCTTGCGTTGCAAGCTCTTTGGCACGGTGGATTGCTTGTGCCAAAGGCTCCGCCATCATCACCATACCCGGACCACCACCGAATGGACGTTCATCCACCCGTTTGTAGTTGCCCGTCGCAAAATCGCGAGGATTGATGCAATGAATTTGCATCAAATCACGTTTTGCTGCGCGCCCGCTAATACCGTAGGCTGTAATCGCTTCAAACATTTCAGGAAAAAGCGTAATGACTGCAAAAAACATCGCAGACTCCCTTATTTCCAAAAAGTGTTAGTAGTCTACGCCCCAATTGACGTAAATACGACCAGCTTCAAGATCAACGCGTTGTACCACATCTTTATGCCATGGAATCATGCGCTCTTCGCCATCGATACTGTCGGCAGTTGCGCGAACCACCATCACATCATTGGCACCTGTTTCAAACAGTTCAAAAATTTGACCGAGATTCACTTCTTGATCCTCATCATTCAGACCTAACACTGTTAGACCCTTTAAATCAGACCAATAATATTCATCTACACCCGCTTGAGGCAGTTGCGATTTAGCAATCCAGACATTGGTGCCAACCAGTTGGTCTGCCCCAGTGCGATCACTCACACCTTTAAGCGAAACAACCAGGCCTTTACCATGTGGTTTCCAACGTTTTACATCAACAATTTGCCAACCTGCTTTGGTCTCAATGTACCAAGGCAGATAGTCAAATATGTTGCTCATGGGTTCTGTATTGGAATAGACCCAGAGCCACCCATTTAATCCATATGCTGAACGTAGCTGTCCAATCTGAATACGATCTTCGGGAACATTCTGTGTTGGTGTCATGGGCAATCTACTACCATATTAAACAGCAGTTGCAGCTTTTTTAGCTTGAGCAGCTAAAGAAGCAACGCGATCTGAAGGTTGAGCACCTTGAGAAACCCAGTGAGCAAAACGGTCAGCATCTAAACGAAGTTTTTCTGCTTTACCTTGAGCTGTCGGGTTGAAGAAACCGATACGTTCGATGAAACGACCGTCACGTGCATTACGGCTATCAGTTACAACGATTTGATAGAATGGACGTTTTTTAGCACCACCGCGAGTAAGACGAATAACAACCATGATAGAACCTTATAGTTTTTACGGATTATCCCTGCACCGACCACCGATACATTTCAAACCCCTTTCATAGAGGGCAGTATTTTACTTGAACTTTGCCCTGAATGAAAGATCAAAAGTTGGTTGGCTACAATTTTGAATTTATTTTCCGCCCCAAGGCTCACATGCCCCTGATGTTTTCTCCCAGCATTGCTGACCTGAACTATCTAATGTAAGAGCGCCTGTATTTACCATAGAGTTTGCAGGGGTGGCTTCTAAAGTCCAAGAATGCTTATCCGCTGACACTGTTAGCACTACACTATAATTTTCAGTTCCCGTACTTGGAATCTTAGCTGTAACAAAAGGAGCTGATGAAGCATTATCATAATTACCATGAGCGACTTTATATGCAGGCAATTGTTGTGCTATATCCAGCAACACTGTCTGCGCTTCTAATCTCTTACCTCGCTCTTGGTAACCTGTATAACTTGGATAAGCGATTGCTGCCAAAATCCCTAATATGACCACAACAATCATTAATTCAATAAGTGTAAAACCGTTATTGATGTATGACTTCATTTTTACACCTTACTGACATTGTGATGGAACGGTACATGATGTATCAGACCATTCACATATTGCACCCTGACTATTTGACGCAAAATTCTTGTATAAACTTGCATCATCTAAGGTCTGATTAACACATGATTTAACAGACCATTTTCGCAATTCAGCAGAAACAGTAGTTGTATATATAAGTTTAGATCCCACTGTTGCTAACAACTCTTTACCATCTAATCCCTCATAACTAAAGTTACGCGACTTCTCTTTTTCAAGCGCTAAACTTAAATCAGCAATTTGCTGTAGTGCAAGCTTTTCATTACCTTTACGTACCTGTGTCTGATAGTTTGGCAACGCAATGGCTGCCAAGATTGCTAAGACCACTACCACGATCATTAACTCAATCAGTGTAAAACCATTATGGATTTGCATAACTATTTACCGCCAGAATTAAATGGTAAATATTCAAACCAGCGCTTTGGTACCAATTTATCTGTTACTGCATATTCTGCAGCTGGATTTGGCAATATTTCTTTATTAAAAATTAGAGTTCTATGCGTATCTTTCGTACGGCCAGCACCTAACGTCAGACCAATAATCCCCGCACCTAACTCTGCAACCACCTCTGGATTACTTGCATTTTGATTTGCTCCGCAAGCACCAAAAGGCAAACAGAATTTGTAAGCTGAACTACTACCTACAATCCCGCCAGTACATTCTGTTGCATCCCCATCTTTAGCAGTACTTTCATCAGGATTAAAAAGTGAATAGTACAAATCATTGTCTAATGCTATACCTTCTTCCATTGCTCTTACTTGATGCTTCGCGTCTTTACCTACTTTAGGCATTGGAAAAAACCAGCCTTTATGAGTGCCTTTATTAAAGCTACCAGTACCACTTATATCGTGCATCGAATCTAGAGTAATTAATGTAGGAGTACCTACTGGACTAGACGTCACAGTATCATCTTCAATTGCAACCACATAATCTTGAGGATAAGACGTGCTTGTGTCTAATGGACTACTACGATCACCTGATGCCAATGTCACCATTGCAAAGCGCTTACCTGTCGTATCATCTTTATGGATGGTAAAGGTTGGAGCCTCATAAAAACGTCTTGCCGTTTTGCCACTAGTATTTAAATCAGCAATTTTAGTTGCTTGATGAACCAATACTGTATTCGCTGCAGTTGTACCTAACTTACTATTAAAATCAACTCGGAAAAGTTGCCCCCCCAAATCACCTACATATAAGTGATCTGTAACACCATCACCATTACGATCAACCGCTTTTACTCGTGAAGGGATACTATGTGTCATGGCGTCAATTTTGGTTGAAGACGTACTATTCGTTGCATTACTACTCCCCCACCACAGTAAACTACCCGCTTTAGTATTGGTATCCAAATCTTCAGCAGCGAATATATATATACCATTCCCTTTGACATCACCACTTACATTTTGACTCTCATACTTACGATCATATCCGCCACCAACAATCATGGCTAACTTCTTATGACCTTTCCAAGGAATATAAGTGATGACTGGTTTTGACCAACTTTCACCCATATAAGACAAAGCTCCAGAAGTATGATTATCTGGTTTAATAGCAAATAATAGCTTTGGCTTACCAGAGGTCTTGCCCAAATCAGTTAAATCCAGTGCGTAATAACTTCTACCACCCATACGAAGACCACCATAAGCATATTGCTTTTTGGCTGTCATAATTTCTTTGTCGTCTTCAAAGATATACTCGTATTCAGTATGTGCAACCCACGGTCCATCAATTCCGTAGAAAAATTTATCAGTATTAGCCGTTGTAAAACGATCCAATGCAAGTGATTCAGCAAATCCTTTTTCTTGTGGATTATTTGTGCGTGTTAAAAACTCACTCGGTAAAAAACTAAAAACTTCTTTACCATTATCTGCGTTTACAACTTGAACTAAGCCTTGCGTGGTACCTGCTAAAATATAGTCTTCTCTTGTAGTAACCCCATATTCACCATCTTTTTCCTCAAACACGCCTTTTTGCGTCAACATAATTGGCGTTGAGTGAATCACTGAACCCATTTGGAAATCTTTAGTATTAGTTTTAGTTTGCAGATAGCTGAGTTGCTCATTGTATGATTTACTTGCCAATGCATCGAAGTCACTTTGAGTGAGTTTTGAGTAGCCTAATAACCCATATAAATATTGTTTATTGTTTAAAGATGTAGTCCCATTCAGAATATCAGTCACTGCATGCTTTAAAGCACTGCCATTATTAACCCCAACATCTAAATAAACATTCCGATTAGAACCCAAATTTCCAGATGTGATTAATGGCTTATGATGAACTTTAAGTTTACTTAATAAACCACCCCAAGCCATATATACATCATCATCAGAGCTACCAGCACTTTCATACCAATAATCGCTTAACTTTTCTTGTACTTTTCCATCTTTAAATACAGGCTTATCTGATTGATCTACAACTGTACCCGTACTCGTTTTAACTGCAAATTTTTTAAGGTTACCTGCCCATAATTGCTCTTTACCACCAGCAATTGGCTTAAACATAGGGAAATATGAATAATTTTGGAGTCGTGTAGAATCTAAAGCATCGACAGGGATAGTATTCGTTCCCATAGTAGAACCTTCGATTTCCACAGAAACATCATCAACAAATTGTTCAATACTTTTTACAAGATCCTGTGTTGATTGAGCATTATAAAATCCACCTTTTCCATTGTTCTGTGCTTTTTCTCCCCAATTACATAATGACTTATGATCATTTTTAATTAATGAGTCACATTTGAAGAATCCCCCTTTTCCTCCACTTTCTTTTAAGTCATATCCGCCACCAAATCCTACTGTTGCTGTTAATACACCATTCACCGTCCTTTTAGAAGCGGCATTAGTATGGATATTTGACCAATAATTATTACCAGCACTACTAGGCTCCCCATCGGTCAAGAAATATATCCCTTGACCTAAACAGCTTTGTTTGGCATTTACAGCAGTTTTATCAAACAACCCCCTGGAAACTTCATAAGCTTGCGAAATTGGAGTCCCACCAAATGCTTTTAATTTGGTAATTTCGGTTAAAAACTTTTGCTTACCCTCTTTATCCATAGCTAAGAATTTTTTTTGGTTTTTTGAGGTTCCAAAATTAATGACAGCACCATTTTGTGTATTATCTGTTAATGGATAATAACCTAAACTATAATTCATATGGGATTGAGTCGTATCACTAGCCACTAACTCAAGTAAACCTTTTTTCATTTTTGCTAGTCTTGTTAAACACCTATATGTATCTGAACCGGAGCTTTCTGGTTCACAAGATCTTTTAATTTTATTTTTATATTCTTCTTCTACATTTGATGTTCCCATTACACCTAATTCTACTCGACAATAGGCTTCTCCTTGAGGGGCATAAATATATCCATTTCCACCAAATTGAACAGTTAAATTTTCTGATAGATATTCACCATCTTTAATAGAGTAGACACTATTGTACTCTTGCCTTGTACCAATACAGGCATATTCATCTCTGCAAGTTGTTTCATTTTTTCTTAGTAATTCATCCTTCCAAATATATAAATCATTCTTATTCGACCACTTATCTGCATTATATATTTGTGATATTTTATAATCACCACTACCATAAGCTACCTCGTAGTAGTTATTTTCATATTTTTTATAATTCTTTTCCGAGCTCCACGCCCAATCAGTAAAGGTGATCACCTTTATCCCTTTATTTGCAGTGAAAGTACTTACCTTTTCATAACCTCCATAACTAACTGCTTTCGTTTCGCAACTTTGGCCTAGTTTTTTTACTTTTTTGTTAGAATCATAGTATTGGTAGTCATCGAATAATGAATAGACCCCCATACTCCCTGAAATATCAAGCATGAAATGTACATCGATATTTCCAGTACCACCCGCCTGATAAATATCAATATCGGACGCTGAGATTTGAGTAGGAATACCACTCACAATTAAAGCTGTCACTGATGCAGATAAAGCCGATACTTTAAATTGCATCCATTTTTTTTTCATCTGTGTGCTATTTTTCATAACGGCTCTCCTATGAGCTTGCTGGAGCAACATATTTCTTAATAAACTGTCCTAAATTGTATTCTGCGACTTGAGTTTTATAAGGCACACTTGCACCACTTAAGCACTCTGAAACTGTTTGCAAGTCAGAACTAGAATCATCGATATAACTTAAGTTTTGCATACACATGTTAATAGTTTCATCTTTGGCAGAACTAAGTGTAGGCATAACAGTCGTGGAGGTAATCACTACACGTAATGTATCCTCTAACTTTGCATTTTCAATATCAGTCCCAATTTGATAATGCGCAAATGGTTCATCCTCAGGATATCCAGCAACACGTACAGCAATTTGAGTCATTGCGGCACCACGTCCACTTACATAGTCAGCTTTAGAGTCGCTGGTTTGACAAAAACCCATCTTGGTTGAACCACCTATATGTTGAATATGTACTTTATCTTCAGGTATATCATCATCATTCATCGAAATATCAGAGTAAATTAAACTCGCATTTCCTATTTGATAGAACTTTGGTGACTTTCCTCGATAACAAATAACTAATTCTTTATTCCGATTACTTTCCATCTTTGGAAAGCCGAACAACCCCGTTCCAACCAACTGACTTTTAATAAAATCTAAATTCTCAATATAATAAAAAGAGGCATCATTATTTTGGTCCATAATATTATTCGCTTGGCTATTGGTCGCAATTCTTAACCCAAACATACCGCCACGCATAGCCATAGCACCAATGATCGTTAGTAAAATAACAACCACCATAACCACAATAATTGTTGAACCTTGCTGATTGACTTTGTTCATAACTCTTCCCCCAGTCCATTACGAAGCGCAATCGTACGTTCAACTGGAATCCAAACATATTTTGTTTTTACTGTACTTGGCTTAGTGATTGTGTAAGGTTTACCTAATATATTGTGCTTTAACTTTTCTTCTGAATTACCACTAATACTATCTAAGGAACGAGATAATATTCCAATCTGTAAAGAAACTGCTTTTGATGTATTTGGAAGTGCTTTAAACTCAGTTAACGTTTTATACGAAAGATTATTTGCATTATCTTTTACACCTACACGCACTTTAAAAAGATCAACCCCTTTCATAATAATTTGCCCCTTCCCATCTAAACCTGAAAGTGCTATACCATCTTTGTATTTCCCGGCATCACAAGCCAATACAAAGTCGTTTGCGCTGCCATTATCGTCTTTACGTATAAAGTAACGTTGAACAACTATGTCATCAGCATTAATCGTATTTCCTTCGCAATCATACTCTTTAGATTGATCTGGTTTATATTGAATAACCAATACGTCACTTTTATCAGCTATGAAAGATGATTTAACCCCCTCGCCAGAAACACTTGTACTCGCAGCTCCAGTCAGATAATTGCTCGTATTTACAATTAGCCCCGACACCTGATCAGGTTTAATTTCTGTAAATGGCAAATTAAGGTTTGTAAGCTTAATATCATCTGCAACATAAGTAATGCCTATGTTCGCATTATCTTGCAGTCCTTGAATTGATTCTTGAAACGCTAAACTGCGCTGCCCCGAGATTAGCATTTGAAATGCTGCCCCTACGATAATCAGCCCAAGGATAAGCGATACCATCAGCTCAATAAGTGTGAAGCCTTGGTTAAACCTACTCATTGAACGCCTCCACAACTACACATTTAGAGTCAGACTTATATGAAAATTTGCCAGTTTCAGTGCAAGATCCGGGCTGTGCTAAAGTTTCTCCCCATGCCACATAAATACACTGACGTCCATTTGTCGTTTCTGGACATTTATAGACTCCTATATTCATACCTCTAGCGGCCGCCAACTCATGCATTTCATTCCAATCCTTACCTGCAAATGTATCTCCAGAACATGATCCTTTAAAACAATTCGTATAAGAGGTACGACTCACATACATCCGCTCAGATAAATTCCGAGCTATATTGACAGCTTCAACACGACTTAAAGATTCGGATGCCATTTCCAAGGTTCGATATTGCAAGGCAACAAATCCCATAGCAGCGATTGCAAGAATGACTAAAGAAGCAATAATTTCAATTAAGCCCACACCCTTTTGCTTATTCATCACTATCTCCATCTAATTCGTTACAATCACTATTACTAGCTGAAATAACTCCTAAAATAGAAAGCTCCAAATATTTAATGCGTGTTCCATTTTTTTCTGAAATCTGTAAACAGAATTTATTTTTTTTATCAGGCATCACTACCATTCCATTATTACGGAATACTATTTCGTTATTTTCATTAATTTCATATTTAGCGGAATCAATATGAGTAGAAAATGAAACAGTCATGGGTTTATTTTGTAATCTAGCTTCAGTGCGTGCCTCAGTTAAAGCCAATTTAAGCTTCTTTTCTTGCTCTTTTATCTGTTGGTTTTTTCTAAAATCATTCATAGAAGGAGCAGCAATTCCTGCAATAATCGCTAACACCGCAATCGTCACCATCAGCTCAATTAACGTAAAGCCCTTATTCTTGTTCATCCCGCCCCCAAAGCAACAAAATTTCATCCTATTAAAAATAATATCTATAAATTTTACAAAACATACACACAGCAGATAGAAGGTATAAAAAAACAGATAATTGCCAAAAAGCAATTATCTGTCAATTCCTAAAAAATTCAGAATGTTAAGTGCTTAACACTTTAGGCCTGAGTTACCGGAATACGTAACTCTTTCGGCAAACTAAATGTAATATTCTCTTCACGACCATCCAGCTCTTTAGGTGCTTGGGCACCCCAATCCTGTAAACGCTGAATGACCTGTTTAATCAGAATTTCTGGTGCAGAGGCTCCGGCGGTTACTCCAATCTGAGCATTTTCTTCAAACCATTCCTGTTTGAGTTCATCGGCATTATCAACCAGATAAGCTGCTTTACCCATACGCTCCGCCAGTTCACGCAGACGGTTGGAGTTCGATGAGTTTGGTGAACCGACAACCAGCACCACATCACAACGCTCAGCCAGATCACGTACTGCATCCTGGCGATTTTGGGTGGCATAGCAAATATCATCTTTACGCGGCCCTTGAATTAAAGGGAATTTTTGGCGTAAAGCATCAATCACTTTCGCCGTATCATCAATCGACAAGGTTGTTTGCGTGACAAAAGCGACTTTTTCAGGATTGCGTACCGTTAAAGCGGCGACATCTTCTTCATCTTCAACCAGATAAATCTCACCACCATTTTTTTTGTCATATTGCCCCATGGTACCTTCGACTTCAGGGTGACCTTCATGACCAATCAGGATCGCTTCTACACCTTCACGGGCATATTTGGTGACTTCAATATGTACCTTAGTCACCAAGGGACAAGTCGCATCAAAAACCTTCAGACCACGACGCTCAGCTTCTTGTTGTACTGCTTTAGAAACACCATGCGCGCTAAAAATCACGATATTATCGTCAGGTACCTCATCGAGTTCATCGACAAAAATCGCACCACGCTGACGCAAGTCATCGACCACAAATTTATTATGCACCACTTCATGCCGCACATAAATCGGTGGATTAAAGCATTCTAGGGCACGGTTCACGATCGCAATCGCACGATCTACACCAGCACAAAAACCACGTGGGTTGGCTAAAACAATTTCCATAGAATCCTCAATACTCACACCATTTTTAGCGGTTCAATTGAAATAAATGTAAAACAATCGACTGGTAACTATTTAGTTTAAAGCCGGTCTACTCTAAAATAGAGAAGATATTTTATCATATCAGGAAAAATATCATGTCGGGTCTCTTGTTTGTCGTTTCTGCAGCGTCTGGAACAGGCAAAACATCCCTTGTTAAAGCCCTACTTGAGCGTGTCAATAACCTTCACGTTTCTGTGTCCCATACCACACGCGGTCAACGACTTGGCGAACTCGATGGCGTGCACTATCATTTCTCCCAGAAAGACGATTTTTTAAATCTGGTCAATGAAGGTGGTTTTATTGAATACGCAGAAGTATTCGGTAATTACTACGGTACCGCGCAGGCGACTGTTAAAGAACAACTGGCCAAAGGCCATGATGTGCTGCTGGAAATTGACTGGCAAGGTGCACAACAAGTCCGTCGACTTTTTCCTGAATCTCAACAAATTTTTATCTTGCCACCAAGTCAGTTTGACCTGCGTGAACGTCTGTCTAACCGGGGTACCGACACAGTTGATGTGATTGAACATCGTCTGAGCTGTGCAGTGGAAGATATGCAGCAATATAGCAACTTTGACTATATTATTATCAATGATGACTTTAACAAGGCATTGCATGATCTCGAAGCGGTCATTATCGCCAATCGTCTGACCTTGTCGCAGCAAGCCAACCGTCATGAAAAACTGATTCAGCAACTGATCACACCCACTGAACAGTGATTAAAACTTGAGTCTATAGGCAAAGCCTTTTATACTGTGCAGTCTGTTAAAATTTATTATTCAAACGAGAATTCTTATGGCACGCGTCACCGTTGAAGATTGTTTAGACCATGTAGACAACCGATTTGAGCTTGTACTAGTGGCAAGCAAGCGCGCGCGTCAATTGGCACGTCAAGGTATTGAACCAACTGTAGAATGGGACAATGACAAACCGACTGTTGTTGCTTTACGTGAAATCGCTGCAGGTCATGTATCTAAAGATATTTTGAAACAACGTGATCAGGACTATCAAACATCAAGTCTGGACCTTGCACTTTCTGCAAATAATCTAAACTTAGACGGTTTTTCTTTCCAATAAGAGATCGTCACAAAAAAAGCCTAGTTTTAAACTAGGCTTTTTTTGTTATGTGACTTTTATATTTATACCAGAACGGTTATAACATAAGGGTTAGCTATCGAACTTGAATCCGCTTTCTATTTGTTAAATTAAAAATTTGGCAAGTGCTACAATTCATATTTAATCAAAGCTTTCATGGTTTTATTTGTAAGAAACTCAGTTTTAAAGGTGTTTTATGCCAGGCCCACAGGTCAGTCAAGCCAAGCAACAGTTAGAGATGATGATCGACGCGTATTTAAATGAACGTGATGTCGAACGTGTGCTTGCGGCCTGTGATTATGCAGATATCGCGCATGACGGAATTGTGCGTAAAAGTGGCGAACCCTATATCCTGCATCCGATTGCGGTGAGCTGTATCTTGGCGCATATGCGTCTGGACACTGAAACCCTGATGGCTGCTTTGTTACATGATGTGATTGAAGATACCGACTTCAATAAAGATGATATCAGCGAGACTTTTGGTTTTACCGTGGCCGAGCTGGTCGATGGCGTGACCAAACTGAGCCATTCCAGCGATAAAGAATATAATAAAGCCGCGTCATTCCGAAAAATCCTGCAAGCCACCTTACAGGACCCACGTGTCATTATTGTGAAACTGGCCGACCGCTATCACAACATGACTACTTTAGAGGCGCTACGCCCGGACAAACGCGCGCGTATCGCCCGCGAAACCTTTGAAATTTTTGTGCCGATGGCACGTATTGTCGGCATGAATGAAATGGCCGACAATCTGGAACATCTGTGTTATCAGAATCTTGATCTGGACATGTATAACAACGTTCAGGCAGCGCTATTAGAAACCAAGCCAAAACGTTGTGAATATCAGGCGATCTGGGAACAAAAGCTGAATGATCTCTTAGAAGACTATAAAATTGAAGGTCGAATCAAAAAGAAAAATAATAATATTGAGCTGTTACGCCACTTTGTTAAAAATGATATTGACCTACAAGAGCTGACTCATAGCCATGCCTTTGAAATTATATTACAAAGCATTGCAGATTGTGACCGTCTGGCAGAAATTCTGACTCAAAGCTTTAAAATTCAAAGCTATGAAGATCATATTCGCCGTCCATTACCCGGTGGCAACCAGTCCTTGATGATGCGTTTAAAAGGCGAAAAGACCACCTTGTCGCTCACCATTCAAACCGAACTGATGCGTAAAGCCGCACGTTTTGGTGTGGTACTGGGTGAAAATGCCCCGCAAGCCTGTCGTTCTGCAATTCAGGCCTCGATGCAAAATCTGAACGTGTTGGTCGATGGTGAATGCGCCAAAACCACCTTTAGTGAATTACTGGATTATCTGCATCAGGAAAAAATCTGGGTATATACCCCGCATGGGCATTTACACGAATTGCCGCAAGGTGCGACAGCGGTTGATTTTGCTTATGCGGCCAGCCTGTTTCTGGGCAACCATGCCATCGGGGCGAAAATTAACAATGAGACGAAACCGCTCTCTACCCCGCTAGTCAGCGGCCAGGTGGTCGAAATCATTACCGATGTCCTGGCAACCCCCAACCCGGACTGGCTCAGCTTTATTAACACCCAAAAAGCCCGCCGTGCCATTCAGAATATCTTGCGCGATCAGGATCTGGACGAACAGCGTCTGGTCGGTCAGCAAGCACTGAATCGTGCCCTAAAACTGTTTCATCGTTCGATCCGGGATCTGACCGAAGCGGACTGGAAAAACCTGCTGGAATGGCGCCATATTGCCACTCAGGAGCAGCTGTTTGAGCAGATTGCAGTCGGTGACTTATTGCCTCAACTGGTGGCCAATCATTTATTCGCCCAAGACCAGCATCAAAACATTGCTAGCTCAGGGCGCCTGATTCAGGGCACTGAAGGTGTGGATGTCAAATATGCGCATTGCTGTAATCCGGTGCTGGGCGATCCGATTCAGGGTCATTTGACTCGTCGTGGCCTGATTGTGCACCGTTCACGCTGTCATAACCTGCTACACGAACAGCATCAGCACCCTGAAAATATCATGCCCTTGCAGTGGACTGCCGATGATCTGGACGATATCAGCTTTAGCGCCTATCTCAGCATTGATCTGGCCATGGATGATGAGCAGATTTCTGACCTGATTTATCAATGTCGTAAAGCACATTCAGGGGTAGAGATGGTGCGCACCCAGGATGAGCAGACCTATGTTAATATCGTGGTGCATAACCGCAAACAGATTGCCCAGATCATCCGGGACCTGCGTATGTATTTTGGTTTTCCACGAATTATCCGTCTGGCTCAGCCCGTCGTTTTCAGTGAAGCCTCTAAAGCAAGTTGATCATTTAAAACGATAGTGCTGTTGTCGGCTGGATTGATCGAATATGATGTATGTTGATGTTGACATCCTCCAGCTAAAGCAAGCGGATTCCTACTGCTAGACGCTCATGCCCAAGCGCAAGTATGTTCTTAGCGGAATTTAAATCACGATGATTTATACTTCCACACTCACATTCCCATACTCTTATTCGCAAATCTGTTCTACCTTTGGGACTGCTAGAGGTAATTTCACCGCAGCACGAACAGATTTGGGTTGTGAATTTCTCACTGACTTCCTCAAACAATACCCCTGCGTTCTCGCATTTATACTTGAGCATTGTTTTCAGTGCTGAAAATCCTGTGTCCAAAACAGATTTCGCCATCTTGGTTTTTACAAGTTTGCTCGCACTTAAGTCACCTACAACAATCAGTGCATTTTCTTTCACAAGCAGAGTGCTTGCTTTATGCAAATGGTCTTTACGACAATTGGCAATTTTAGCGTGTAATGCACGTACACGTTTTTTATTTCTTGCTCTTTGAGCAATCCCTAATTTCTGCTCGTAATTACGGTAGAACTTAGGATTTGAAATTACAGTACCATCTGAGCAGGTGGCAACGTCTTTTAGACCAAGATCAATACCAATCGCTTTAGTTGCCGTTGGTTTGTCTTGTTTAGGTGAGTCCACAACAAGACACACATACCAGCGCCCACGACTATCCTCAACGAATGAGCCTGTTCTCACGCTGTATTTACTTATGCCGTAGCTATCCCATAGCTTAAATTTCTGCTTGCCGTATTGCACATATCCATCAGCATATTTAATCGCTACTTTTTTAAATGGTATCCAACCAAGCGAACGTCTTGCTGACTTCTTGTTACTCACACGCCATTTCAGCTTTGCTTTCTTGTGTTGTCTTCTTTTATCAACATATTCTTCTGTTATCCCTTGCACTGTTTGACTATGCAAACCACACAATTTTGAAGTTCCTTTTGTGTATTGAGTCATATCAAATGCTGAGAAAAAGTCACCTGTTCTTTTCAGGTGTTTGGAACTCAAATCATTCACATAATTCCAAACAAAGTTCACCTCAGATGCTAATTGCTCTAGCACCTTGCAATGTTTGTCTTTTATGCGTAATTTAAGTGTTTTCATGAGCTTATTTTAGATCATGTTAAATTAAAGGTGTTGATTTTAAAAAATTCAACGACATTTTATGTCGTATCGCTTATATCTCTGCCCTGAAGGACAGAGTTTTACGCTCCATTTGATAAAAGGAGAAATTAATGTTCCGCCAAGTAATCCATACTGAAAATGCCCCTGCTGCCATTGGCACCTATTCGCAAGCCATTCTTGTGGGCGATACCCTGTATCTATCTGGTCAAATAGGTTTAGATCCATACAGCATGGAACTGGTTGAAGGCATTGAAGCACAGATTCGCCGTGTATTCGATAATTTAAAAGCCGTCTGCGAAGCGGCCGGTGGCTCTCTGGCAGACATCGCCAAACTGAATATTTATCTGACTGATTTATCGCACTTCCAGCTGGTGAACCAGATTATGGGTGAATATTTTGCCCAGCCTTATCCAGCACGTGCAGCACTCGGTGTTGCCAGCCTGCCAAAAGATGCTCTGGTCGAGATGGATGGCGTTGTTATCATTCAGCAATAATTTTTAAAATTTATTTAATACCTAAACTTCTATATTTCGTTTGCAATCATGAATCACTCAAGCAAAAACCCGAGCAATAATCGGATTTTTGCTTGAGTGATATTTTTTTATCTAAATCACCAATCACAATAAAAGCTATTTCAAATGATTTTTATTGACAAACGATAACAATTATCAATAATATTACTTATCTTATTTAAACACTGTGGTTGTGTCCTATGTACGTTTGTTTATGCCGTGGCATTACAGATCAAGACATTAAAGATGCTATTGCAAATGGCGCTGAAACGTATCGTGATGTGCGCGATATATTGGACTTGGGAACCTGCTGTGGCCGCTGTGCGCCAGAAGCCCGTATGATCATCAGTGATGAAGTTTCACAAATTGCGGCCCGTTTGGCTGTGGCCGCCTAAACCGAATAAAGATAATCATAAATCAATGATCTCAGATCATTCCTCCTCCCCGCCTCTGACTCTGGCGGGTTTTTATTGCCGTTCATCTAAGCCTGGATCGATTTGATTGCGATTTTCATTTGCTGTTCTATAAATTACTCGCCATTGCCCCCTGACTTGCTTTACTATCATCCTTAGAGTGCTTTCTTAGAAAGATAAAACAGGTTCAAATGGAGTTATGTGATGAAAGGCAATCGTGATGTGATTAATCAGCTCAATCAGGTGTTGTATCACCACCTAACTGCAATTAACCAGTATTTCCTGCATTCACGCATGTTTAATGACTGGGGCATTGAGAAACTGGGCTCGGCAGAATATAAAGAATCGATCGTGCAGATGAAGCATGCCGATAAAATTATTGAACGGATTTTATTTTTAGAAGGTCTGCCGAATCTGCAACATCTGGGCAAACTGTATATCGGCCAGCACACTCAAGAAGTGCTGCATTGTGATGTACGTAAAGTTAAAGAAAACATTGAGACCATTCAGAAAGCGGTGGCACTGGCTGAGACTGAAATGGATTATGTAACCCGCGATCTAGTACAGGAAATTCTGGAAAAAGAAGAAGACTATCTGGACTGGACCACCACGCAAATCGACCTAATTGAAAGTGTGGGTATCGAAAATTATATTCAAAGTCAGCTCTAAGATTCGATTTAAAATCAAAAAGCCAGCATCTGCTGCAATGCCAGTCAGTTAAGAAATTGACTGGCATTTTCTTTTTTAAATTCATGATCATATTTGATAAGTAGAAAAGTCATCCGCAACTGTTTGAGGCAGGGCTAGATTTAAAAATGATTGTTTCTGCGACAAATTTACTAGTCGATGGTGGCTGACGAGTTTTGCGGTGAGGAGTATTGCTCCGCAAGATGCCTTCCTTGCGAAGCTTCGCTTCTCATTTGGGCGAAACCGAAGTAACAAATTATTCTCAAGTATTTGATTTATAACATTAATTCTCCGCCTTGAATAACTAAAAAGTTAAAGAGTCTATTTCTAAACTCCTTAACTGATCAGCATTAAGCATCTGCTGGCTTTTTTGTACTTATTAGCGCGGCATATCCCGAGTCACCTCTGCATAGCTCAGTTCAGTTTTCTGAATCGTATTTAAACGCTGCAGTTGATGCTGTGCTTCATCGACATAGCCGTTATACGCCAATAAACGAATATATTTTAAAAAGTTGTATTTGGTTGGATAGCTCACCACCAACTTTTCATATTGATGAATTTCATCTTCGCTCATCTTGCGATAAGGATTGACCCGAATCCAGGCGATTCGGTGATTAAACTCAGTCAGTAGATAGATCGGCTTTTCATTAGTGATCTTTTCAGGCTGCATTTCATAGCGAATACTTTGTCCGAGTTTTGGTACAGCAACATCATAATCCCGATAAATTACGACCAACAAGAGCAATCCAAGACTGAAAGTCAGTTTCAGCCATATCGAAGGCAAGGTAATGGTTTTAATTTTCGGATTTTGCGCCAAGACCGTGCCCAGAATAAATCCGACTGGCAACAGGAAATAGGCATAATGCTGTGGAAACTCAAACATGGCATGCGTGACAAATGCTCCAATCATCAGAATCCCGATGACAGACTCTGGGGTATTGATCCAGCGTTGTAGCTGATAACCCAAATAACCAAAATAGGCCAAGAAAGGCAGACCGATGAACAGTCCATTCCAGAGCAAAAAGTCCAGAATAAAATTATGCGCGCTACGAATCCAGACCGGACCTTGCACCGTATCGCTGATCGAGACAAAAGCCACACTGGTCTGATACCAGCCATAGCCAAACCATGGCTGTGCCTGAATGGCTGCCAGCATTTGCTCCCAGATCGCGAGGCGTGACATATCTCCGGTGGCACGTGACACCACATCACGGCTTTGAACGACATCCGCATCTATCGCTTGGACAGCAAGCTGACTGAGTAATGGAAAAGTTACAATACAGGCAATAAAGAAGACGAACCAAGCAGTGCTGTAATACCATTTCAGGCGAATAATACCTTTATATTGATAAAATGCCAGATACAGTATGATCGCAATCGCAGCCACCCAAGCAGTACGTGACTGACTTAACGCCACTCCCATGACAATCACAGCAGCGCAGGCAAATAGCCACTTGGTCTGGATTTTTTTCTTTTCATAGAGGTACAGGCAGCTCATCAATGCCATGACCAAAAAAGTTGCCATATTATTTGGCTGGGCGAAATTGGCATAGGGCCGCTGGTTGCCACTGATATTTACCATGCCTGGCAATACTGAATCCAGATTTGTCCATTGGCAAATCGCAATAATTCCTGTGGCTGTACCTGATGCTAGAAACACATAGCTTAGATTAGTAAAGGTTTCTTCCCGGTTATAATTTCCTATTGAAAGGTTATAACCCAGTACACTTGCCAACCAAAACCCAAACACGAAAATAAAGCCCATCATGGCAGTGCTAAAGAAAAATACCTGTCCTGCCAGAAAATAGAGCAGCGGCATACCAGCTAGCAGTAATAATGGCAGACTGACTACAGGAACTCTTAATTGTTCTTTTAAACAAATTGCAGACAAGGCAAATAGCGCAAAAAAGGCATATAGCTCACCTGTGTATGTGACCCAAGGGCGGTAATGTACAGGCATGAGCCATGCGAGGGAGATAAGGATTGCTGCGATAAAAATTAAATATTTCATGTGGCTTAAAACTTAAATCATTTAATTTAGCTCTGTAGCTTAAACTTATATACTTTATAAGTTAATCTATTTCTTGTAGATGTAGAGATTTACCACCACGCCAAAATCTTGGAGTATTTACTCCTTCCATACCCATACAATTTAGACAGGTGATATCCCCCCAATGAAATATTAAAAAATATCCAATGCAGATAAGAGCAACTACAGAAAAAATATATTTATAAAATTGATAATTAAAAGATGGATCTACAATTCCTGCAACTCTATGCTGATTAATTTGATTCAGTAATAATCCAATTACAAGCATAAAGTTCATCTGGGACATTGGTAAAATAAAAAGTCCACTGAATAACCCATCAATTAAAATAGCGATAGCACAAAGAACAATAAATGGACTTAACCCTTTAATATTTTTTAATAAATAGGAATACAACCAAAATAATAAAACTATTAAAAGAATACCTCCAGTACCCCATTCTGACATAAACTGAATTATTAGATTATGTGGAGAACTTAAATACTCTTGTGTATCAAGTGAAAAATTAGCACCACCATGACCAAATAATGGTTTTTCTAAAAAGCGTCTTATACCATAAAGCCAAAGCTCATAACGTCCACTTGCAGTATCACGAAATACTGTACCAATAGATAGTGGATTGAATCTTAAATACAAGGTATGAACGGTAAAAGCTAAAAAATATATAATGATACTAATAGATAATATTTTCCTATACTTGGTGTAGATAAAAAATGCTAAAAAAATTGGTATGATAATTGATATTAAAGCAGAACGTGCTCCATCAAAAAAAAGCATTAAAATATAAAAAAAATACAATATAAAAAAATACTTTGAAAATATATTTTTTTTAGCTATGAAGTATAAACATAAAAATATAGGTAGGATCAGCATCGAGTCAAAAAATCGATAATTATCAGCCCAACCATGCCAACCAATTAATCCTCCCGTATGAAAACTCATATACACACAAATGAAAAACAATAAAATATTATAAACAGGTAACAAACAAAGAATTAAAAGAAATATATCTATGTTTTTCTTTTTAAAATCAATAGTAGAGAAAATATAAGTCGCATATGCTAATAAATAAAGCATTACAAATTCTGTTAAAGAAAAATAAAAATAGGGGTGAAATATAATAGATACTAAAAGATATACTACAAGCACAATAGAATATAAAAATATTTTTTTATTTAAAGAATTTTTCTTATTTTTATAAAAACCATACATAATAATATATGTATAGATTAATAATCCGAAAATTCGAGCCTGATCATAATGTGTAGCATAAAGAACAGGTAAAAAACCAAATAAAAAACTAGCGTAAAAAAATATAATAACTATATAAAATATAATAGTAATCATTAAAATTTAAGGAAGTCCAATGCAGAGACATTGGACTTCCTCTTATATTAAGATGTCGCTACAGAACATTGAGCACCATTTTCCATGTCACAAGTAATTGCATTACCTGTACCCTCAATTGCCTCTGTAGTTAAAGTTGCACCATCTAAACTATCTGCATCCGTAATAGCATCAGCACCACTAATCTCAGCACAATGTGGTGCATTAGGGCTCGGTTGAGTACCACGGTTAGGATCTATAGCCCAAGTATATAATTCATTTGCGAAACCTTTAACTTCAGCCACACAGGTTGCATCACGGGACTTTTTGGTATAATTCTGATAAGCAGGAAGCGCAATTGCCGCCAAAATACCGATAATTGCTACAACGATCATTAATTCAATAAGGGTAAAACCCTTTTGTACTGTATTCATAACATTCTCCACAAATGTTTTTTGTTTATTTATAAGCCTAAAGAAAAAGCTCATTTAGCTTATTTTATATTTAGCACTAAGTGTGCCAAGTTTTATTATAATAAAATTGACAGAAAAAACAGCACTTTAAAAAAATATTTTTATTTTTGTAACTACTATGTTTTATTTTGTGTAACTAACTGACAAATTTTGTCAGTTAGTTGACTAAAATCACCCTAAAATTATCGGTTTATTCCCTAATTCATTGTTTAAATCATCTATTTTACGATCATAGTACTGATCTAAAACCTCTCCAATCTGCTGCACACCCTCAATTACACCTTCTTTAAACTTCTGCTGAGCCAGATTTTGAATGATGCTTTGGCAGATTTCATCCCAGACTTGCTGCGTTGTCGCATTCTTAATTCCCCGATCAATCACAATTTCAACCTTATGCTCGCACAGGTTCAAATAAAGCAATACCCCACTGTTATATTCAGTATCCCAAACGCCAATTTCAGCAAATAACTGTCGGGCACGACATAAGGTATCTTGATAATAAGCAGATCGTGAAGGCAGGCAACCTTCAATCACCACCTGAATCTCCCCAACATGCCCATGCTCGGCTTCTTCGACTGCCACTGCAATGGCATGCTGATCCTGCTTGGAGAAAAAGCGTTTGGTTGCCGGCATATAAAAGAAATGCTTGAGCCAGCGTTTAAAGCTTGGCTGTGTATGTTCTTCCAACTTAGGCTGCGTGACAATTTCTGTCGTATCTGTAGTTGTTACCATGAGCCTGATGCTCCTCCCCCACCAAATCCACCACCGCCACCGCCGAAGCCGCCGCCCCCAAAACCACCACGACCACTACCGCCGCGGCCACCACCTGCCATAAAGGCATGTAAAATCAGCTGGGCCAGTGAAGTGACCAATAAAAAGAATACCCCGGCACCAATCATTAAACTGGCAATTAAACCCATGCCATTGACCAGACCGGCAGCTGTCCCTGCAACTGCGGCAGTCGCAGCACTGAGTTTCCTGCCAAAAATCATGGAACCTATGACACCCGCAATAATAATAAAGATGACACTCCCAAAAGTAGCTTGCGATGCTTTTTGGGCCTGATAAGCCTGTTCCTGACGCTCTTTCAGTTCATCCGCCGCCTGTGCTGCAATTTCAGGATCCAGATTTAAAATCCGTTCTATTTCAGCCAGTCCTGAGTCGATCCCCTGCGCATATTGAGCCTGTTTAAAATACGGCGTAATCTTGTCATTGATAATCCGGCCTGCCACGATATCGGGCAGCACCCCTTCCAGACCATAACCGGTCAGGATCTGAATACGGCGATCATTGATAGCAATCGTCATCAATAAACCATTATCGCGTTTGGCTGAACCGAGCTGCCAGGCATCAGCCACGCGCATGGAATAATCAAAAATATCTTCCTGCTCCGTGGTCGGAACAATCACGACACCAATCTGGCCTTTACCGGCATTATGCAAGTTTAAAATGCGTTGACTAATCGCCTGCTTCTCAGCTGGACTAAGTAAATTCGCCTGATCAATCACCGGTTCATTCAGACTGGGTAAATCACGCTGAATCTGGCCTTCAGCCATATCATTGGCAATCTGTGGCTGCTGGGCTGGTGTTACTTCAGTATCCGGTTGAGCTGTTTGAGAATTAGTCACAGCCGGCTTTTGTAATATTTCGCGCGCCACAATGACTTCTTCAGTATCCGTAGCTGTGGCATTTTCTGCTGATACAGGCACTACCATCCCCATGGCCAACATGAGGAGCAACCCGGCACGGTATTTCAGCAGCATCTCAGACATCTGATTTCTCGCTTATTTACAAGTCAGTCATTATTCAAAGGAAACCGTTGGAGCTTTTTGGGCACTTTGCTCGGCACTAAAGTTTGGTTTGGTATCCATACCAATTACTTTAGCCGTCATCACTTGCGGGAATTGACGCGCATAAGAGTTAAAGTCCTGAACCGTGGTGATATAACGGTTACGTGCTACAGCGATTCGATTTTCAGTACCTTCGAGCTGCACCTGCAAATCACGGAACTGCTGATTGGCTTTCAGGTCTGGATAATTCTCAGTCACCGCCAAAAGACGCGACAAAGCACTGGTCATTTGCGACTGCGCTTCCTGATAACGCTGGAATAATTCAGGATCTTCCAGTACTTCACGATCTACTTTTAAACCGGCAACATTGGCACGTGCTTGAGTCACTTCGGTCAATACCTGCTCTTCATGCGCGGCATAGCCTTTGACTACATTGACCAGATTAGGCACCAAATCGGCACGGCGCTGATACTGGTTTTGTACTTCCGACCAGGCGGCAGTGACTGCTTCATCTTTGACTTGTAAGGTGTTATAACCACAACCACTCAGGGTCAAGGTACTGGCCAGCATCAAGGCGATAAGAGATTGTTTGAATACATGCATGATATCTTGTCCTCAATTCTTTATTAATATTTATATAATTAATTTGATTTTAAACAGTATTTTCTAAAGTTTTGTTACTTTTTATAATCTTTTTTAAGGGCTTCTCTTTAAGTTAGACAATATCCAAAAATAAAAAACCCGCCGTAGCGGGTTGTTTGAATGACTTCAGTGAATTTTCAACTGTTAAACATCTAGATAATCCAGAATTCCTTCAGCTGCCTGACGGCCTTCCCAGATCGCAGTTACCACCAGATCTGAACCACGCACCATATCACCACCGGCGAAGATTTTTGGATTCGAGGTCTGGAATTTGTATTGCTGCTGCTCAGCGGCAACGACACGACCTGAACCATCCAGATTGATTTTTACATCAGTAAACCAATCTGCTGGGCTGGTACGGAAACCAAAAGCAAGTAGGACTGCATCCGCCGGAAGAATTTCTTCTGAACCCGGAATCGGCTCTGGACTACGGCGACCACGACTGTCCGGCTCACCCAGCTGAGTAGTAATAAATTTCACACCGGTCACTTTACCATTTTCACCAACAATCTCGATAGGCTGACGGTTAAACTGGAAATTCACCCCCTCTTCACGTGCATTTTGTACTTCACGACGTGAACCCGGCATGTTTTCTTCATCACGACGATAGGCACAGACCACCGATTCAGCACCTTGACGGATCGAAGTTCGGTTACAGTCCATCGCAGTATCACCACCGCCTAGCACGATGACTTTTTTACCTTCAACGCTGATATATTCTGCTGGATCTTTTTCCCAGCCTTGGCAACGATTCACGTTGGCAATCAGGAAATCCAGCGCATCATAAACACCATTCAGGTCTTCACCGGTGAAACCACCTTTCATGTAAGTGTAAGTTCCCATCCCCATAAACACCGCATCGTAGTCGGCCAGTAACTGGTCGATGGTGACATCGCTACCAATTTCAGTATTCAGACGGAATTCCACCCCCATACCGGTGAAAATTTCACGGCGGCGTTTCATCACGTCTTTTTCCATCTTGAATTCTGGAATACCAAAAGTTAAAAGACCACCAATTTCAGGACGTTTATCGAATACGACTGGCTTTACGCCGGCACGAACCAGAATATCTGCACAACCAAGACCCGCAGGACCGGCGCCAATAATCGCGACTTTTTTGTCGGTCCATTTCACATTGGACATATCGGGACGCCAGCCCAAAGCAAAGGCGGTGTCATTGATGTATTTTTCCGCATTACCAATCGTCACGGCACCGAAACCATCATTTAGGGTACAGGCGCCTTCACAGAGACGGTCTTGCGGACAAACACGGCCACAGACTTCCGGCAAGGTATTGGTCTGATGACAGAGTTCAGCTGCCTGGAATAAACGCCCTTCCGCCACCAGTTTGAGCCAGTTGGGAATATAGTTATGTACCGGACATTTCCACTCACAATACGGGTTACCACAACCCAGACAACGATGGGTCTGGTTCGCCGCAACTTCTGTCGTAAACGGCTTATAAATTTCCACAAATTCTGCTTTGCGGACATCAATATCTTTTTTCTCTGGATCTTGGCGTGCTACATCCAGGAATTGAAAGTCATTACTTAGGCGTTCTGCCATGTCTCTCTCCGTGGGTCGATGCAGGGGGGTTACCTTGCCCTGCATCTGCCTTTATTTCTGCAGTCGTGGAATTATTGTGGATCAGCTTGAGTGGTTTTTAACAGCGTTTGCAAGTTAGCAGCTTTGGGTTTAACCAACCAGAACTTACGGCTGTAGAAATCAAACTCGTGGCGGATCTTGTACGCCCAAGCACTACCAGTTTCTTGAATATGTTCATCCAAGATACGACCCAGGAATGCTTTATGCTCTTCCATCGCTTCAGTGGAAATACGGTTCAGTTCAATTAGCTCATGGTTATAATGATCAACAAAGTCATTATCCAGGTCCAATACATAAGCAAAACCCCCGGTCATACCCGCACCGAAGTTATGCCCGACTTTACCGAGGACGGTGACGATACCGCCAGTCATATATTCACAGCAGTGGTCGCCGGCCCCTTCAATCACGGCGAAGGCACCCGAGTTACGTACGGCAAAACGTTCACCCGCAGTCCCTGCGGCAAACAGTTTCCCACCCGTTGCACCATACAGACAGGTGTTGCCAATAATTGCGGTATTTTGCGTCTGGAACGGTGAACCTTTCGGTGGGAAGATCGAGAGTCGTCCACCGGCCATGCCTTTACCGACATAGTCATTGGCATCGCCTTCCAGTTTGATATGCAGGCCACCGGCGTTCCAGACACCCAGCGACTGACCTGCAGTACCATTCAGGTGTACTTTCACCGGATGATTTTCCATGCTCAGGTTGCCATAACGGCGGGCAATTTCACCGGATAAACGCGCACCAATCGAACGGTCACAGTTACCAATCGAGAAGTGATACTCACCGCCTGTTCCGGCTTCAATTGCAGGCAGGATTTCCGCCACCATTTTCTCTGCCAGAATGCCTTTATCAAATGGTGCATTGCCCTGTACTTCGCAGTACTGTGCTTTACCTTCTGCAGCAGGATGTGACTCAAGCAATTTGCTTAAATCAAGATGTGCATGCTTTGCAGTTTCACCTGGCAAGACTTCAAGCAGATCCGTACGGCCAATCAGGTCTTTCAGACTCGATACACCAAGTGCTGCCAGCCATTCACGGGTTTCTTCAGCAATAAAGGTGAAGAAGTTAATCAGCATCTGTGGTTCGCCGATGTAGTGTTCCTGACGCAAGTGATCTTGCTGAGTTGCTACACCGGTTGCACAGTTATTCAAGTGACAGATACGCAGGTATTTACAGCCCAATGCAATCATTGGGGTTGAACCAAAACCAAAGCTTTCAGCACCTAAAATGGCTGCTTTCACGACATCCAGACCGGTTTTTAAACCGCCATCTGTCTGTACGCGAACTTTACCACGCAGGTCATTCACACGAAGGGCCTGATGCGCTTCAGAAAGACCCAGTTCCCACGGTGAACCTGCATGATGAATTGAAGAAAGTGGAGAAGCCGCTGTCCCGCCATCATAACCAGAAATGGTAATGAAATCGGCATACGCTTTCGCTACACCTGCCGCAATCGTACCGACACCCGGTTCAGAAACCAGCTTAACTGACACCATCGCCTGTGGGTTAACCTGTTTTAAATCAAAGATCAACTGTGATAAATCTTCAATTGAATAGATGTCATGATGCGGAGGTGGCGAAATCAAGGTAACGCCCGGCACAGAGTAACGTAAACGGGCAATGAGACCATTCACTTTACCACCCGGCAACTGACCACCTTCACCTGGTTTTGCACCTTGCGCGACTTTAATCTGGAGAACTTCTGCTGATGTTAAATAAGCAGGCGTTACACCAAAACGGCCCGATGCAATTTGTTTGATTTTCGAGTTACGGATGGTGCCGTAACGTGCTGGATCTTCACCGCCCTCGCCTGAATTCGAGCGACCGCCAATCGTGTTCATGGCAATCGCTATCGCCTCATGTGCTTCAGGTGACAAGGCACCCAAAGACATGCCGGCAGAGTCAAAGCGCGGCAGGATTTCTTCTACCGATTCCACTTGTTCCACTGGAATCGAATTATCAGTTTTCAGTTTGAACAGGTCACGAATGGTGGCAATCGGACGGTTATTCACCAGTTCGGCATATTCTTTAAAGTCGGAATAATTACCCGAACGCACTGCTTTATGCAGCGAGTTGATTACATCCGGATTAAAGGCATGATATTCCTTACCAAAGACAAACTTCAGCAAACCACCCTGATCAATGGGTTTACGGTTTTTCCAGGCAAGATCCGCCAGCTGTTTTTGATCATTTTCAAGATCAACAAAGGTTGCACCCTGAATACGGCTTGGCACACCAATGAAACATGTATCAACCACTTCATTCGACAGACCGACGGCTTCAAATAACTGACCGCCACGATAAGAGGCCACCGTCGAAATTCCCATTTTTGATAGAACTTTCAGTAAGCCTTTCTCAATGCCTTTACGGAAATTGTTTTGTGCATAGATTGGATCACCCAAGAGCTCGCCTTTGGCAACCAGATCATTGATCACGTCATAAGCCAGATATGGATAAATCGCAGTTGCGCCAAAGCCGAGAAGCACTGCGAACTGATGTGGATCACGGGCAAAACCGGTTTCAACAATCAGATTAGCATCGGTACGCAAACCGGTATTAATCAAGTAATGATGCACCGCACCGGTCACCATAAAGGCATTGGCCGGCAAGTGGCCTTCACGAATTTTCTTGTCTGAAAGCATCAGTAAAGTTTTGCCATCACGAATCGCTTGTGCAGCCTCGATGCAAATACGCAGAATTGCGGCTTGTAAACCTTCAGTTTCAGTATAGTTCAGGTCGATGTCAGCAATTTCGTAACCTTTACGCCCCAAGGTACGAATTTGATGCATTTTCGAATTTGACAGTACCGGACTGGAAATAATCAGACGGTCAGCATGTTCAGGCCCCTGTTCAAACACGTTCTGTTCACGGCCTAAACAGGTTTCCAGTGACATCACGATCGATTCACGTAACGGATCAATTGGCGGGTTGGTCACCTGCGCAAACTGCTGACGGAAATAATCCGAAACATGGCGCACCTGACGTGACAATACTGCCATGGGCGTATCATCACCCATGGATCCCACAGCTTCCTGACCACTTTCCGCGATTGGACGCAATAACTGGTCACGTTCTTCAAAGGTCACCATGAACATTTTTTGGGCCGCTTTCAGGCCATCGCCTTTTAAGCCTTGCTCACATAAATATTCTTCCAGCTCGGGGCTACCTTGCAAACGCACAGAGTTTTCACGTAACCATTCACGGTATGGACGCATACGTTTTAAATGATGATTCACATCTTGTGTATCCAGTACCTTGCCGGTTTGCGTATCGATCACCAGCATTTGGCCGGGGCCAACACGACCTTTAGAAATCACATCTTCAGGTTGATAACCCCAGACCCCAATTTCCGACGCCAGCGTGATATAACCATTTTTGGTAATCACCCAACGTGCCGGACGCAGACCGTTACGATCCAGCATACAAATCGCATGACGGCCATCCTGAATCACCAGACCTGCCGGGCCATCCCAGGCTTCCATATGTTTTGAGTTAAATTCATAGAAAGCACGCAAGTCCGCATCAAGCGTTTCCACGTTCTGCCACGCAGGCGGAACCAGCATACGTAAGGCACGGAACAGATCCATACCACCACCGACCAGAATCTCCAGCATATTGTCCAGGCTTGAAGAATCCGAACCGGTACGATTCACAATCGGTTTTAGTTCAGTTAAACCCGGCAATAAGGGATTTTCAAATTTTGGCACACGCGCCATGGCCCAGTTACGGTTGGCCGTAATGGTGTTGATTTCACCATTGTGCGCCAGATAACGGAACGGCTGTGCCAACGGCCAGCGTGGCAAAGTATTGGTCGAGAAGCGCTGATGGAACACCACGATATGCGATTCCAAACGTGGATCAGCCAGATCTGTATAAAAATCTGCAATCGCTTCTGGCATCATCAAGCCTTTATAGCTGATCACCGTTGAACATAAAGTAGTGACATAGAAAGACGTATCATTGCTTAACAGCTGCTCTGCACGACGGCGTGCCAGGAATAACTTACGGTTAAACTCAACCTCAGTCACACCCATTGGACAGTTAACAATAATCTGTTCAAATGCTGGCATCGATTGCAAAGCAATTTCACCAAGGGCATCGACATGGGTTGGAATCACACGCCAAGCCAGAACAATGAGACCTTCAGCTTCAATTTCTTTGTTTAAAACCTGTTTGGCATGTGCAGCAAGCGCAGGATCAAGATTTAGGAACACCGAACCGACAGCAAAGACTTCACTTAAAGTTGTATCACTTAAGCGTTTTGCTTCTTCACGAAAGAACTTTTTCGGCATCGCCAAAAGCAGACCACAGCCATCCCCAGTCTTGCCATCGGCGGCAATACCACCACGATGGGTCATACAACTTAGGCTATGAATCGCGGTCTTGACAAGATCATGGCTTGCATCGCCCTGCATATGGGCAATTAAACCGAAACCACAGTTATCTTTAAACTCATCCGGTTGGTATAAACCTTGAGCGGGAGCTACATTATTAGGCGATGGCATGTGCATAGCGTACCCTTCTTTTCACGAAGCCTTATAGGCTGTTAAACAATCTAAATTCTTCTCTGCGCTGCGTGTAATGGACTTTCGAAGACCGTCTTGCTAGAGCAAAATCTTTTCATCTTTATTTCTTCAGACTAGTCCTTTTTCAGACCGAATGCATAAAAAATAAAGTTTATTTTGCTGATGAATAACATAAAAATCAGGAATAAATATGACATTCATAGGTTGTCATCGAATCATTTTTCGCGCTAAAACAGGGAGATTAATTCAATCCATGCACCAATAAAGCAAATTACATGCCAACAAATAGCACATAAATTAAAACCATACAGATGACAAAGCTTTAACAAGGATTACAGGGATACTGGTTATTTTTAATGTGTATTTTTTGCACCAAAAGCGCACATTTCTAATTAGGTCATTTTTTTGGTGCGCTATTTTAGAACGGATTAGTTAAAAGGATCACTAATCTCATTGTTTTGAGGACGGAAATCCCCCCCCTGGTTCGGTCGATTATTATTGTTTTGTGGTTGCGGAGCACCTTCCACAGCGCTCTCGGATTTCTGTACATCGAGCACATTTCCAGCGGCATCACGACGCACAATTGTGGTACTGGTAGTCGCAGCATCAGAGCTACGCGGCTTGGACTCAGTCTGGGTTTGCTGCTGTCTAAGTCGCACCGATTCATCTACTTTCGGCAAAGGCACATTTTTCAAACGAATTTCGTAAAGCTTTTGATTACTGGCCAATTCCTCGGAACCCAGATTATTGACCAGACCAACATATTGTTGCATTGCGACAACTTCAGGTTTGACGGATGCCGGCAGATTTAACTGTAATGTAGATAAAGCCTGATTGGCTTGCGCCGCAGTCTTATATTGACCATAGAGCAATACATATTGTTCCGGCTGGTTTTCACCTGATATTCTTAAATAAATAAAAGGCTTACGATCTAATTGTTTTTTAAGAAAGCTTTTTAAGATCGCTTCATTACCCACCCGAAACAGTTCAATCGCATGCTGGTTTTTAGCTTCATTCACAAACTTGGTACCGCGAAATTCTGGCGCATGACTGGCATTTACGACGGTACGTGTATTTAAATCTAACGGTTTGACTTCCTCAAAAAGTGCACCAAGATGGTTCATTGTTGCCACTTTTTCAGGTTGAATCTGCAACTGGACTTCGGTTTCAGGCTTTTTTTCAATTTCAATGACATCATCTGAATCGGTAATCGCCCAAAAAACCAAAGCGGCAAATAGACAGCATACGCCACAGACCAGCCAGAAATAGTGCTGAACTTTTTGCCAGGGTGTACGTAATGCTGCCATATAAAATAAAACCTATGCCTGATTGGCTAAAATTGCCTGTTTCATGAACTCAAGATCAAAGTCCCGAGTAATCACTGCTTTGCCTAATTGCTGTAACAAGACCAGACGAAGCTGTCCATTCAAGACTTTCTTATCATGGGCCATATAGGCCAGGAAATCATCCAGAGGAATTTTAGGACAAACCACAGGCAGTTTGGCACGAGAAATGATTTTTTTTGTACGCGTGAGATCTGCATCAGAAATCCAGCCCATACGTTGTGACAAGTCCGCAGCCATCACCATACCGGTCGCAACTGCTTCACCGTGCAACCAGACCCCGTAGCCCATATAAGATTCAATCGCATGACCAAAGGTATGTCCAAGATTTAGCAAAGCACGTTCACCTTGCTCTTTTTCATCATTCGCAACAATTCGGGCTTTATGGGCACATGAACGATACACCGCTTCAGCCAATAACGTTTCATCTCGACCAACCAGAGCATCCATGTTCTCTTCTAGCCAGACCAGAAATTCTTCATCACCGAGTAGTGCATATTTAATCACTTCAGCCAAACCTGCTGAAAGTTCGCGATCAGGCAAAGTGGAAAGCTGAGACATATCTGCCAATACCACTTGCGGTTGCTGGAACGCACCAATCATGTTTTTACCCAGTGGATGATTAATCCCGGTTTTTCCACCAACACTTGAATCTACTTGCGACAGCAAGGTCGTCGGCACCTGGATAAAGTACACCCCGCGCTGAAAACAGGCCGAAGCAAAGCCAGCCATATCCCCAATCACTCCACCACCGAGCGCAAGTACGGTACAGTCCCGATTAAAACCGGCCTCAAGCAATGCATCAAAAATCAGACTCAGATGCTGACTATCTTTAAATTTTTCGCCATCTGGCAAGATGCAGGTGGCTACATGTTTATCTAAAGCTTCAACCGCAGTTTGATAACGTTCTAGATAAAGTGGGGCAACTGTTGCATTGCTTACAATCATCACTTGCTTGCCATGAATATAGGGTGCCAATAAGGCTTGTGGATCTAGTTCGCTCCCGATAAAAATAGGGTATCGACGTTCTCCGAGTTCTACATATAAGGTTTGCATGCTTGATTAACCACTTTATTCAATAAACTTAGTTTTTGGAAGTAATGAGATTGAGAATTCGCTGCGCTAGATCTCGTGCCGCACCTTGATTGGTCTCAATAATATGATGTGCCACTTCCCGATACAAGGGATCACGAATTGCCAATAAATCACGCAACTTTTGTTCCGGATTTTCGACTTGAAGGAGTGGACGATTTTTATCGCGATAAGTACGTTGCAGCTGAATTTCAACAGGTGTGTAAAGATAAACCACAATACCACGCTGTTTTAAATAATCTCGATTTAAGACCTGTGTAATCGCCCCACCACCAGTGGCTAAAACTAAATGCGGGCGTGAAGTAAGCTCATTAATCACAGCAGTTTCACGGTCACGAAAACCCTGCTCCCCTTCTTTTTCAAAGATCCAAGGAATGGTCGCACCTGTTTTACGTTCAATTTCATGATCACTGTCTAGAAATTCGCGTCCTAACAATTCTGCGAGATGTCGTCCTACTGTTGTTTTACCGGCCCCCATCGGCCCTACCAAATAGATATTTGGTAGGGTTTCAAACTCTTTGCTTGGCAAGGAGTCACCTATTCGTTTTGTTAAATTCAAAATATATTAATGATTTCTTGAAACACTGTCATTAACAATTCGAGGTGTAACGAAAATCAGTAGCTCGCGCTTGTTGTCTGATTTTAAATCTTTACGGAATAAACGCCCTACATAAGGAATATCGCCTAAGAATGGAACTTTAGTCTGTTGGTTCAAAGTTTCTTGTTCAAAAATACCACCCAAGACAACCGTTTCACCATTTTCAACCAAGACATTAGTATTCAAACGGTTTTTATTTAAGTAATATTCTCCCATTGGGGTTACCCCAGCGATACTATCACTAGAAATATCTAATTCCATTTGCACTTTACCATCAGGCGTGATGCTTGGCGTCACATCAAGCTTCAATACAACATCTTTAAACTCAGTAGTCGCTGTAGCATTTGCTCCACTCCCTTCTGTAGATTGATATGGTACTTCTAAACCAGATTCAACAGTCGCTTTTTGTTTATCTGCGGTCAGAACTTTTGGCGTAGAAACAACTTCACCATAACCATCTGCCTGCAATGCAGACAGTTCCAGATCCAGCATAAAATCAGAGAGACTGATTAAACCAAAGGCAATACGACCAGCTGCATTTTCCACTCCCAAATCAACATTCAGGTTATCTGGACGCTGAATTTCATAAGTTGGAATTCCTGTAGCACTATCAATCTCAGGCGTTCTTAAATCCCATAATGTTGTATCGCTACCACCGACCAGAAGGCTATTATTGTTGGTAATTCCTTGTGACAGAATCCCCCACTTCACCCCCATTTCTTTGGCAAACTCAGTAGATGCTCGCACTACACGTGCTTCAACCATTACTTGCTTGACCTGTACATCAAGCAGATCCACCATATTACGAATTTTATCGATAAAAGGCTGGGTATCATTTACAATCAGCGTATTGGTACGGGCATCGATAGACACTGAACCACGTGAGCTTAACAAGCTTTCTTTATCTTCATTATTGGTCGTATTAGAAGAATTATTTGATGAGTTATTTGAATTTTGTGCAGATTTATTCTGGGTAATCAGCTTTTCAATATCCGCTGCTTTAGCATAACTCAGCTGCATATATTCAGTCTGAATAGGGGCAAGTGCAACGCTCTGCTTCAAGGCTTTTGCCTCTTCCTCTTCTGCCTTAATCAGTTCTGTCACTGGTGCAATCCAGATCACATTACCATTACGGCGTTTATCCAGGTTTTTGGTTTTCAGTACAATATCCAGTGCTTGATCCCAAGGCACTTCTTTTAGGCGCAAGGTAATATTGCCTTGTACACTATCTGCTGCCACCATATTGATATCAGTAAAATCAGCCAAAAGCTGTAGTACACGACGTACTTCAATATCCTGGAAATCGAGTGAAATTTTCTTGCCGCTATAAGCCACGGTCTTCGGACGTAGCGGACTCTTGGCTTCCGGACGTTTCAAACTAATGGTCAGCTTATTATCCGTTTGATAAGCCATATATTCATAACTTTCCCCGGACTGGATCGTAATCACACCTGATCCATTTTGATTCACTGCATCCACACTCGACACAGGCGTCGCAAAATCATTCACATTCAGACGACGGGTCAAATGCGTCGGGATCTTCGTGCCTAAGGTTCGAACAATGATTTTAGTTCCCTGCTGCTGTACATCAACCGGGGTGTTGTTGCCTGCCAGGTCAATCACTACCTGACCTTCACCTTGAGCCCCACGCTGGAAACTGATATTGCTAATTCCCTGAGCTGACTGCTGTAATACCGGTTGAGCTGTCGCGACTGGCGTCGCTGAATTGATTTTCAGGATAAAGGTATTCCCTTCAACTCGCGTAGTAAAGGCACCAGCATCTGCCAGATTAACAGTCAAACGGGCACGTTGTGCATCCGAAGTCACATCGACCGAACTGGCTTCACGTGTTGCCACCGGAATATTGCTTTGCTTTAAGTTTTGTTGGGCCTGGTCAAAATCTAAAATTAGACGTGAAGGTGATTCTAATTGATAGGCCTGTGGCTGTGGTGGCAAACCATTGAACATCACCCGAATTTCAGTTCCTTGTCCAGGAAGCTGCATAGCTACGATATTGGTCACGGCTACCTGCGCGCTAGCTGCTTGCATCACCGCAATCGCAACAGCACCCATTGAAAACTGACGAAACACACGATTCATTGTATTAGCATCCCCAAAAATAAATTCTTTAATACTCTTATTCATTGTTATTCCCTAAAACTTATGGTGCCGGCCCAATCAAAACCAGACTTCGCGGACGCTCCACATATCCTTCACGGCCATCTGGAATAATCTCAATCAAATCGATCTGCGTTGGTGTAATACCACTCACACGACCATGATTAAGCCCCATATAGCTACCACGCTGTATCCGTTCAATCTCACCGTCCGGTGTCTGGATTAAAGCCAGAATCTGTCCGGCCTGATTACGCATGCTGCCTTTCATGCTCAAGGTTTCCAGAGGATAACTTTCCAGTGGTTGCAATTGACGTGACAAATTTGGATAAACCCGTTTCCCTGCCATAATCTTTAGCTCGGCAGCCAGAGAACTTGGCAGGAAAGGACTTTTGATCTGATGTGCTGCATAGTTGAAGGTTTCAACTGGCATAAAATCGGGTGCAGGTTCAATCGGCAAAGGTGGCTGGTTACGAATATTGGCCATTTCCTGATTGACTGCATCAATACGTGAATCGCATCCCAGCAATACCAGTCCAAGCGCTAAAACTGAAGTAATTTTAATCCTATTCATTACTGCGCCCCCTGAGTCGTGCTCGTACCTGCTGAAGAAGCCTCGGCATTGCCCACATAACGATAGGTTTTGGCCTTGACCACATAATCAATCACCGGAATCTCAGACTTTTTCTCTTTATTCTCAGTACCGGTAATGGTGAAATCATGCAAGGTAACAATACGCGACAAACCTGCAATACTGCTGACAAAAGAGCCAAAAGCGTGATAATCCCCAGTCGCTTCAATCGCAATGGGCTGTTCAATAAAGAACTCTTGCTTAATTTCAGGTTCCAGACGGATATTTTTAAACTTCAGACCTGAATTGACACCGCTCAGGTTAATATCCTCAACCAGACCCGGAATTTCAGTTTCCTTCGGCAATTGTTCTAATTGCTGGTTAAAACGTGCTTCCATTTCCTGAAGCTGAATCTGATACTGTTGTAGATTACGTAATTTTGATTCCTTTTCACGAAACTCATTCAGCAGGTTTTGTTCCTGGGCACTGGCTTGTGAAATCGATTCAATCGTACTTCTGGTCAGAGCAAAATAAATCAGCATAAATACCAAGATAACAATAAAAATCCAGCAGCTAATCTTGACCGATAAAGGCCAGCTGCCATAATTATTAGGATCTAGGGTATTGAATTGCTGAAAAAATTTCTCAACTGTCATTTTATTTTTAGGTACAGCCACGGCATCCTGGCTGAACTCATCGAATTTTTCATTACTCATGATGATGCCCCCGGAGTGGTATTGGCTGCTTGCTGTTCTTCATTCAGTACCGGTTCAGCGATCTGATCCAGATCCACAGTCACGGTAAAGCTGCCATAAGACTCTTCAACACGTGGAATAATCGAGCTCGGTGCCTTTTCTTTGGATTCTTCAGCCACCAGAAAGACATTCATAAAGGCATTTCGGTACCAGGAGGAAGCTTCCAGATTACGCAGTAATTCTGCTACGGTATTTGGACTCTCGGCTCGACCTTCGATGCTAAATTTATCGCCAGTACGCTGAAACTTGGTGATGTACATATTGGCTGGTGTCACCCGTACAATTTCATCAATCAAATGCACCGCGATCGGACGTTGCGTTTGCAAGCCCTGAATCAGCTTCATCCGCTCAACAATGGCATTACGTTGCTCTTGCAAACCTTCTAGCGCTTTTAACTGCACATCCAGATTCTGGTTGGTACTTTGAATCAGCTGATTGGCCTGTTCCTGATCCTGAAGCTTGTGATCATAATAAAACCAGGTTGAACCTGCCGCCGCCAGTCCTAAGAAAAGCGCCCCCACACAGATTGCCACGAATTCATTATTTCTTTTAATTCTTAGCTCATCACGCCAAGGAAGTAAGTTAATCTTTGCCATTAATCAAAACTCCTCAATGCCAAACCACATGCAACCATGAGTGATGACGCGTCATTTTCAATTTTTTTAATATCAATTTGAGGAGAAAAGCCCATTTGCAAAAATGGATTCGCGATCGTGACACGGTAACCGAGTTTTTGTTGTAATAATTTTGCCAGACCTGGAATATTGGCATTCCCGCCGGCCAATAAAATATGATCAATCTCATTAAACTGAGACGATGAAAAGAAGAATTGTAATGACCGCGCTGCCTGTTGCACTACGGCATCCAGGAACGGTTCTAGCACTTCAATATCATAATCATCTGGCAAAGCACGGGTTTTTTTAGCACGCCCGGCTTCTTCAAAAGACAGACCATAACGGTTCTGAATTTCCTGAGTCAGCTGTTTGCCACCGAACACCTGCTCACGGGTATAAATAATTTTGTTGTTCTGCATGACAGACAAGGTGGTCATACTATGTCCAATGTCTAAAATACCGACAGTATTTACCCCCATCGGCAAAGTATCCGAAAACACTTTAAAAGCATTTTCCAGCGCAAAACTTTCTACATCCGCGATCTTGGGTGTCAGTCCGGCAATTTCCAAAACTTCAGAACGTGCTTCAATATTTTCAATGCGGGTTGCCACCAACAGCACATTGACCCGGTTTGGATTGGCAAGACGGTCAGGCAGAACTTCAAAGTCCAGACTGGCTTCATCGAGTGGGAACGGAATATACTGTTCTGCATCCTCACGAATCTGAACTTCACGCTCATCATTCGACATGTCTGCATCCATCTCGATAGTTTTGGTAATCACCATAGAGGTTGGAATGGCAAAAGCGGCATGATTCGACTGGGTGTTGGCCAAATTAATTGCACGCCCAAGGGCATCCGCGACTGCTTCCGGGTTTAAGACGTTTTTTTCAACAACACTGTTTTCCATTAATGGGACCAAAGCATAGCTCTCTACCCAGTAACGGCCACTTTTTACAGAAAGCTCTAAAACCTTAACAGAAGTCGAACTAATATCAACTCCTATTAACCCCTTATTTGGTTTACGATATAACCTGCGCACAATATAATTCCTATTATTTTTTTGTCCCCAATTAAATCTAACTTACTAATCGATCCGATCTATAATTTTATATAGATACAATAACTCATCTAACAATATGTATATCTAAAGGATATACTGATCGGTAATTAGTTCGCCATTAGCTCTTATTAAAACTTACTTGTTATGAAAAAGCTATCTTGTTCAGGCCTTGTTCACCCATTTTTTTTGATCATTATCATTATCCTGATCTCAATTCCGATGGGTTTCTATGGCATGTATCTCTATATTGCCCCATCTTTGCCTGAAATGTCCACGCTTAAAAAGGCGCCTTTATTAAAGCCTTTACAAGTTTTTAGTTCAGATAATGAATTAATTGCTGAGTATGGTGGCAAGCTTTCTGTTCCCGTGAAATATGAACAAATTCCATCCGAGTTTATTCATGCTTTCCTCGCCGCTGAAGATTCCAGCTTTTTCGAGCATAGCGGAATCAGTTTTAAAAGCTTAGGCCGTGCAGTCAGTGAAAGTATCACCGGTTCGGATGTGCAGACCGGTGGTTCCACTATCACCATGCAGGTGGCGAAAAACTATTATCTCAGCCCCGAACGAACACTCAAGCGTAAACTGACTGAAATTTTTCTGGCCCGTAAGATTGAGCAAAGCCTAACCAAAGAAGAAATTCTGACACTCTATGTGAATAAAATCTTCTTGGGTAAGAATGCCTACGGGATCGCAGCAGCAGCCAAAATTTACTATAACAAGAGTTTAGAAGAGCTTTCGATTGCGCAAATGGCCATGATCTCTGGCCTGCCTAAAGCGCCTTCTCGATATAATCCGGTGGCCAATCCCAAACGTGCTCTCGAACGTCGCAACTGGATTTTAGGACGTATGCTGCAACTGGGTTATCTGAACCAGAGTCAGTATCAACAAGCGATTGCTGAACCCATCAATCTGGATATGCCTGACCGCAGTACCCGCAATAAATTCCCGTATGTCGGTGAGATGGTGCGTTCTGAACTGGTACAAAACTTTGGCGAACAGGCGGTAGATTCTGGCTACAAGGTCTATACCACCATCCATAGTGAACGCCAGACCTATGCAGAACAGGCGGTACAAGAGGGTCTGGAAGCTTATGACCGTCGACATGGCTGGCGTGGTGCTGAAGCACATGATCAACCGCTGGAAAATTTCCGTGCCTATGCCAACACCTACCCTGCTCAAGTAACCAAGGTTGGCAATTCCAGTTTTGAAGCGTTGATGCAGGATGGCACCACGGTAACTGTACCGTGGTCCGGTATGTCTTGGGCGCGCCCCTTTCGCAATGTCAACAGTGTAGGTGGTGCGCCGAGCAAAGCTTCCGAGATTGTCAAAGTCAAAGATATTATACGTTTACGACCGAATCAGAATAAAACCTCGTGGTCGCTGGTACAAATTCCAAATGTGCAAGGACAGTTGATTGCCATCAATCCAAATAATGGTGCAATTGAAGCCATTGTGGGCGGATACAACTTTTATCAGTCGAAATTTAACCGTGCAATCCAGGGCTGGCGTCAACCCGGCTCTACGATTAAGCCTTTTGTTTATGCACTGGCTTTAGAACGAGGCATGACACCGCATACCATGGTGAATGATGCGCCAATTACCATTGGCAAATGGACACCTCGTAATTCAGATGGCCGTTATCTGGGGATGATCCCGCTACGCCGCGCACTATATCTTTCGCGCAATACCGTTTCAGTGCGTTTATTACAGGCTGTCGGGATTGAACGTACCCGTCAGCTGTTTATGGATTTTGGTTTACAGGACAATCAGATCCCGCGTAACTACACCATCGCACTCGGCACGCCTCAGGTTCTGCCGATTCAGATGGCGACAGGTTATGCGACTTTTGCCAACGGTGGTTACCGGATCCAGCCACATTTCATTACCCGTATTGAAGATGCCTATGGCCATACCATTTTTGAGGCTCAGCCTGAATATGCGTGTATTTCATGTATCAATACCGAAGAAGAACCTGCTCAACCTGCCGACACCATGACCGCAGATGATGAAGCGATTGCAATCAACAATACAAGTCTAGAACAGAAACAGGCTGCACCCAAAGTCTCTGCCGAAGACAGTAATTATCGTCAGGCACAGCGTATTTTAAAATCCAGCTCTGCCTATGACATGGCCAATATTCTGCGTGATGTGATTCAGCACGGTACCGGCCGTGCGGCCTTAAGAATCGGGCGAAATGATATTGGGGGCAAAACCGGAACCACAAATGACGCCAAAGATGCCTGGTTCGCAGGGTTCAATGGCAAACTGGTTACCATCACCTGGGTCGGCTTTGACCAGCCTAAAACCTTGGGACGCCGTGAATATGGTGGTGTGGCAGCCTTACCGATCTGGACCGACTTTATGGGCAATGCCTTAAAAGGTCAGCCAGAAGCATGGGTGCGTTTAGACCGTAATGCCAAGGCACCAGTGAATCGAAGCAAGGCAGTTCAGGGTGATGAAGCGCAGAATGATCCGTCTTCACCACCAATGGCCACTGCGCTTTACCGCCCGGCACCTGTGGTCGTCCCGAAACGGACAGAAACGGATTTCGAAGATCTCCCGGGACAGGAAATCGCTGTGCCAGATGCTACTGAAACAACTGCTCCGCCAGAACAGCCGCTTCAACCAAGCAAAGTGGACGCTTTAGAAAACCTGATTCAAGAAGTGCAATAACCACAACCGACAAACTAGTATAAAAAAGCCCTCAACAATGAGGGCATTTTTATCGGTGAATTTTTATTTTTTCTGAAACAGATAGATCTGATATTGCGCCAGCAATTTAAACTGATCCTGCTGTTCAAGTGCCAGACGGCGTTCAGGTTTGGCCTTGTAAGCATACGGTGTCATAGCAATCAGGTTTTTTAAATCTGTCTGTGGCAAAGTCATCGGGGCATCAATCACCTGCTCACTGAGCAGATCAAATTCATCTTGCAGTTGCTCAACAAACTTTTGCGGTTCGTGGGGTTTCACTTCTTCAAAAAGTGCCTCACGCATCGCATATAAATGCTGTGGCGCAGGTGTCACCACCATTAAATAACCTTCAGCTTTTAAAACCCGTAAAATTTCCTGTTTTGGGATCGGACTGAACAGGCTGGTACACATATCAATCGACCCATCCAGCACCGGTAAAGTCGCCCCGGTTCCTACGACCCAGGTGATATTTTTATTGAGCTTGGCCGCGACCTGAACGGCATTTTTGGCAATATCCACCCCGACGCATTGCAGCACTTCAGCCTGCATGGTATCGGTATAGTAGCCTTCACCACACCCAATATCTAAAAGATTTTCAATACGCAGCTCTCGGAGCCTCTCCACCACGGCCTGTTGCAAAGGCGCATAATGACCCGCACTCAAAAATGCACGACGTGCCTGGACGGACTCAGGCGTATCCCCAGGATTTTTACTGTGTTTATGTTGCACCACATGCAGGTTCACATAGCCTTGCTTGGCCACATCGTAGCTATGATGATTCTCACATCGCCATGTTCTTTCATTTAAGCTCAACTGCTGGCGACAGACTGGGCACATGAGTAAATTCATCATTCTCTCCAAAACAAAAAAGCCGGCCTGCGCCGACTTTTTTCAATGCATCTCTTAGCGCAATTTTAAGGTCATTAGACCCAAAACCACCAGCATAATCGTAATAATCCAGAAACGAATGACGACTTGAGTTTCACGCCAGCCTTTCTTTTCATAATGATGATGCAGCGGTGCCATCAGGAACACGCGTTTATTGCGCATTCTTAATGAACCAATCTGCAAGAATACTGAAATCGCTTCGACCAAGAATACACCCGCCATAATCGCAAAGACGATTTCCTGACGTACCATCACGGCAATCGTCCCCAACATCGCACCCAGTGATAAAGCACCGACATCACCCATAAACACTTGGGCAGGATGGGCGTTATACCACAGGAATGCCAGACCGGCACCAATCATCGCCGCACAGATCACCACCAGTTCAGAGGAATATTTCACATAGGGAATATGCAGGTAATTGGCAAAACGCACGTCTCCGGCCAGATAGGCAAATACACCCAGACCTGCCGCAACCAGTACAATTGGCATAATCGCCAGACCATCCAGACCATCGGTGAGGTTTACCGCATTGGATGCACCATTGATCACAAAATAAGTGAAAATAATGAAGCCAATCCCCAGTGGAATAGCCGACAGCGGAATCGTCAAATCTTTAAAAAATGGAATCAAAAGATCCAGCATATTCGCGGTATGTACCGGATTGGTCTGCTGCTGTGCAATCACATACAGGGCAATACCGACTCCCAATGCACCGACCGAAGTCCAGAAGAATTTTTTCTTCGCAGGCAGACCGGCATTGTCTTTATAACGAATTTTAATCCAGTCATCCGCCCAACCCACGGCACCGAAGATGACCATCACCGCCAGTACAATCCAGACATAAGGATTGGAAAGATCCGCCCAAAGCAGGGTCGAAATACCGATTGAAAGCAGGATTAGTACGCCACCCATGGTCGGTGTACCCATTTTCTTGGCATGGTTTTCAGGGGCATACGAGCTGACCGCCTGACCATATTTGAGTGCCTGAAGCTTGCGAATCATGATAGGACCCAGCACCAGACCAATGGTCAATGCCGTCAGGACACTGAGCAACGCACGTAAAGTTAAATAACGAACCACCTGAAACGTGCTGTCAAAGCCCGCCAAATGTTCAAAGAGCCATAACAGCATTTAGAGTTTCTCCATCAATGCAGCCATCAATGTTTCCATATGGGTATAACGCGACCCTTTAAACAGAAATGACATCGGCTGAGGTTGATGTGTTTCAATCAAATGAATTAAAAATGGCAATGCCTGCTCCTGATTCAGGAAAGCCTGCATTTTCTTGCCATATTGGGTACTACGTGCACCTTCCTGTGCGGCAGGTGCAAATTCACCCACAGCTACCACAAAGTTAATGCCTTTGACCGAGACCAGATCTCGACCCAGCTTATAATGTTCCATCGCAGCCGATGAACCGAGTTCACCGATATCACCGGTCACCATGACCCGAATGCCCTGCTGCTGTGCCAAAACTTCAGCTGCTGCACGCATTGAACCAGGATTGGCATTGTAGGTATCATCAATCAGCAAATACTGTTTGTGTTGAATAAAGTTCAAACGGCCTTTGGCACCCACAGCCTGCTCCAGACCGGTCACGATATCATCCAGACCAATCCCGATTGCCAAAGCAAAGGCAGCCGCTGCTGTGGCATTTTCAACATTATGCTCACCGGCAAAGGGCAGCTGAACTGTTTTCGAAGCTTGTGGTGTATGCAGGGTAAAGGTAGAAGATTGCGCATCGAGCACGACATCGCTGGCATACACTTCACCGCCGGCACCAAAACTTAAGCTTTGTTCAGTTTTGACCGCCTGACGAATGGTTTCAGTAAAATCATCTGCGGCAGGAATAATCGAGGTTTCTGTAATATGCGCATAAATTTCAGATTTGGCAGTACAAATGCCATCACGGCCGCCGAATTCACCCAAATGCGCAGTCCCGATATTAATAATCCCGGCCACATGCGGCTGTACCATGTTTGAGGTGTAATCAATTTCGCCCTGATGACTGGCACCCAGCTCCATCACTGCATACTGATGTTCGGGACGTAATTCGAGCAACATCACCGGTACGCCGAGGTCATTATTCAGGTTGCCACGCGTGATCAGTGTCGGCGCAAGACGAGACAAGATGCTCCCCAGCATTTCCTTGGTGGTGGTCTTGCCACTGCTGCCGGTCAAGGCAATGACTTTGAGCTGAGGATTCTGCTGACGACGGTATGCGCCCAACCGCCCTAGTGCCAAACGGGTATCGTCTACGACAAGCTGGCAGATATCGATATCGAGCGGTCGACTGACGATCGCAATCTGACAGCCGCTTGCTGCTACTTGTGCCACAAAATCATGGGCATCAAAGCGCTCGCCTTGCAGTGCAAGGAAAGCATCCCCTTGTTCAGCATCACGCGAATCGGTCAGAATACGTTTGATGGCGTCTGCCGTTTTTTTATTATTGAGCCAATTGCCTTGAGTCGCTTGTTCAAGCTGTTCTGCTGTCCAAGGTGCAAGTGGCACGGTACTGGTTGTTGAGGTATGCATATCTGAATCCTAATACGCTGGATAAGCTGAATCTGTGCTGTGATGCTGGGCATCAATCGCGGCTTGCACTTCGACCACATCATCAAACCAGTGACGTACACCATCAATTTCCTGATAATTTTCGTGACCTTTGCCTGCAATCACCACGATGTCCCCTGCCTGCGCGTGTTTAACGGCAAACTTGATCGCTTCACGACGGTCATGAATTTCATGGTAGCTTTTGCCTAAAAAGTCGATGCCATTTTTCATATCGGCAAAAATTTGTGCAGGATCTTCGGTTCGCGGGTTATCGGAAGTCAAGACCGCAATATCCGAACCTTCTAATGCTGCTTGCGTCATCAGTGGACGCTTGCCGCGGTCACGATCGCCGCCACAGCCAAAGACGGCCCAGAGATTTTGTGAAACATGACGTTTTAAAGTGATGAGAACCTGAGTCAAGGCATCAGGCGTATGCGCATAATCCACTACAAATAGGCGCTCGCCATCACGCAGCACCTGCATCCGGCCTGGTGCACCTTTGAGCTGTGGCACAGTCACAATCAAGCTGCTTAAATCAAATCCGGCCTGCTCTGCCATGATCAGACTGGCGACCAGATTTTCAATATTGAAATGTCCAAGCAGCGGACTGTTCACAACATATTCAGCAGAAGCCGTTTTCAGCTTAAAGGCCGCACCTGAAATGCTGTATTGAATATCCTGAACCTGATAATCCGCAGCTTGACGGGTTGAATAGGTCAAAATTTCTGGCTGTGACGGATTGTTGCGCGCTGCATCAATCATGATATGAGCATGCGCATCATCCAGGTTGATGACAGCCACTTTTAAACTTTCAAATTTAAATAAAGCAGATTTGGCTTCTGCATAGGCTTGCAGCGTCCCGTGATAATCCAGATGATCGCGACTTAAATTACTATAGCCCGCAATCTCGATATCACAGCCATTCAAGCGACCTTGCTCCAGACCATGCGAACTGGCTTCAATCGAGGCAAATTTAGCACCGGCTTGAGCATAAACATGCAAAGCATTTTGCAATTGCAAAGCATCGAGCGTGGTATGCGACGAGGCTTCCAGATTTGGCAAAATCCCGTTACCTGTAGTCCCCATCACTGCACAAGCTTTGCTTTGCAACATGAACAGTTCCGCAACCAAACGTGAAATCGTGGTTTTACCATTGGTGCCGGTCACTGCAAGAATACCTGCAGCCTGAACAGGCTGGCTGGCTTGTAAATATTGTTTTTGCCACTGTCCCATCAAATGTCGGACATCAGCAACCACCAGATTGGGTGAGATATCCAATTCGATTTCAGAAATCACCGCTAAGGCACCCTGCTCTAAAGCTTTTTGTGCAAATACTGCAGTTTTTTCTGGTTGTGACAGACTGGTCAAGGCAATAAAAATTTGCCCTGCCTTAACTTTACGGCTATCCAGTTCGAAACCCTGAAAGGCTTGGGTCATCCATTCAGCAGTATCCTGAACGGCGTAGAGATCTTTAAATGTAATAGACATTGATCACCTATTTACTGGACTTTGGGAGATTCTAAAGGTTTGTCCAGAGGGACATTCAGCAGACGCAAGGATTCCTGCATCACGCGTGCAAATACCGGTGCCGATACCGTACCGCCGTAATAGGTGCCTTGCGGATTTTCGACCACCACCACCATGGCAATACGCGGATCACTCACGGGCGCTACGCCAGCAAACAAAGCCCGGTATTCATTGGTAGAATAGCCTTTACGATCGGCACGCAGTTTATGCGCAGTACCGGTTTTCCCTGCCACACGATAACCCGGAATTGTCGCGCGCGTGGCGGTACCGCCAGGCAGAGTTGCTACTTCCAGCATAAGCAAGACCTGATCTGCAATATTGGCATCAATCATTTGCTCACCCTGCGGCTGTTCTTCCAGCTTGTACAGGCTCAGCGGCATTCTCACACCCTTATTGGCCAGCATGGCATAGGCATCCGCCATTTGCAGTACAGTAGCATTCAGGCCATAACCATAGGACATGGTTGCCACTTCTGACACATTCCATTTACTTGGTGGCAAGATCAGACCGGCACTTTCACCCGGGAATCTTACTGCTGAGCGTGAGCCAAAACCCAAGCGTTTATAGAAAGTAGGTAGAGTTTCATACGGCAAAGACAAGGCCAGTTTGGCGACACCCACGTTCGAAGATTTCTGGATAATACCGCCCAGTGTTAACTGACCATAGTTATGCGTATCACGAATGGTGTGATTGCCAATTCGCATACTGCCCGGTGTGGTGTTGACCACAGAATTGGCCGTATATTTACCACTTTCCAGAGCCATTGCCACGGTGAAGGGCTTCATGGTCGAACCCGGCTCGAAGGAATCCACCGCACCACGGTTACGCATGGCATCCTTGTTCAGCAGACCATTTTTATCATTCGGGTTATATGATGGCCAAGATGACAAGGCCAGAATTTCTCCGGTTTTTACATCGACCGCAATCGCAGTCGCAGAACGGGCATTATTGGCCACACCTGCCGCAGTCAGTTCACGGTACATAATATATTGCAGACGCGAGTCGATACTCAGGGTGATATTCTCGCCCGGCTCGACTTCTTTAATCACTTCCGGCTCTTTAACCCGGTTGCCTTTTTTATCCCGGATAATCTGCTGCTCACCATCTTCACCTGCCAGACGGGTATTGAGCTGCATTTCCAGACCTTCAATCCCGGTGCCTTCACTATTGGTCAGACCAATAATCTGTGAATTGGGCTGTGGCTGCGGATAATAACGTTTGTAGTTTTTCTCGGTATACACGCCTTGAAAATTACGCTTCATGATCAGTTCAGCCTGTTGTGGCGGAACTTCTTTTTTCAGGATCAGATAACGAGAACGCGGGCGTTCTTGCATTTTTTTGCGTAGTTCTGCCCGATCCATACCGACTGCATCGGCCAGTTCATCCAGATTCAGGTTTTTATCCGGCAACTGGCGTTTCAGCTTGCGGCTATCTGGCTCTTTTTCTAGTGCCAGTATGGTCTCGTCATAGAGTTTTTTATTGTCAAAATAGTCACGTGGATCAATCACGATTTTCATGATCGGCGTACTGATCGCTAGCGGCACCCCATTACGGTCATAAATTACGCCACGCATGGCCTTGATGGTATTGGTTCTTAAAATATTGGCATTGGCTTTATTTTGCAAAAAATCCTTATTGATAATCTGCACATAGAAGGCACGGCAAATCAGTGTAATAAAACACAGCAACACCACCGCCCACATGATATAGAAACGATTGATATACACATTTGAGGCGTTTTTTTCGGTAACTGATTGTTTTTTACGTACCGCTTGCTTCTTTCTTTTGTCTATCATGTCCGAGCGCTAGCCTTATTTTTTCTCATCTGAAGTTTGTGGTAAAGAAATGACGACACTTTGTGAAACCGGGGGAGAATACATGCGCAGCTGGGTGACAGCACGTGTGCCAATCTGCGCAGTTGCACCAAAAGTTTGCTGTTCAATTAACAAGCGCCCCCAATCTGCATTCAGGTCATCACGCTCACGCATATAAGTGCTCAGTTTTCTGGTGTCCTGACGATATTCAAACACCTGAAATACCACAAAGACTGCACTGATGAAGACCATCAGTATCAAGACGAGATAGATGCTAGCTTGTTTAAGCCATAACTTTTCTGTTTTTTTATCAACCACTTCAGTTTTCATGATGTGCCTATTAAGCTAAACGTTCTGCGACCCGGAGCCATGCACTACGTGAACGAGGATTGGCTTTGACTTCTTCGTCACTGGCTTTTACGCGGGATACCTTCTTTAAACGTCGTGTATCTTTTTGCTGCCCCGGCATTCCCCAGCCAAAATCTTCGTCTAATGTAGATTCTTTTTGAATAAACTGTTTGATCAAACGGTCTTCCAGAGAGTGAAAGCTAATTACGGCCAAACGTGCCTCAGGTTTTAAAATCTCAACTGCTTGAGGCAAGAAGATTTCAATATCTTCTAATTCTTTATTAATAGCAATACGAATCGCCTGGAAAGTACGCGTCGCAGCATGCTTATTTTTTTCCCATTTTGGATGCGCGACTTTCACAATTTCCGCAAGTTGAGCCGTGGTCTCAATCTGCCCTGCCGCCTTGATGGCTTTGGCAATCCGGCGACTATAACGCTCTTCACCGTATTTAAAAATGATATTGGCCAGTGCTTCTTCTTCAATTTCAAGCAGCCATTCTGCTGCAGTTGGACCTTGAGAATTGTCCATGCGCATATCCAGCGGACCATCTTTCATAAAACTGAAACCACGTTCGGCCTGATCCAGCTGCGGCGAAGACACGCCTAAATCTGCCATCACTCCATCCACGGTCTCAATCCCAAGCTCAGCCAGTGCGTCTTTCAGATCGGCAAAGCTGGCATGAATAATTTTAAAACGTGGATCTTCCTGTTCTAAGATTGCTGCCGTCTCTAGGGCCTGAGGATCTTTATCAAAGCCATACACACGTGCATGTTCATCTAATTTTGATAACAATAAACGGGTATGTCCGCCACGACCAAAAGTACCGTCCACATAAATTCCCGTATTGCGACCCGCCAACAAGGCATCAATCGTTTCGTGAAGTAATACAGAAATATGTGACATAAAAACTCAATCAATAGGGCGAAAAATTTAACTGCACATTATCACCCTGTTTCAGTAAAGCTCCAAACGACTTTTTGTAGATAAATATTACTTTCCATAGAGAAAACCGTTTTTATTTGAGTGTCGTCAATAAAAAAGCCTCCGCAAGGGAGGCCTGTTTATCTGTAATTCGTCGTCAAATCAGCAGATTAACGTTTTGAGTTATAAATCTGATCAAAAATCGCGCCATTCACAAAATGGGTTTTCTGTGCATTGGCCCAGCCGCCAAACACTTCATCAATGGTAAAGGTTTTGATTTTCGGGAATTGTGCTGAATATTTGGCTAATACTTTCTCATTGCGCGGACGGTAGAAATGTTTGACTGCCATTTCCTGACCCAATGGGGAGTACAGGTAGTTGATATAACCTGTTGCCAACCATTTATTGCCATTTTTATCCACGGTACGATCGACAATGGCCACCGATGGCTCGGTCAAAATCGTAATTGACGGATAAATAATATCAAACTTGTCTTTACCCAAAGTCTTTTGGGTAACCAGTGCTTCATTTTCCCAAGTCAGCAATACATCACCAATGCCACGCTCAGCAAACGTGGTCATTGAAGCACGTGCTGCTGAGTCCATCACTTTGACATTTTTATAGAGTTTGCCGACAAAGTCCTGTGCTTTGGCTTTGTTACCCCCCGGCTGTTTCTCGGCATAGCCCCAGGCAGAGAGGTATACCCAACGTGGCAAACCACCGGTTTTCGGGTTTGGGGTAATAATTTCTACGCCTGGCTTGGTCAGATCACTCCAGTCTTTAATGCCCTTCGGATTGCCTTTGCGCACCATAAACACGATAGTTGAGGTATAAGGTGCAGAATTATGCGGAAACTCTTTTTGCCAGCCGGGTTGAATCTGACCAGATTTCACGATTTCTTCGATGTCATTGGCCAGCGCCAAAGTCACCACATCGCCTTTTAGGCCATCGACCACCGAACGTGCCTGCTTGCCCGAACCACCATGTGACTGTTTAAAGTTCACATCCAGACCGGTACGGTTTTTCCAGTAAGCACCAAATGATTTATTGAATTCATCATAGAATTCACGGGTTGCATCATATGACACGTTTAGAAATTGACGATCAGCCGCCTGTGAGGTAGTCGCTGTCAAGCCTAGACCTGTAGCCAATAAGGCAACGCTAAATAAGGATTTTAATTGATTTTTCATGAGCGCACGGGAGTTTATCTTGTATAGATATAACTATATGAAATAAAATCATTTATCGCAATTCAACCTACAACATCACAACACGATATACTCAAAGGTTTTTTATTCTTAATCATCTGTTTTTAAAAACAAAATATAGCCAATTATTTTACTTATTTCGAATATATAGAATTTTATGCATTAAATATAAAAAAAACGGATAACGCTTTATCCGTTTTCTTCATTCAATTTAGATTCAAGCTTGTTATCGCTTTTCATTATAAATCTGGTCATAAATCGCCCCATTCACAAAATGGGTTTTTTGCGCTTTTGCCCAGCCACCAAAGACTTTATCAATGGTGAAGGTCTGAATTTTCGGAAATTGGGCGGAATATTTGGCAGCCACTTTAGCATCGCGTGGACGGAAGAAATATTTCGCAGCCAACTCCTGCCCTTTGGGGGAATACAGATAATTCAAATAGCCTTTCGCCAGATTGGCATTGCCATTTTTATTCACATTTTTATCAACGATCGCCACCGATGGCTCGGCCAGAATTGAAATAGAGGGATAGATGATATCGTACTTGTCCTTACCTAGACCTTGCGTTGCCAGCAAGGCTTCATTTTCCCAAGATAATAGTACATCGCCAATACCGCGCTCGGCAAAAGTCGTCAGCGAACCACGGGCACCGGAATCCAACACTTTGACATTTTGATAAAGCTTTTTCACCAGATCTCGGGCTTTGGCATCATTGCCACCGGGCTGTTTCAGCGCATAGCCCCAAGCAGACAGATAGATCCAACGTGGCGCTCCACCAGTTTTCGGGTTAGGTGTAATAATCTCGACACCCGGTTTGGTCAGATCATTCCAGTCCTTGATTTACTTGGGATTGGCCTTACGCACCAAAAAAACGATTGTCGATGTATACGGTGCTGAATTATTTGAAAACTCTTTTTGCCAGCCTTTCTCGATTAAACCGGCATTGACGATTTCCTCAATGTCATTGGCCAAAGCCAAAGTCACCACATCGGCCTGCAAACCATCGACGACCGAACGTGCCTGCTTGCCTGAACCGCCATGTGACTGTTTAAAATTGATTGTCTGTCCGGTTTTCTGCTTCCAGAACTGGCCAAACTCCTGATTATATTCCTGGTAAAATTCACGGGTCGGATCATAAGAGACATTCAGGAAATCTTTGGCCATTACATTTTGCATGGTGGTTGCTGTAAATATTGTCAAGATTGCGGTTGCTATTATTTTTTTCATGTTATGTGACTCATTATTGAGATAACCACACTGTATAAATAAAAAATAAATATAACAATCATGTGTTTATAATAATATTGATGATCTATTTCTGATTTTGAGATATCTGCTAACAATTAAACCTGGATACATATTCTGCTAAAAAATTAATCTCCTGCTACAATATAAGACAGTTCTTCACGTTCTCTTCACAGTTGTCTGTTAAAAATAGGCCGCCAAAAGAGAGAATTACGATTTTTAGTAATTTTCCATAGATGTTATATTAATTTTTTGTAAAAAATGTGACTTGGTTCTACTTCTTTATAATCAACTGTGATTAAATTGTAGACGGAGTATTAAAAAAACATTTTTAACAGAATAAAACCAACCAGAAGCAAGGAGGAAGTTTGGATATGAAATTTAAATTATTCACAGCTAGCATCCTAAGTCTGATCATGCTGTTTTCGATTCAACTGGGTCATGCCGTCGTTGTGAAGACAGATTTGCAGAAGGCCTCAGTCACTACTGTTGAAAGCAAGACATCGCCGATTGAAAAAGCAATTCAACAACAAAAAAGCGAAAAAACCCTGCATACAGACGATAATCTTAAAGTCTTAACTGCGCTGAAAGTCGCACCTTCACAAAATTTCTTTGCAGCACAAAATTATCGCTTTACCCGCTTCGTACAAAGCATATTTTCTAGCGATCATTCTTAATCAGTTTTAACCAACTCGAATAACAGCAGGATTTAAAGCCACATCACTGAATATTGAATAAAGCATTAAGTGATGTGGCTTTTTCGCTATAATAGAACCAAATTTATATTCTAGATTATATCCGGCTATGACTGTTCGTACTCGTATTGCACCTTCTCCTACAGGTTTTCCTCATGTAGGTACTGCCTATATTGCCTTGTTTAACTTATGTTTTGCTAAACAGCATGGGGGTGAATTCATCCTTCGTATTGAAGATACCGACCAACTGCGCTCAACACCTGAATCTGAAAAAATGATCCTGGATTCATTGCGCTGGCTCGGTCTCAACTGGTCTGAAGGTCCAGATGTGGGTGGCCCACATGCACCGTACCGCCAGTCAGAACGCATGGATATTTATAAAAACTATGCGCTGGAACTGGTTGAAAAAGGTCATGCCTTCTACTGTTTCGCCACTGCCGAAGAACTGGATCAAATGCGTGCTGAACAGCAAGCACGTGGTGAATCTCCACGTTATGACGGTCGAGGCTTAAACCTTTCTCAAGAAGAGGTCGAGCGTCGTTTGGCTGCTGGCGAAGCACATGTGATTCGCATGAAAGTACCGACTGAAGGTATTTGTAAATTTAATGACATGCTGCGTGGTGAAGTCGAGATTCCATGGGCGCAGGTCGACATGCAGATTCTGCTGAAAACTGACGGCTTGCCAACCTATCATTTGGCCAACGTGGTAGATGATCATTTAATGCAAATCACGCATGTGATTCGTGGTGAAGAATGGATTCCATCTGCACCGAAGCATCAGTTGCTGTACCAGTACTTCGGTTGGGAGATGCCGGTGCTGTGTCACATGCCACTGCTACGCAACCCGGACAAATCAAAATTGTCTAAGCGTAAAAACCCAACTTCAATCAACTATTACAAAGATATCGGTGTACTGCCTGAAGCCTTGCTGAACTACTTGGGTCGTATGGGCTGGTCAATGCCAGATGAAAGTGAAAAATTCACATTGGTAGAAATGATTGAACATTTTGATATTAAACGTGTATCACTCGGTGGTCCAATCTTTGATGTTGAAAAACTCAACTGGCTCAATGGTCAATGGATCAAAGCCCTTTCTCCTGCTGAATTGCTCGATACGCTGCTAGCATGGAAAGCAGACCGTGCCAAATTAGAAGAAATCGCAGCTGCGATTCAACCACGTATCAACTTGCTGTCTGAAGCAGTGAACTGGTCTGCGCATTACTTCAACCACTTCCCGACACTGACTCAGGAGCAGTTTGTCAGCAAAAAACTGTCTGACGAACAGGTACGTCAGAGCTTGCAGTTTGCCATTTGGCGTTTAGAAAGCCTGTTCACCTGGAACAACGACACGGTCAGCCAAACCTTGATGGATTTGGCAGCACAAATGGAAATTAAACTGCGTGACTTCATGCCGGCCTTCTTTGTTGCCATTGCCGGCTCAACTGCGTCTACCCCGGTGATGCAGACTATGGTCACCATTGGCCCTGACCTGACCTTCGCACGTTTACGTCATGCGCTGGAAATTGTCGGTGGCCCAAGCAAAAAAGAGCTGAAAGTCTGGGAAAAACTCAATGAAAGCTTAAAATTGCCGAAAAATGAAGCGGTTGATCAAGCTTAATCAATTTTTTTGTTGACGTGTGAGCGCGATATCCCTAATATAGCGCTCACACAGACTGGGGTCATAGCTCAGTTGGTAGAGCGCTACAATGGCATTGTAGAGGTCAGGAGTTCGATCCTCCTTGACTCCACCAAATCAAGTCTTGCTTTAGCTGTGTAATGCCTCAATTGTCCCTATCGTCTAGAGGCCTAGGACATCGCCCTTTCACGGCGGTAACCGGGGTTCGAATCCCCGTAGGGACGCCATATTCAAGATTACTTTTGAAGTGGTCTTTTAAAAAACCCAAGCATTATGACTTGGGTTTTTTATTGCCTGTATATTTTATCAAATGAAGCGTAAAACTCTGCCCTAAAGGGCAGAGATATAAGCGACACGACATAAAGTGTCGTTTTAAGAATTGCCCCCACATAGGGTATAGAGAAAAAATTGTTAATATAACCACATGAAAACACTTAAATTACGCATAAAAGATAAACATTGCAAGATGCTAGACCAATTAGCATCTGAAGTAAACTTTGTCTGGAATTATGTCAATGATTTAGGGTTTAAGCATCTAAAAAGAAAAGGTGAATTTCTATCAGCCTATGATGTTGCCAAATACACCAAAGGCGCATCGAAAGAATGCAATCTACATAGCCAAACCATTCAGGCTGTTACAGAAGAATTAATCACTCGAAGAAAACAGTTCAAGAAAGCAAAGTTGAAATGGCGTGTGAGCAATAAGAAGTCAGCGAGAAGATCACTTGGTTGGATTCCTTTCAAGAAAGTAGCCATCAAATACGCTGATGGATATGTTCAGTACGGCAAGCATCAATTCAAGTTATGGGATAGTTACGGATTAAGTAAATACAGTGTGAGAACAGGCTCATTCGTTGAGGATAGTCGTGGACGTTGGTATGTATGCCTTGTAGTGGATTCATCTAAGCAAAATAAACCTACTGCAACTAAAGCGATTGGTATTGATCTCGGTTTAAAAGACGTTGCCACCTGTTCTGATGGTACTGTGATTTCAAATCCTAAGTTCTATCGGAAATATGAACAGAAATTAGGTATTGCACAACGAGCCAAGAATAAAAAACGTGTACGTGCATTACACGCTAAAATTGCCAATTGTCGTAAAGATCATTTGCACAAAGCAAGCACCATGCTTGTGAAAGAAAATGCACTGATTGTTGTTGGCGATCTGAGTGCGGGTAAACTTGTAAAAACTAAAATGGCAAAATCTGTTTTAGATACAGGTTTTTCAGCATTCAAAACAATGCTCAAGTATAAATGCGAGAACGCAGGGGCAATTTTTGGAGAAGTAAGTGAGAGATTCACAACCTGAGAAACATTGTTTCGCAAGGTTCGTGCTGTGGTGAGATCACTTCTAGCAGTCCGAAAGGTAGAGCAGATTTGCGAATAAGAGTATGGGAATGTGAATGCGGAAGTTCCAATAACAGGGATGAAAATGCAGCGAAGAACATACTTGCGCTTGGGCATAAGCGTCTAGCAGTAGGAATCACCTCCGTTTCAGGGAGGTGAGGATGTCAAGTTGGGCAATATTTCGGTTTTTTCGCATCTTCCGATAAAATAATCAGTAATTTAGAATTTTGGAGTTATCATGCAATATCGTTGCCCTAAGTGTCAAAGCCCGAAAATCATGCCAGTGGTCCAGCCAGGTCAAGCAGCTCCACGTCCGGTGGTTCCTAAAAGCCTGATGTTTCTGGTGCCCGCCCTATTCCTATTATTATTGCTAGTGATCATCAGTATAGCGATGTGGATCTTTGGTGATGGTGCAGGTACAACTTTACAGACTGCAACCGTCATCGTCTTTATTCTTTCTTTGATTGCAGGCTTTATGTTCTATAAAGATTTGCCTGATTTTAAAATTTCCATGCAGGCCTTCATGCAGACCCAAAAGAAATGGAAATGTCGTGAATGTAATCATGAGTGGGAAATCTAAGTCATTACCCACCACCCTATAAGCACAAAAACCAGCCCGAAGGCTGGTTTTTTATTTTAAAATCAGGGATTAAACACCAATTTTACGGTATTTTTGACGCTTCGCAACCAGATCATCACCATCGCGCTTACGGCGATATTCTTCAAACTCAGCATAGTTACCGGTGAAGAATTCAGGTGTTTCGCCTTCAAATGACAAAATGTGCGTTGCAATACGGTCCAGGAACCAACGGTCATGCGAGATCACCATCACAGTACCCGGGAACACCAGAATGGCATCCTCAAGCGCACGTAAGGTTTCGATATCCAGGTCGTTTGACGGTTCATCGAGCAAGATTACGTTTGCGCCCATTTGCAGGATTTTAGCCAGTTGTAAACGGTTACGCTCACCACCTGACAATTGACCGACACGTTTTTGCTGATCCTGGCCTTTAAAGTTAAAACGACCGATATATGCACGAGATGCAATTTCGTATTCGCCAATCTTCAAGATGTCTAAACCGCCAGAAACTTCTTCCCAAACCGTTTTGTTGTCATCAAGCGTGTCACGAATCTGACCCACATAAGCCACTTTCACCGACTCACCCAGTACCACAGAACCGGTATCCGGTTGTTGTTCACCGGTCATCATGCGGAACAGTGTGGTTTTACCTGCACCGTTCTCACCCACGATACCCACAATGGCAGCAGGTGGTACTGTGAACGTTAAATCTTTGTACAGTAAGCGATCACCAAACGATTTGCTGATGCCTTCAACTTCTACAACCTTGTTGCCCAGACGTGGACCAGGTGGAATGTAGATTTCAGAGGTTTCGTTACGCTGCTGGAATTCGCGTGAGTTAAGCTCTTCAAAACGCTCCATACGCGCTTTGTTTTTCTTTTGCTGACCTTTGGCATTTGAACGAACCCATTCAAGTTCTTTTTTCAATGCTTTAGCAAAAGATTCTTCCTGCTTGTTCTCTTGCTCTAAACGGGCATTTTTCTGCTCAAGCCAAGAAGAATAGTTACCTTGATACGGAATACCCATACCACGGTCAAGCTCAAGAATCCATTCAGCTACGTTATCCAGGAAGTAACGGTCATGCGTAATCGCGACGATGGTACCTGGGAAGTCTTTCAAGAAACGTTCCAACCAAGATACAGATGAAGCATCTAAATGGTTCGTCGGTTCATCGAGAAGCAACATATCTGGTTTAGACAGAAGTAAACGACAAAGTGCAACACGACGGCGTTCACCACCTGAAAGCTTAGATACATCTGCATCCCAAGCAGGCAGGTTCAATGCTGCAGCCGCTTGATCCATCTGGTTGGCAAGGTTATGCGCATCCCAAGTCTGGATAATCGCCTCAAGCTTCTCTTGCTCTTTCGCAAGTGCATCGAAATCAGCATCTTCTGCTGCATATTCTGCAAATACTTCGTCAAGACGTGCCAAAGCATCCAGCGGCTCACGCAGACCATCTTCAACGTTGCCACGCACGTCTTTAGTTTCATCTAAAGGCGGCTCTTGCTCGAGATAACCGATTTTAGTACCTGGTTGTGCACGTGCTTCACCAGAGAAATCTTTATCTACGCCCGCCATAATACGAAGCAAGGTCGATTTACCTGCACCGTTTAGACCAAGCACACCAATTTTTGCGCCCGGGAAAAATGATAAGGAGATATCTTTCAGGATTTCGCGTTTCGGCGGCACCATCTTAGACACTCGGTTCATCGTATAAATATATTGGGCCACGTAGGACTCCTCAACTGAAAAACCAAATGGGGTTAAAACAACCACCCCAGCTCAAAAAAGAGCGAAAAAATAATCGGCTATTATACGCAGAAAGCTGCGAAAACATAAGCCATTGCCATGAACTTCAATGCATTGTTACAAGTTTATTTATGGTGATTTTTCAAACAGCTGATTTAAGTCAAATAAGTGCGTCGAATCCCAATTTATATATGATTATTTCATCTATCTATTTCAGTAAAATTGCACTTTTACTTATATATGAAAATGTTACACTCAAGTCATAAACTTAAACACAAGAAGATCAGTCATAATGAGTTATAAAGCAGAAACCCTTGCGATTCATGCAGGTTATAGCCCTGAAGCCACCACCAAAGCAGTTGCAGTGCCAATTTACCAAACTACGTCTTATGCCTTTGACAATACTCAACATGGGGCCGATTTGTTCGATTTAAAGGTACAGGGCAATATCTATACCCGGATCATGAACCCGACCACGGCGGTGTTAGAGCAACGTATTGCCGCACTTGAAGGCGGGATTGGCGCACTTGCTTTAGCGTCTGGTATGGCTGCAATTACCTATGCGATTCAGACCATTGCTGAAGCCGGTGACAATATTGCATCCGTATCTACGCTCTATGGCGGCACCTATAACCTGTTCGCACACACCCTGCCGAAGCAAGGTATTGACGTGCGTTTCTTTGATTATGAAAAACCGGAAAGCTTGCGTAGTTTAATTGATGACAAGACCAAACTGGTCTTTGTGGAATCCATTGGTAATCCACTGGGTAATATTATTGATCTGGAAGAGATTGCAAAAATCGCGCATGAGTACGGTGTGCCCGTGATTGTTGACAATACGGTGGCAACGCCAGTGCTACAAAAATCTTTTGATTTTGGTGCCGACATTATCGTGCATTCATTGACCAAATATATCGGCGGTCATGGCAATTCGATTGGTGGCATCATTGTCGATAGCGGTAAATTCCCGTGGGGTAAATATCCTGAACGCTTTCCCGCGCTGAATACCCCCGATCCAAGTTATCATGGCGTAAACTATGTCGAAGTTCTCGGTGAAGCAGCTTATATCGCTCGAGCGCGTGTGGTGCCACTACGCAATACTGGGGCCGTGATCAGCCCGCAAAATGTATTTCTGATCCTGCAAGGTTTGGAAACTTTAAGTCTGCGTATGGAGCGTCATACTGAAAATGCGCTTAAAATTGCGGAATATTTACAGCAGCATCCTAAAGTAAAATGGGTCAATTACGCTGGTCTGAAAGATCATCCACAACATGCCTTGGCACAAAAATATGTGAAAGGTAAACCGTCTGCAATTCTGACCTTTGGTGTAGAGCATGGTCTTGAAGGCGGCACACGTTTTATTGATGCGCTGCAACTGTTTACCCGTCTGGTTAATATCGGCGATGCCAAAAGTCTGGCCTGCCATCCGGCGACCACCACACATCGCCAACTCAATGCCGAGGAGTTAAAATCAGCAGGTGTCAGTGAAGATATGGTGCGACTCTCGATTGGGATTGAACATATTGATGACCTGATCGCGGATCTGGAACAGGCACTAGCGACCGTTTAAAGGCGTGTTTCATCTGACTCAAAACTCCACCCTTTCTGGTGGAGTTTTTTTTATTTATATTCTAAAACAGCCACTTGCTTTGCTTTTTATTTTCATGGTAAAAGTTAAATGAAATAGCGAACACAAATAGAGCAATTACTCTAATTTTTATTTTAATTTCAATAGTTTAATTTATAGATTTTCCTGAAGAATTGGTTATCATATCTGTACTCACCTTCGCTCTCATCTCCTGTTAGAGCGCCATACACCTTTAATAAAAATAATTTGAACGCTGACTTCAAATTAGGGATAACAAATGTGAAAACTAGACTACACAAACAACTGGAAAAATCTGTTGCAGGTAAAACCGTCCTGATCACCGGCGCATCCAGCGGTATTGGGTTAACGACGGCACATCAACTGGCCGATGCAGGTGCGCATGTTTTACTGGTGGCCCGTACTCAAGAAACCCTAGAACAAGTAAAAGCAGACATTGAAGCCAAAGGCGGCAAAGCCTCAATCTTTCCATGCGATTTAAACAATATGGAGGCGATTGATGAGGTCTCCAAACAGATCATTGCCTCAGTCGATCATATTGATATTCTGATCAATAATGCGGGTCGTTCGATTCGCCGCGCCGTGCATGAATCGGTCGACCGCTTCCATGATTTTGAACGAACCATGCAGCTGAACTATTTCGGCGCCGTGCGCCTGGTCATGAATATCCTGCCACAAATGCTGATCCGTCGCGCGGGTCATATCATTAACATCAGTTCGATTGGCGTACTGGCCAATGCCACCCGTTTTTCGGCCTATGTCGCGTCAAAAGCCGCACTGGATGCCTTTAGTCGCTGTCTGTCTGCCGAAGTGCATTCGCATAAAATCGCCATCACCTCGATCTATATGCCTTTGGTACGCACTCCGATGATTGCACCAACCAAAATTTATAAATACGTCCCGACACTTTCTCCGGAACAGGCAGCTGACCTGATTGCCTATGCGATTGTGAAACGTCCGAAGAAAGTTGCCACCGGTTTGGGTCGTCTGGCCTCGATTACTTATTCGATTGCTCCGGATATCAACAATGTTCTGATGTCGATTGGTTATAACCTGTTCCCAAGTTCAAGTGCCTCTGTGGGTCAACCACAAAAATTAAACTTGGTGCAAAAAGCATATGCACGTCTGTTCCCGGGCGAACACTGGTAATTTTTACTGGGATAATTTCCTGAAAATACGAGCCGCCGATCGGGCGGCTTTTTTGATGTCTCAGTTTTAAATCTCTAGGTGAAAGCAAGCTCATCTGGATCACACACGACATAGCCTGTCTTTATCGACACAGATTTTTGCCGCAAATGCTGCGAGATCACGTACACTATCTGCGGATATTTCCTATCCGTATTTTTATATTTTGATTGAAATGATGGAAACCCTTATGAACAACGCGCGATGGCTCGATGAAGTAAAATTTAACGAACAAGGATTAGTCCCTGCCATTGCCCAGCATCATCAAACTGGTCGTGTCTTGATGGTGGCCTGGATGAACCGTGAAGCGCTAGCACTAACGGCTGAGAAAAACCAAGCCGTGTATTTCTCCCGTTCACGCAGCAAGTTATGGCATAAGGGCGAAGAATCAGGACATTTTCAAACCGTACATGAAATCCGTCTGGACTGTGATGCCGATGTAATTGTGCTGCAAATTGAACAGCATGGCGGCATCGCTTGTCATACTGGTCGTGAATCATGTTTCTATCGTAAACTCACGCCAAATGGCTGGGAAATTGTCGATGCACAGCTGAAACACCCGTCTGCAATTTATGGTGAAAAATCCACAAATCCGCATACGCTGGCGATGGAAGCGTCAAGCGCCCAGTCTGAACAGGTCGAAGTCTTGTCCTATCTGGGCCAGATGATGGCAGAACGCAAACAGGCCGATCCGGATTCCTCTTATGTGGCCAAGCTCTATCACAAAGGCCTGAACAAGATTTTAGAAAAAGTCGGTGAAGAAAGCTTTGAAACTGTGCTGGCTGCCAAAGATTTCAACGCTCAGGTCTCTCAAGACAATAAAAATGATCTGATCTATGAAGTTGCTGATCTGTGGTTCCATACCATTGTGATGCTGGGTTATTTCGATATCGAACCGCAACTGGTCTTGAATGAGCTGGCACGTCGTCAGGGCTTATCCGGTCTGGTTGAAAAAGCCAGCCGTCAGCATTAAATGATGAATATGCCTGTGTCTGATCTGCAAAAACCCAAGGCCACTTATGAGCAGGCCACTGCCATCGATAATGCCCGTCTGGGTAATTCCTTTAAAGTGATTGCCTATGCCGGCACAGGTAAAACCACCACACTACAAATGATCAGTGATGCCATGCCTGAACGGCGTGGCATGTATCTGGCTTTCAACAAAGCCATTGCCAGTGAAGCGCAAGCCAAATTTCATCGCGGCGTAGATTGCCGCACTTTTCACTCGCTGGCATTTCGCAGTGTTCCACGTGGAATCACCGACAAGCTGCGTCTGCCCCGTTTAAGCCCAAGCTTTATTGCCAAAGAATACCGTCTGGAACCGATGACCATGCGCCGTATGATGGGTGGGCGTTATGAAAAATATGTCTTGATGCCTTCGCGTCTGGCGAGTTTAGTCGCCAATGCAGTTGGCTATTTCTGTTCGACCAGTTCGCAATATCCTGCTCCGCGGCATATTCAGGCACCGAGCTGGTTGCATCCAGATGATATTGAGATCCTGCAAAAGAAACTTTATCCGGCCGTAGAACGGCGCTGGCTAGAATCAATCGATCCCAATCATCAGGCCGGGATTGGCCATGATATTTACCTGAAACTCTGGGCGCTGTCTGAACCGAATATTCCGGCCGATTATGTGCTGTTTGATGAAGCGCAGGATGCCGACCCACTCATGCTCGGAATTTTGCTGAAACAGCGGAATACTCAGGTGATTTATGTCGGTGACGCGCATCAGCAGATTTATGCTTGGCGCGGTGCGGTGAATGCCATGCAGCAACTGCCCTTACCCGAATCACGCCTGACCACATCGTTTCGTTTTGGCCCTGAAATCGCGTTAAATGCCAATGCCATTTTAGGTGCACTGAATGAAACCGTGCCTTTGCTTGGCAATCCGTTGTTAGATTCTAAAGTCGTGAATAAACCGCATACCAAAATGCGTGATGCGATTCTGTGCCGGACCAATGCCCGGGCCATGGAGTTGTTATTAGCAGGTTTAGTTCGTGGCGATAAAGTCAGCCTGCAAGCCGATCATGTCAAACTGAATCGTTTTGTCGATGCGGCTGCCATGTTGAAACAGGGCAAACGTGTGGTCGATGTGCCGGAACTGGCCTGGTTTAATTCCTGGCATGATGTGCATGAATACTGTGAAACCAATGAAGGTAGCGACATCAAACCGCTGGTTAAACTGGTCGATGAACATGGCACCGATCCATTGAAAAAAGCCCTGGCCAAAATCACCCCGATTGGACAGGCGGACTATATTATTTCCACTGCCCATAAGGCCAAAGGTCTGGAGTGGGAACGGGTGCATATTGAAGATGACTATCAGTTTAAGCTGAATGAAAAAGATCATAAAATTAGTGATGAAGAGCTACGTTTACTTTACGTGGCCTGTACACGTGCTAAAGTAAGCTTAAATATTCATCACATTTATGACCTGATTCAACAACTGAAGATCAAGATGCCGCAGTCGCTTCGTCAAGCCGTCGGTTAAGGTATGGATGTAAAATCATGGTACAGGTGACCTATGCACATCGAAGCGCTTCAACTGAAACACACCCTGCATTTTCCAGAGATTCAGCTTCAGCTTGATTATTCACAATATCCGCTTACCTTAATTTTGGGCAATCAGGGTACTGGCAAAACCACTTTGTTACGCTGTGCTTATCAGGCGCTGACCTGGTTTGCAGCGCGTTATCGCGATAGCCGGGCTGCCGGTCTGGTGATGCCTGATCAGGACATCATGCAACACCGGCTGCAATCCAAAATTGATATCCGGGTTGGCTTTCCCGAAGAGGTTTCAGCGCTTACAGAATCCAGCCAGACTGAAGCTGCACAGCAACAGAGCTGTTCCTGGCAAGTCTATAAGACTTTAAATAGTCAGGGACTCGGCTTTAGCAAAGCAGAAACCGCGCAACTGGACAGCATGCTTGGGCTTTATCAGAAAGCCCGACTCAATGATCCTCTGCTCGGCTTGCCGCTAATTGCCTATTATCCTACCGACCGCTTTGTCAATGACGTCAATCTGATCAGCAAAAACAATCCGGCCATTTTCCATACAGCGTATGCTTACGACATTGGCGCGATTCCGTTTACGACCTTTGCCCGTTTCTTTGAATGGTTGCGTGAAGTCAGTGATATTGAAAATGCGCAAAGCGCCAAGATCATGGATCAGATTTTAGCGCGTGCCTTGCAGCAGCCTGAAGATATTCGGGGAGATGAACTGGCGCGGCAGATCGAGAAAGCCCAGGCACAGCTGCATACCCCACATTTAACGGCCTTAAAAAATGCCCTGTCGCAGGTATTGCCTGACATCAGCCAGATTGAGTTAAAATACCAGCCCAAGCTGCAACTGATGCTGACCTATCAGGACAAGCGTTTTACTTTTCAGCAGCTTCCCAATAGCGTCCGCATCTGGATTGCACTGGTGGGCGATATCGTACGGCGTCTTTGTCTGCTCAATCCGAACAGTTTATTTCCATGTCAGGAAGGTACAGGGGTGTTGTTGATTGATGCCATTGATCATCAGCTGGATCAGGATCTGGCAGCAGAGATTCTGCCACGTCTGCATCAGGCATTTCCTAACTTGCAAATTATTGCCACCGGCAACCGACCTGAGTTACTGGAACATGCACAGGCCTTTCAGTGCTTAAGACTCGAAAATAAACAGTTGCATCCAATTCATCTTGAAAGCATGAAAATCCAGTTTGATCAGATCTATGCCGAAATGGGTCTACATACTGATCCAGACGCAATTCCTGCCGAAGAAGCGCTAATAGAAACCGTCACCGAACCGACTACACCGCTTGCTGTATTACAGCGGATTCAGCAACAGTTGAATCCTGAACAGCAGCAGGAATTGTTACGTTTACTTGCTCAGGATCAGCCGACGCTACCGCAATCGCTCTAAGTAACGTTGAAAAACAGTAATGATCGTTTCGATGAATATCGAGATTTATCCAGACCATTTTAGTGCTGTCTTTTTGCAATTGTAAAACTGCATTTAGTCATATTTACAATCAATGCTTGCAATTTAATCTTAATTTTCGGTCACTTCTGGATGATCTGTTTAAGCATCCACCCCACGCCAAAAGCCTGCTCGCGTATAATTTATAAGTTCGACATAAAAACGTTGATGTTGTTGTTATCCTGTAATATGATCGGTTTTATTTGCGAATTTCATTGTAAAATCGGAATTTGCTATCGTTTATAAGTTGCGCAATACAACTGTTTTTATATTCTTTTTGAATATTCTTTTGGCTTTCAAGATTGAGAAGTTTGGGTTGCTCCTTGTAATCCTGTAGTCCTTGAAAGATGAAGATTCACCCTAGGTTGGTCACAACCTAAATCACGACAATGGATACGAGTGTGCTGCCGATTATTATATTGTTACCGTTAGTATTAGGCACAACCCTTGTCTCGTGGCTGAAGCAATTTTCGCGCGGGGTAACGGCTTTAGGGGCAATTGGTGTCAGCCTCAGCAGTTTCTTATTATTATTAAGTCAGGCGCCTGCCATCTTTGATGGTGCCGTGATCATTCAGACCTGGTCCTGGCTGCCCCAGCTCGGGATCGATTTCAGTTTCCGTCTGGATTCTCTGGCCCTGCTGTTTGCCTTGCTGATCAGTGGCATAGGCACCCTGATCTATATTTATGCCTATTATTATCTCAATCCTAAAAATTCGCTGAGCAAACTTTATTTCTTGCTGATGCTGTTTATGGCAGCCATGCTCGGAATTTCATTGTCGAATAACTTGCTGATCCTGCTGGTTTTCTGGGAACTTACCAGTATTTCATCATTTTTACTGGTGGGCTATTGGAGCAATTACGAAGCCGCACAGCGCGGCTCACGTATGGCCTTGACCATTACCGGCATGGGTGGCTTGGCCATGCTTGGTGGCTTCATCCTGCTGGGTCAAATTACCGGCACTTATCAGATTGATCAAATCCTGACGATGACTGAACAGATCCAGTCACATGCGCTATTTGTTCCCACTTTGTTGCTGATTTTACTCGGTGCCTTTACCAAGAGTGCGCAGTTCCCCTTCCATTTCTGGTTACCCAATGCCATGGCAGCACCGACACCGGTCTCTGCCTATTTACACTCGGCCACCATGGTCAAAGCCGGCCTGTTTCTGGTCGCACGTTTACTCCCGATTTTTGCGGGCGCGGCACTGTTTCATAATATTGTGACCTTTGTCGGTCTGTTTACCCTGTGCATGGCCGCCTTTTTTGCCATTTTTAAGGAAGATCTGAAAGGCCTGTTGGCCTATTCAACCATCAGTCATTTGGGTCTGATCATGTGTCTGCTCGGGATTGGTTCTCCACTGGCAGTCGCAGCGGCAATTTTCCATATTATTAACCATGCCACCTTTAAAGCGGCCCTGTTTATGATTGCCGGTATTATCGATCATGAATCTGGCACCCGTGATTTACGTAAGCTTTCCGGTCTGTGGCAACTGCTGCCCTTTACTGCAACGCTGACCATGATCACTGCGGCCTCTATGGCCGGTGTTCCATTGACCAATGGTTTCCTCTCCAAAGAGATGTTCTTTACTGAGCTGGTGGCCAATTTAAGCGGGCCAGTGCTGGTCGGTTCAGCCATTGTGGCAACATTGGCCGGAATTTTTGCAGTCACTTATTCGATTCGTCTGGTGCATGGGGTATTTTTCGACGGTCCACTGGGCAAGCAAGTCCCGAATAAAAATGCGCATGAGCCACCATTTGGCATGCGTGCACCCGCCACTTTACTGGCATTTTTATGTATTTTAGTGGGCCTATTGCCAGCACTTTTGGTCGAAAAAATCGTGAATAGTACCACGCAGGCAACGACTCAAAATTTTGCTTTTGAAGGTACGCATCTGGCCCTCTGGCATGGGTTTAATCTGCCATTATTAATGAGTGTGATTGCTTTGGCCGGTGGTGCGGTGTTTTACTTTTCTCTGGCCAAAGGTGGTGCCTTACGTGAAATTGATCTGGATCCAAAACTGGGCCGCTTACAGGGTCGGATCCTGTTTGACCTGTTCCTGAAAAATCTGCTGTTAAATTCACGTCGTTTCCGCCGTGCCACTGAAACTGGCAAATTACAAAGCTATTTATTGTGGATTGTGATCTTTACCATCGGCCTGGTTGGTTTCCCATTGTTATCCAATGGTATCGGTAGCGGTACGCGTGAGCTGACCCATGCCCCTGCCCTGGCCATTGTCTTGTGGATGTTGCTGTTCTCTGCCTGCTGGATGCTGCTATGGTTCCATCATGAACGGATTAAAGCGGTACTGATCAGTGGTGCAGTGGGTCTGGTGGTAACCATGGTCTTTATTGGCTTCTCGGCACCTGACCTGGCATTGACCCAAATTACGGTCGATGTAGTAACCACCGTCTTGTTATTAATGAGTTTATCTCTGCTACCGCAGCTAACCCCTTATGAATCCAGTCCAACCCGGCGCTGGCGCGATGCGATCATTGCGCTGGGCGGCGGTCTCGGTATTGCCACCATCGCCTGGCTGATCATGACCCGCGATCATAATTCTATTTCATGGTTCTTCCTGCAGCAGTCAATTCCACTCGGCGGCGGAACCAATGTGGTCAATGTGATTCTGGTCGACTTCCGTGGTTTCGATACCTTCGGCGAAATTACTGTACTCGGGATTGCCGCGATTGGTGTGCTTAGCCTGATGGATGGCATGCGTGCGCATGGCACCACCATGACTCAAGGTTTGACCTATCGATTTAATCCCTCCCCCTTGATGTTACGTATCACGGCATCATGGATTTTACCTGTAGCTCTGGTAGTCAGCCTGTATATCTTTATGCGTGGCCATAACCTGCCGGGCGGTGGATTCATTGCAGGATTAGTCACCTCACTGGCCTTAATTATTCAATATATTGCAGTGGGACAGGATAAAACTGAACAGTTGCTGGGTGCCAAATCTGGTCGTTTGTATGAAATCTGGATTGGCGTGGGTTTAACCATTGCCGGTTTGACCGGGGTTGCAGCCTGGTTCTGGTCACGCCCATTCCTGACCAGTGCGCATATTTATGTCTCGCCACCCGTGATTGGAGAAATGCATCTGGCTTCGGCGGCGCTGTTTGATGTCGGTGTCTATGTCACTGTAGTCGGTGCGACCATGCTGATGATTTCTGTGCTGGGCGATTCACGTCACTCCAGTATGACTGGCCCAGTACCAAGAGGATAATAGAATGATAAGTTTAGAATTTTTATTAGCCTCCGCCATTGGTCTACTCGCCGCCACCGGAATCTATCTGATTCTACGTGCGCGTACTTTTCCGGTGGTGCTGGGCTTGGCCATGATTGGTTATGCGGTCAACCTGTTTTTATTTGCCATGGGGCGGATCCAGATGAATTCGCCTGCCGTATTGACCGAGGCCTCCAGAGTCACCGATCCCCTTCCGCAGGCACTGGTGCTGACCGCCATCGTGATTGGCTTTGCCACCACTGCCTTTATTGTTCAGCTGGCACTGCGTAGCCGTTATGAATCAGGAACAGACCACGTTGATTCAAAAGAAGAAACACCTCAGATTGACCCACGTGAGGATGAGCCTTAATGACTGATCTTCTTCACTTCTGGTCTCAACATACGCCAATTTTCAGTATTCTTTTACCGGCCATTACCGCTTTTAGTCTGGTACTTTTAGGCAATCCGGGTTCTGGCTCCCTGACCACAGACTGGCGTCAGCCTTGGCGTCGTGGTATCAGCCATATCTCGGGTATCTTGGGTCTGATCATTGCGGTCAGTTATTTAATTGACAGCAGTCAGGGTCAAGTCAGTGTATATACACTGGGCGAATGGGCCGCACCTTTTGGGATCGTGCTGGTGCTGGACCAACTCTCTGCCATGATGCTGGTGTTGACCTATGCCCTGGCAGTACCGGTGGTCTGGTATGCCAGTAAAGAATGGGATACCCGTGGCCGTTATTTCCATACCATGGTGCATTTCCTGCTGATGGGCCTGACCGGCGCCTTCCTGACTGGTGACTTATTCAACCTGTTCGTATTCTTTGAAATCTTGCTGATGGCGTCCTATGTGCTGCTATTGCATGGACAGGGCAAGGCGCGTTTCCAGCTGGGAATTCATTACGTCACCATTAACCTGCTGGCTTCTGCGCTGTTCCTGATTGGACTCGGCATGATTTATGGCAGTGTCGGCAGTCTGAACATGGCCGATGTGGCGCGCTTAATGCCTACCTTGGCAGCAGATCAGCATAAACTGGCCGTTGCCGGTGGACTCATGCTATTCGTGGTCTTCGGGATTAAGGCGGCAATGCTGCCGGTGGGCTTCTGGTTACCCAAAACCTATGCCGTAGCCACCACCCCTGTTGCCGCACTCTTTACCATCATGACCAAAGTCGGGATCTATGCGATTTTGCGAATCAATGGAACTGTTTTTGATGATGAATACAGCCATCAGATTCTGATGAACTGTCTACTGGTGATCGGTCTGATTACTTCAGTCTATGGTGTCATTTGTGCGATTGGTACAGAACGCCTGCGCCGTTTTGTCGGCTTTATGGTGCTGTCTTCAGTCGGCACGATTCTGGTGGCGATTGGCATGAATACGACTGCAGCCTGGGCCGGCGCCCTGTACTATATGGTACACAGTACCCTGATTGCTGCAGCATTTTATATCCTGTCTGGCTGGATTACCTCACAGCGCGGTGAGTTCAAAGATCATTTTAAAATCGCACCGCTGATGAAACAGAACAAGCTGGTTTCGATTATCTATTTCATCATTGCCTTGATGATGGCCGGTCTGCCACCGTTCAGCGGCTTCTTTGGCAAAGTCTTTATTTTGCAGGCTTCTGCCAATTCAGAGCATCAGATGATCATTATCCTGACCATTCTGCTGGTGAGTTTCCTCAGTATTCTGGCTTTTACTCGAGTCGGCTTTATGCTGTTCTGGCGCTCGACCAAACCTGAAGATGATTTGAATTCTGACGATTTCCACAAATATGAAGCTTTACCCAGTAAGGCACCTGCACGTAATGATCACACGATCTATTTGCTACTTGCCGGCTTAACAGCTTATGTTGTATTTGCTGGACCGATCTATCAATATAACTATCAGACGGCAGAACAGATTAAAAACAATCCGGTCTATGAAGCTGCCCTGTTAAAACGTGATGCAGAAGGTCAATTTATTAGTGTGCAACCCTTTGATCCAAGTTATTTGCCAGAAACCAAATATGGTGGCGAGGTGGTGGATCCAAATGCACATCTGATTCCTTATATGATTTCAGAAGCCACTTTGGAAGGTGAAAATATTTCTGAATTCAAACAACGTCAGATTGACCAGCAGCATATTGAACAAACCCAACATGATGATAATCAACTTAAACCGGCGGAGGGACCTTAATGGCTGAATCATTCCTGCAACGTTGGTTCCCGCACCCGTTGGTTTCTGTAATCGTGGGACTCAGCTGGACTTTACTGTCACATAGCACAGAAGCCGGAACCTTGCTGGTGGCCCTGCTTCTGGCGATTGTCATTCCCAAAATGGTCGCGCCGTTTATTGACTATACCCCGAATATCCAGTGGCGGCCTGCGCTGCGTCTGTTCTTTGTCGTGGTCTGGGACATTGTGGTGGCCAATCTTAAAGTTGCAAAACTGGTCTTGGGGCCGACCAAAAACCTACATCCCAAATGGTTCCGTGTGCCTCTGGAAACCGAGCATGAAGAAGTCAACACCTTACTGGCCATGATTATTACCACTACACCGGGCACAGTCACTGCCGGTATTGATCAGGATCGTGGTGATATTCTGGTGCATGCTTTAAGCACGGATGATGAAGCAGCTGAAATCGAGCTGATCAAACAACGTTATGAACAGCCCTTGCTTAAAATTTTCAGCGCACAGACAGGAGAAAAAATATGACGATTCTGCCTTATGCATTAATGATTTGCCTGGGTGCAGTCACTGTCTCGATGTTACTCTGCCTGATCCGACTCATTACCGGCCCTTCTATCGTTGACCGCCTCCTGGCACTCGACACCCTGTTCCTGAATGCCACCTGTCTGATTGTCATTTTGGGAATTTACTGGAGCAGCACTTTTCTGTTTGAAGAGGCTTTACTGGTGGCGATGCTCGGCTTTGTCTCTACAGCAGCCTTGGCGCGTTATTTCACCACTGGCCATGTCATCGACTAGGAGTTTTTAAATGCCGTTAATTTTAGAAATACTAGTTTCGATTTTTTTATTGATTGGTGCTTTCTTCATGCTGGTCGGAGGGATTGGGATGGTACGCCTGCCCGATCTGTTTATGCGGCTGCATGCACCGACCAAATCCAGTACCTTGGGCTTGGGCAGTTTTCTGATTGCCGCGATTATTTTTTCTGCCATGTACGGCCGTTTCGGTTTTGCTGAAGTGCTGATTACCCTGTTTGCTTTTATCACTGCACCCGTATCGGCCAATCTGATGGCGCAGGCAGCATTGCATTTACGTTTACGCTCGCTAAGTGGTGAGGCTCCAGAAACACTGGAGCGTCCCCTGCCTTGGCAACGTTCACGTCGCCGTGCTTTTTATGAGAAAAAAATGAATCATAAAAATGATGATCTCACTTGATTTGGACTATTTTTAGATAGGTCGATTCACTTCTAATGTTTAAAGTTTCAATAAAGCCAGCTATAAAAAAGCCACCCGAAGGTGGCTTTTTTATTGTCCTAAGACTTATTCATCATCTTTTTTTGCTTCAGCTTCAGGTAAATCCTTCACAGCTTCAGCAATCAGACCAAACATATAGTTACCATAGGCATTGGTCTTGTCGTAATGGAAACGTAGACGAGGTGTAATACGGGTTTTGATACGACGGCTCAGTTCGTGACGCAGGAAACCAGAGGCTTTGTTTAACACCTCTAAAGTTTCTTTATTCGCCGCTTCACTTTGTTCATCGCCCAGCTCACGTCCCATAACAGTGACATAAACTTCCGCATATCCCAAGTCCGGGCTCACCTTCACGGCAGAGATGGTCACCAGACCACCTAAGCGTGGATCTTTCAGCTCCTGACGGATCAGTTCTGACAACTCGCGTTGTACTGTATCCGCCATACGCTTCAGACGTTGACTACCCGCCATTAAAGACTCCGTTTAATCAGTTGAACATCGTACACTTCGATCTTATCCAGTGCTTTGATGTCTTTATAACCTTTCACCGCAAGACCACATTCCATACCGGCACGAACTTCTTCAACCACTTCTTTATAGCGACGAAGAGATTCAAGCTCGCCCTGGAATACCACCACGTCATCACGGAGTACGCGAATCGGTTTGTTACGATGCAATACGCCTTCAAGAACCATACAGCCCGCAGCCGCACCGAATTTACTTGAGTGGAATACTTCACGTACTTGTGCAACACCCAGAATCGTTTCACGATGTTCAGGTGCCAGCTTACCGCTCATTGCTGCTTTCACATCATCAATCAATTGATAGATAATTGAGTAGTAACGAATGTCGATGCTGTCTGCATCGGCTTTTTGACGCGCAGTGTTGTCCGCACGAACGTTAAAGCCAAGTAGAACTGCTTCTGAAGATTCAGCCAGTGTTACGTCAGACTCGGTGATTGCACCAACGCCCGAACCAATAATACGTACTTTCACTTCATCCGTTGCAAGTTCAGCAAGTGCAACATGCAAGGCTTCCAGTGTACCGCGTACGTCAGTTTTCAGCACCACGTTCACGATAGGCACATCTTTCTTGCCCATAGACGCCATGATGTTTTCAAGACGCATTGCAGATTGACGCTCAAGACGTTTTTGACGTTCACGATCCATACGTGCATCGGCAACTTCACGTGCTTTTTTCTCATCGCTGACAACAAGAACTTCGTCACCTGCCATTGGCGCTTCTGGAAGACCCAAGATTTCCACTGGAATCGAAGGACCTGCAGATTTGATACGCTGACCATTTTCATCGGTCATTGCACGAACGCGACCATAAGATGAACCGGCAAGAACCAGGTCACCCACTTTCAAGGTACCGTTTTGAACCAGAATAGACGTGACCGCACCACGGCTGTTGTCTACACGTGCTTCAATCACCACACCTTGTGCAGCACCTTCTTCCGATGCTTTCAATTCAAGCAATTCAGCCTGGATCGAAATCAGGTCTAGAAGTTCATCGATACCTTGACCAGAATGCGCCGAAACCATGGCAACCGGTACATCACCGCCCCATTGTTCAGGTACGATCTGTTTGGTGGTCAATTCGTTCAATACGCGATCTGGATCAGCAGATTCTTTATCCATCTTGTTGATTGCAACAATGATTGGTGTACCTGCAGCACGTGCATGGTCGATTGCTTCTGCAGTTTGTGGCATAACACCATCATCTGCTGCAACAACCAGTACCACGATATCCGTTGCTTTGGCACCACGTGAACGCATTGCAGTAAACGCTGCGTGTCCCGGAGTATCAAGGAAGGTAATAATACCTTTGTCGGTTGTAACGTGGTAAGCACCGATATGCTGGGTAATACCGCCTGCTTCGCCTTGCGCCACTTTGGCACGGCGGATACGGTCAAGAAGCGATGTTTTACCATGGTCAACATGGCCCATGATGGTAACCACTGGTGCGCGCGTTGTTTGTGCACCACGTGCTTCTTCAGCTGCTTCAAGCAAGTTATCTTCAGCTTGCGTATCAGAAACCAATACCGGGTTATGACCCATTTCTTCTACGATTAACGCTGCAATTTCCTGATCAATGGCTTGGTTCTGAGTAACCAGCTCACCCATTTTCATGAGAGATTTAATAACTTCACGAACCTTGATCGCCATTTTCGCAGCCAGGTCAGCCACAACAATGGTTTCACCAATTTCAACATCGTAAACCTGTTTCTTCACAGGTTTTTCGAAGCCGTGCTTATTGCCCTGGCTGGTTTTCAAACCGCGTTTAGGCTGTTTGCTGAAGCTCTGTTCTTCCTGACCACGACGTCCACCTTTTTTCGGTGCACGTGCAGCTGGGGTATTGGTACCACGTTTGATCTCGCGGTCTTCTTTGGCAAATGAGTCTTCATATGCCTGACCTACCAGACCGGCAGCAAGCGGAGAATCATCTACGACACGAATCGTTGCTGTTGTATCTTCAGCGGTGTACTTAGACGCCATCTGACGCATTTGTTCAAGCGTACGTTGCTGCGCTTCTTCAGCCGCTTTACGACGTGCTGCTTCTTCAGTCGCTTTTAATTGCGCTGCCTGAGCTTCACGTGCTTTTTTCTGTTCAGCCGTTTCAGTTTGTTTAACAACCTGTTTTACAATCGGCTTGTTGGTCGATTTGCGTTTTACCACGACTGCCGCTTTAGAAACTTCTTGCTTGTCGCTGGTTTGTTTTGCAGCAGCACGCATCGCTTCTAGAGCTTTACTCGCGTTATTTACGCCAGTTTTCGGAGCTTCAGCAGAAGAAGCAGCTTGTGCTGTATTCTGCTCAGGCGCAGCTTTGGCCTGTTGTTCAGCCTTGGCTTTCGCCAATGCTTCTGCTTTGATCTGTTCTGGATCAGGCTTAACAAATGTATGCTTCTTGCGAACTTCTACATTAATCGTTTTCGCCTTACCTGAAGTACTCGCAACTTTTGCAGTACTGGTTGTTTTACGTTTCAACGTGATTTGCCCTGCTTGGCTTTCTGAACCTTGTGATTTCTTCACATGGCTCATCAAGCTATCTTGTTGTTCGGTGGTAATAATATCGTCAGCTTTACGCTGTGGTAAACCTGCCTCACGAACCTGCTCTAGGAGCTTCTCAACTGGACGACCCACGCTGAGGGCTAACTCTTTAATCGACTTGTCCGTCATATACTACCTCCTAGTTAAACCATGATTCGCGCGCTTTCATAATGAGTTGACCGGCTTTCTCAGCACCCAAACCTTCAATATCTTCGATATCGTCGGTCGCCTGATCTGCCAAATCGTCAACTGTTACCACACCACGAGCTGCTAGAGCTTGCGCGATCTCTGCTGTCATGCCTTCCATTGCAACAAGTTCTTCACTTGGCGCTTGTATATTCTCTTGCTGTTGTAATGCATCAGCAAGTGCAATTTCTTTCGCACGGCTTTGCAATAATTCAACCAGTTCAGCATCAAGTTCGATTTCATCAAACGTTTCTGCAGGGACATAAGCAATTTCTTCAAGCGAGGTGAAGCCCATTTCTACCAGTGCCATCGCCAAATCTTCCGCGATATCCAGACGTGTTACAAACATGTCCAGATACTGTTGCGCTTCGTTTTGTTGACGGGCGTAGTATTCCTCTTCCAGCATCATGTCCAGCTTGTAGCCAGTCAATTCTGATGCCAGACGAACGTTCTGACCTTGTGAACCAATCGCACGAGCCAATTGATCACTCGTTGCAAAGATGATGTCTGCAGTACGGGCATCTTCATCGATGACAATACTCGATACATCTGCTGGTTCCAGTGCGCTGGCGATGTACTGGGCAGGGTCGTCAGACCATACCACGACATCGATACGCTCACCGTTCAATTCTTGTTGAACAGCCTGGATACGTGTACCACGCATACCAATACATGCACCAACCGGATCAATACGGTGATCATTTGTTTTTACTGCAATTTTAGCACGCACGCCTGGTTGACGAGCTGCTGCTTTAATTTCAATAATTTCTTCAGAAATCTCAGGGATCTCTTTCTTCATCAATGCGATCAGCATATCCGGCTTGGCACGTGACAACTGGAGTTGCGCACCACGACCTTCACGGTTCACATTGAACAGAATCGCATTCATACGTTGCTTCGGACGAAGAATTTCTTTCGGAATCATTTCTTCACGTGCAAGGTATGCTTCAGCATTATCACCCAAGTCAATGATAAAACCATCTTTGGTTTGTTTCTTCACTTCACCATAGATCAGCTCGCCGACTTTAGATTCGTAAGCATCGGCCACAAGTGCGCGTTCTGCTTCACGGATCTTCTGTACAATCACTTGCTTGGCAATTTGTGCTGCAATACGACCGAAATCAATCGATTCTACTTCGAGTTCACGAATATCACCAATTGACCATTGTGCAGGATCAAGATCAGAAATCGCATCCTGACACGCTGGCATTTCATGATCTTCGTCAGCGACTACTTCCCACTGACGAAAAGTACGGTAGTCACCTGTTTTGCGATCAATTTCCACACGTAAACGTGCTTCTTCAGAGCGAGTTCCTTCGTAGAATTTTTTCTTGGTCGCCGCAACTAAAGCTTGCTCAAGCGCTTCGAAAATTGCTTCACGAGGTACACCCTTTTCGTTACTAACCGTTTCAACGACGGTCAGAATTTCACGTGCCATACGTCACCTATTCGTTAAATTTTTATTTATTCAATTAATCTTGGAAGACCAAATTTGCTTTATCGATATTGTGACTGTCGATCTCCAATACCTGTTGCTTTTCTACTTCAACTTGAATCATTTCATTGTCTAGGTCGACTGCAACCAGTTTGGCCTGGAATTTACGACGGTTATCTACTGCACTAATCAGACGTAATGCTACGCTATGACCAATATAGCCTGACATCTGTTCGAGCTGGAAGAATGGACGATCCCAGCCTGGAGAAGACACTTCAAGTGAATATTCACCCGAGATCGGATCATGAACATCCAGCATGGCGCCGACTTGCTGCGTTACACGCACACAATCCTGAACACCAATACCACGCCCCTGTTCCTCTTCACCGTCTTCATTAACGGCCGGTTCAGCGCTTGCATCGACCGGTTTGTCGATGTAGATACGTAATAACGAACGTTTACCCTGTGGCAGGAACTCAATCCCCCAAAGGTTTACATTACAGGCTTCAACTGCCGGTGCAATCAAGTCCTGAAGTGCTTGAGTTTTATTTGATAGCTTCATTTACTCTCGTCATCTGGTGCGATTTTATGATCTATTTGACCACTACAAACCAATACAAACTATAGTAGTAGTGAAACATGGAGACGTGACCAAATAATGTCGACACTACACGATAGCCAATAAAAAAGGGCGTAAATCGCCCCAATTAAGCACAATAGCGATTTTTTTTCAAATCCCACTGTGCAAAAAGGCCCACCTTGTTGTGAGCCTCTTTTTAGAAACTTGGTAGCGGGAGCTGGATTTGAACCAACGACCTTCGGGTTATGAGCCCGACGAGCTACCAGACTGCTCCATCCCGCATCAACGTGCAAAAATTATATACAAAAGATGAGAGCTTTTCAATCAAAACTGCATCATTCTGCATATTTGTCATTTGTGACTGAAAAAATGGTAGTGGGTGCTGGATGTAAACCAACAACCTTCGCCAGTTTATAGAGAGTTGAGCCCGACAAGCAATCAACTAAATCCATAAATAACGTTTACCAAACCATTTAAATGGTAGCGGGAGCTGGATTTGAACCAACGACCTTCGGGTTATGAGCCCGACGAGCTACCAGACTGCTCCATCCCGCATCAGCGTACAAATAACATTCAGCCTAAAAAAACTTAAACTGCTTTTAAAGTTTGCATCTTTAAAAGATTGGTAGCGGGAGCTGGATTTGAACCAACGACCTTCGGGTTATGAGCCCGACGAGCTACCAGACTGCTCCATCCCGCAACAACATGCAAATTATATTTCTCAGCTTAATAACTTATTAAACTGCCTCTTAAAAGTTTGCGTCTTTAAAAAGGATTGATTGGTAGCGGGAGCTGGATTTGAACCAACGACCTTCGGGTTATGAGCCCGACGAGCTACCAGACTGCTCCATCCCGCATCAACAGAAGTTTTTTCAGCTGCATACACCAACTTAAATTTCTGGATTATAAGTTGGTGCGGAAGGGGGGACTTGAACCCCCACGCCCGAAAGCACTACCACCTCAAGGTAGCGTGTCTACCAATTCCACCACCACCGCAGCTGTGACGCATTCTAGTCGCATCACTGGAAAAAAGAAAGGACTAATTAAAACTATTCGGTCGTTTCTGGTGCAGTTGGTGAAGTTTCATTCGATTGCACAGGCATGGTCGGCGCAGATTGAACCGTTCCCAAACTATAGGCATTTGTGCTGTCTTTCTTGGCCAAAACAGCCAGAGTCAAACTGGTCACAAAAAATAGCGCCGTTAAAATGGCAGTCAAACGGGTCATAAAATTGCCGGAACCCGATGCCCCGAATACTGTCGCCGCACCACCGCCACCGAAAGAGGCACCAGCATCTGCACCTTTACCATGCTGAACCAAAATCAAGACAATCATCAAAACAGCTAAGATAATATGTACTACCAGCACAAAAGTTTGCATGCTGAACTCCTAATTATTGTGTATTTGCAAATGCGTGAGCAATTTTATGGAACGACTCAGCATTGAGTGATGCACCACCGACCAGTGCTCCATTGATATCCGGGCAGGCTGCTAACTCTACTGCATTTTCCGGCTTGACACTACCACCATATAAAATCGCCATGGTTGCACCATAGCCGGTGATCTGGCTCAAACCTTGACGGATTTGTGCATGCATGGCTTGTGCATCTTCAGGAGAGGCGGTTTTACCGGTACCAATTGCCCAGATCGGCTCATAAGCAATCACGATATTTTTCCATTGCTCAGCGTCCACTACCGCTGCAATATCACAAATCTGTTGCAATACGACCGCTTCAGCCTGCCCTGCTTCACGTTGTTCCAGGCTTTCACCCACGCAGTAAATCACCGTTAAACCGGCAGTTAATGCATACTTGATTTTGGCATTCAGAACTTCTGCGTTTTCTGCGAAAACTTCACGACGCTCGGAATGACCAATCAGTACATAATGAATCTGGCTGTCTTGCAATAATTCAGCGCTCACTTCACCGGTATAAGCACCCGTTCCTGAAATACGTGAAACATCTTGTGCTACAGTGTAAACAGGACGAGTCGCAGATGACAGTTCCGCCTGAATCTGGGTCAGGGCAAGAGCAATCGGGGCTACACCGACATGACATTTATCTGCGGCGATTGGTGCAGTTTCCAGTAAATTTTTAATACCGTGTACCAGTGTTAATGCATCTGCCTGCAGCGGATTCATTTTCCAGTTACCTATTACCCAAGGGGTAATCGTCGAAACTGACATAATTAACCTATTTTATTTACATATTTCGAATTGGGCACATTCTACACGGAATTGGAAAATTTAAAGAATAGTTTTCTTATCACTTATTCTAGGTTTAGACTATTCAAAATGGTTGTTTTTTGTTATCACTTAAAAAAATGGGAACTTCTTCTAACCAGTTCAAAGTTTTACTGGATATGAGGAAGGTAGCAGCACTCTTAGCTATGGTATTTTTACGTAACAAACGTATAATTTTAATATAGCAATTAAAAAAATTTGATTTATAGGCATTTATAGCATGACAGCATTACAGGGGTCGCCAAGATTTACCGGATTTATTCGTCGTTTGGTCGAGGAAGGCGTCATCTCGGCTGAAGATATGCGCAGTGCTTTGGCACATGCCAAGCAAGAAAAAATAGATATTGTGGCGGAGCTGATTAACCAGCAACAGCTCTCCCCAACCGTTATTGCTGAAACGATTTCAGTCGAATTTGGTGAGCCGCTGTTTGATATCAGTGCCTATGATCCTGCGCAAATTTTGCGGGATATCATTGATGAGAAGCTGATTACCAAGCATCGCATCCTGCCAATTTTTAAAAATTCCAGTATTTTATATATTGCCATCAGTAATCCGACCAATATTGAAGCGATTGATGCCGTTCGCTTTTCAACCAAGCTCAATATTGAAACCATTATTGTTGAACACAATAAACTGGAAAAACTAATCGAGCAGAATTTTACCGAAGAAAGCACTTTTGAGTTTGATGAAGACTTTGATCTGGCTGTAGATTTCGATTCATCTGATCCGAGTAAAGAAGAAGATGAAAAAGACAAAGGTGAAGAAGAAGCACCGATTGTCAAATATATCAATAAATTATTAATTGATGCGATTCGTATGGGTGCTTCAGATCTGCATTTTGAACCTTATGAAAAAATCTACCGGGTTCGTTATCGGGTCGATGGGGTATTACGCCAAATTGCAACACCGCCGCTGCAATTGGCAACCCGCCTGTCTTCACGCTTAAAAGTCATGTCGCAAATGGACATTTCTGAAAAACGTGTTCCGCAAGATGGCCGTATCAAGCTGAAACTCTCAAAGAACAAAGCCATTGATTTCCGTGTCAACTCACTACCGACCCTGTTTGGCGAAAAACTGGTACTGCGTATTTTAGATCCATCTAGCGCGATGCTGGGGATCGATGCACTAGGGTATGAGCCGGAACAAAAAGAACTTTTTATGCAGGCGCTGGATAAACCGCAAGGGATGCTGCTGATTACCGGGCCGACGGGTTCTGGTAAAACGGTTTCACTTTATACCGGTTTGAATATCCTGAATCGTGAAGATACCAATATTTCCACCGCGGAAGATCCGGTCGAGATCAACCTGCAAGGGATTAACCAGGTCAACGTCAACAATAAAGTCGGCCTGACCTTCTCTGCTGCCTTGAAGTCATTCTTACGTCAAGATCCAGATATCGTGATGGTCGGTGAGATCCGGGATCTGGAAACTGCCGAGATTGCCATTAAAGCGGCACAGACCGGTCATATGGTGATGTCGACGCTGCATACCAACAGTGCGCCTGAGACCCTGACCCGTTTGCGCAATATGGGCGTGCCGTCTTTTAATATTGCCACTTCAGTGAATCTGGTCATTGCACAACGACTGGCACGTCGCCTGTGTTCACAATGTAAAAAACCTGCTGACATTCCACAGCAGAGTTTATTGGAAATGGGCTTTACCGAAGCAGATCTCCAGCAACCAGAGTTCCAGATCTATGAGCCGGTGGGTTGCAATGAGTGTCGCGAAGGCTATAAGGGTCGTGTAGGTGTTTATGAAGTCATGAAAGTGACGCCTGAAATTTCTAGAATTATTATGGAAGATGGCAATGCACTTGAAATTGCCGATGCTTCTGCCCGTGCAGGTTTTAACAATTTACGCCGATCAGGTTTAATCAAGGTGATGCAGGGGGTGACTTCTTTACAGGAAGTCAATCGTGTCACCAGCGAATGATCGTGCGCTGATCTAAAATAAGGATAAAGGTATGGCAGCAGTAAAGAAAGGCCAGATGATGCCGATCTTCAGCTATGAAGGAATTGATCGTAAAGGGGCAAAGATCAAGGGGGAATTGCCGGCGCGCAATATGGCACTGGCCAAAGTGACGCTCAGAAAACAGGGCATCAGTATCAAGACCATTCGGGAAAAGAAAAAAAATATTCTCGAAGGCTTAATGAAAAAACGTATCAGCACACTGGACATCACGATTTTTACCCGACAGCTCGCGACCATGATGAAAGCCGGCGTACCTTTAGTACAAGGCTTTGAAATTGTTGCAGAGGGTCTGGAGAATCCAGCCATGCGTGAAGTCGTTCTGGGGATTAAAGGTGAGGTGGAAGGTGGTAATACCTTTGCCGGTGCACTGCGTAAATACCCACAATACTTCGATAAACTATTTTGTTCACTGGTCGAATCGGGTGAACAATCCGGTGCGCTAGAAACCATGCTGGATCGGGTCGCGATCTACAAGGAAAAAAGTGAACTGCTCAAGCAAAAAATTAAAAAAGCCATGAAATATCCTATATCAGTCATTGTGGTTGCAATTGTAGTTACCATCATTTTGATGGTTAAGGTTGTTCCTGTATTTCAAGAACTATTTCAAGGTTTCGGCGCTGATCTTCCTGCATTCACACAAATGGTTGTAAACATGTCAAACTGGTTCCAAAAATACTGGTTCTTATTGATTATTGGGATTGGAATAGCGATTACAGCATTTTTAGAAGCAAAAAAACGCAGTAAAAAATTCCGCGATTTTCTGGATAAAGCAGCACTTAAAGCACCGATTTTCGGTGATCTGGTGTATAAAGCCATTATTGCCCGTTATAGCCGTACATTGGCCACCACTTTTGCAGCCGGTGTACCCTTGATTGATGCACTGGAATCTACTGCCGGCGCAACCAATAACGTGGTGTATGAAGATGCCGTCATGAAAATCCGCGAAGATGTTGCCACTGGTCAGCAATTACAGTTTGCCATGCGGGTAACCAACAAGTTTCCATCTATGGCCGTGCAAATGGTCGCGATTGGTGAGGAATCCGGTGCGCTGGATGCCATGTTGGATAAAGTCGCTACCCATTATGAAAATGAAGTCGACAATGCCGTAGACGGTCTCACTTCCATGATGGAGCCCTTGATCATGGCTGTTCTCGGTGTACTCGTCGGTGGTCTGGTGATTGCCATGTACCTTCCAATCTTCCAAATGGGCTCAGTCGTTGGCTAATCAGCAGGTTAAATATCTTGTTCAGTAATATTATTTCTTATTTCATTCAAAACCCAACAGCGCTGTATATCGCAGTTGGGCTTTTTAGCCTCTGCATTGGTAGTTTCTTAAATGTGGTGATTTATCGTACGCCCAAGATGATGGAACAGGAATGGCGTACCGATTGCCAGATGTTCCTGCATCCGGAACAGCCAATTATTGATGAGACCAAATTAAGTTTAAGCAAACCCGATTCGACTTGCCCCAAATGTCATCAACCAATCCGCTGGTACCAGAATATTCCCGTCATCAGCTGGCTGGTCTTGCGCGGCAAGTGCGGCAACTGCCAGAATCCCATCAGTATCCGCTATCCACTGATTGAGCTTCTGACCGCTGCCTGTGCGCTGATGGTGGTGGCTGTTTTTGGTCCGACTGTCCAGATGTTATTTGGGCTGATTCTGACCTATGTCTTAATTGCACTGACCTTTATTGATTTTGATACCCAGTTATTGCCGGACCGTTATACCCTACCCCTGGCCGCGCTGGGTCTGGGCGTCAATAGTTATGCCCTCTATACCTCACCGAGTTCTGCCATCTGGGGCTATATTATTGGCTTCCTGTGTCTGTGGGTGGTGTATTATGTCTTTAAAATCGTCACTGGCAAGGAAGGTATGGGCTATGGCGATTTTAAATTGCTTGCCGCCTTGGGTGCCTGGATGGGGCCTTTGCTATTACCATTAATTGTGCTCCTTTCTTCTTTAGTGGGCGCGATTATCGGGATTATCCTGCTGAAAGTCCGTAAGGAAAATCAGCCTTTTGCCTTTGGTCCCTATATCGCGATTGCCGGCTGGATTGCTTTTCTGTGGGGCGAGCAGATTATGAAAGTGTATTTAGGTCAATAAAGTGAAATTTATACTCGGATTAACCGGCGGGATTGGCAGTGGCAAGTCTGCGGCCAGCCAATGGTTTGAAGCACAAGGCATTGTCGTTGTGGATGCCGATGTGGTGGCGCGTGAAGTGGTCGAGATTGGCCAGCCTGCACTTGCCCAGATTCAGCAGGTTTTTGGGGATTGGGTACTGCTTGAAGATGGTTCACTGAATCGTCGTACCTTGCGCGAATATATTTTCCAGTCTCCTGAAGCACGTAAAACCCTGGAAAATATTACTCATCCAGCAATTCGCACTTCGATTATTCAGCAGTTAGATGCTGCGCAAAGTTCCTATGCCATTCTGGTTTCACCGCTCCTGTTTGAGACCAATCAACATGAGCTCACTCAGCATCGCTTACTGATTGATGCCACAATCGAATTGCAAATTGAACGTGCCTCACAACGTGATGGTCAAAATATTGAGCAAATCCGAAACATTATTGCCGCACAAATGTCACGTGAACAGAAACAGGCCATGGCTGATGATATTGTGCTGAATGATGGTCATCTGGATCATCTTTATGCCCATCTCCGCCCATTGCATGAAAAATATTTAAACATGGCAGCTGCCTGAGGTATAAAAAAAGCAGTCCGATTAAGACTGCTTTTTCTGTGCTGCAAGTTGTGCTTCTAAACTATCTTTACGGCCAATCCAGCGCCAAGGCTGTAAGGCCCCAATTGCCATCCCCACCAAGCCACAGATCATCGCCAGGCTCAGCGCTTCATTTAATAAAGGCACCGCCAGAATCGCAGCAATAAATGGTGCAAGATTGGTAATGCTACCGGCTTTAAATGCACCGAGACGCTTGATTGCTTCGACATAGCTTAAAGTGGCAATAATTACCACAAAAACCCCATGAAAGATGGTTTGAAACAATAAGTGCTGGGGTTCTGGCACACTCAAATTTTTGGGTAAAAACAGCAGATAAACAGGTACGTAAACCACTGCTGACCAGATCGCGACGCCGCTCATTGCCTGCCATGCAGTTAACTGATATTTCCGCAATAACACGGTAAAAATTGCCCAGAGTATTGCACTGATAAAAAATAGCCCATCCCCTGCCCCGAATGCCACTCCGGTTTCCTGATACATCAACAGACTCATGATACAGAGCACCGCAATCATAATAATCAGGCTGGCCCAGGTATGCTTATCAAAAGCCTGCCCCATCAGGAAAAAAGCCATGATGGCAGTACAAATCGGAATACAGCCATTCAAGAAAATCGCGGCATGGGCGGTAGGCGCATAATGAAAGGCGCTATAGGCAAACAGACAGTAAATTACTCCGCCAATCATGGCCAGAATAAAGGGTTCTTTTTTCAGTAAAAAAGCCGCCTCCTTGCGATAGAGCAAGATCGGCATCAGAATCAGAAAAGCCAGAGAAAACCGCAGAGCCACGATATCCCAGGCACTGATGTTCCAAAGCGCATTCAGACGGGCGGTTAAAGTAAAACCGCCCCAGATACACATAGTCGTCAGTAGAAAGACATAGCCCTGTGTACGATCTGACAATGCCATCATCAATTACAGGTTACGCTGGCGGCAAGCTTCATACAGTGCCATACCTGTTGCAACACTGACATTCAGGCTTTGCAGATTACCCGCCATCGGGATATACACCGTCTGATCGCATTGGCTTTGTGTAATTGGACGTAGACCGGTATCTTCCGCACCCATCACCACACAGACACCAGTACCGGTGAAATCAAACTCCTGAATCGGCAGCGCTTTTTCATCCAGCATGGTACCGACGACTCGCACATTAAAGTCTTCTTTGATTTGCCCCAAGGTACGCGCCAGATTAGTCACCTGAATAAATTTGACTTTGTCAGCACCACCGGCAGCCACTTTACGTGCAGTCGGAGTCAAGCTTGCAGAACGATCACGTGGTGCAATTACCGCCTCAACACCCATCGCAGCGGCGGTACGCACACATGCTCCGAGGTTGTGTGGATCGGTAATATGATCAAGGGCCAATAACAAGGCTTGCGGATTTGCGCTCAATAATGTCTCAAGATCTTTTTCATTCAAGACCGGATGGGCACGAACGGCTGCTACAACACCCTGATGAAAGGGTTGACCGGCCAATTTTTCCAGTTTGTCACGGCTGGCTTGCTGCACACTGATGCCAAACGGCTCAGCCAGTTCCAGTACACGTTTTAAACGCTGATCATCGCGTCCTTTGAGAGTGAATAATGTCAAGACACGTTCAGGCTCAAGCTCTAACAATGACTCCACTGAATGTACGCCATAAAAATATTCAGGTTTTGCCATGAACGACCTCTAAATTAAATTTATATATAAAAGAAAAATCCCGTAAAGCTGACTTCACAGGATTTCTATAGAATGATTAGTTTAACCGATTCGCATTGAAATTTCTTGCCCGGTTTGCACTGATCTTGCGCTGTACTTAACCTTCAAAATGGCAGACATAGTCCAGCACATCATCGGTTTCGATTTTAAAACGGCTATTACCCGGCACATAGAAGGACTGGCCTGCACGGAACAGCTCACTTTCTTCGCTATCTCCGATCTGAACACGACATTCACCTGAAACAATTTCCATGCGCTCAGGCACATGCGTTTCAAAGGTTAAGGCATTTTCTGATGGTAAAATGACCCCCAAAGTCTTTTTGGTGCCATCTTCAAATTGAACAATATGGCTGATACATAAACCGCCGAAATATACATTTGATTTTTTAAGTACAGATACATGATCAAACTGAGCTGACATGCGATTTCTCCAGATAAAGCATTTTGTAATATTTTGATTGCTGTAGTTTAAATGTGCACTCTCAACTAATCAATCGAAGTTTGTCGGCAGCGGTGAAATATTGCTTCTCGCCTGAATGCCTGTTGCGAAAGGGGTATTCTGGCCGCTTGTTTACTGGCTTGATGGTATATTCAGCCCGCCAGATTTGGTTTCTAGCTTAAACTTTGACAATGTCAAAACTATGAAAACAAGCAGTGAATTTGCCGGCTTTTGAGTCAGCTTCTTTCGAAAATACAGTGAAATAAGCATATATGAATCGCTAAAATTTAAGATAGAATGAAATTGATTCATCCTGATTTATAATCACAGCCGTGTTGTGACCCCAATCCAACATCAGGCTATTTCACTCAAACTTTTCGCAGCCCGGATGCGTTTATGCTGACACATTTAACTCTGATCAATTTTGCTTTAGCTGAGCACCTTGCTATTGATATTGATAAAGGTTTTAACGTTTTAACCGGTGAAACCGGTGCAGGTAAATCCCTCTTGTTAGATGCCTTGTCTGCCTGTCTGGGTGAGCGAACCGATACCAATTATGTGCGTTATGGTTCCGAAAAAGCCGATGTGACTGCAAGCTTTAGCTATCAGGAACATAGTCCTGAAGCCGCGTGGTTAAAAGAACATGAGCTGGATGATGAATCAGGTGAAATCCATTTACGCCGGGTAATTTTTGCCACCGGTCGCAGCAAAGCCTGGATCAATGGACGACCGAGCAGCCTGTCCGAACTAAAAGAAATTGGGCGTTTATTGGTACAACTCTATAGCCAGCACAGTCAGCAACAACTACTCGAACCGCCTTATCCGAAGCATTGGCTGGATCGTTATTATCACTTTTATGCGCCGGCGCAAGCGGTACGGGATGCTTACAGTACCTGGCAGAAAAATATCCGCCAGCATCAGACAGCACTGGATGCACAAGCCACCCGTAAACAGCGTATCGAAACCCTTGAGCTGCAACTGGAAGAACTGGAAGACATCGTTCAGACTGATTATCAGGAGATTGAGCAGGAATTTGACCGGCTTTCCCATCATGAAGCGATCATGCAGGATTGTGTCTATAGCCTGAATGTACTCGATGAGGCTGAACAGAACATGACCCAGGAACTGGCATCAATTATGCGTCGGGTCGAATCGCATGCCGGTCGTAGTGAGCAGCTTTCCGGAATTTATAATTCCTTATTAAATGCACAAAGCGAACTTGAAGATGCTGCGGCGAATTTACGTCAGTTTATGGATCGTCAGAGTTTTGACCCGGAACGCATGGAAGAACTGAATTCAACTTTAGAGGTTTTCCATCGTCTGGCACGTAAATATCGTACTCAACCGGAATTGCTCAAGGCAGAATATGAAACCTGGCAAACCGAATTAGAACAGCTGCATCAACTGGAAGACCCGGAAACACTGGCTGAACAGGTTGCAGTCTCTTATCAGGATTTTCTGGAGAAAGCCCAACATCTGGATCAGATTCGCCGTGAAGCCGCAGCACCTCTGGCCAAGCAGCTCACAGAACAGGTTAAACAACTGGCACTACCAGAAGCCCATTTCGAATTTAAGTTTGAAGCTTTGGAACAGCCATCGAGTGAAGGCCTCAGCTTTATTCAACTCCTATTTACTGCCAATAAAGGCATTCCGGCACAACCCCTGGCTCGCGTGGCATCAGGTGGTGAGCTGTCGCGTATTGCACTGGTGATGCAGGTCATGAATGCAGAAAAAACCGAAGCCGAAGTACTGGTCTTTGACGAAATTGATGTCGGGATCAGTGGCGGTACAGCAGAGATTGTCGGGCGTTTATTGGCAGGTTTGGCCCAGCATGTACAGATTCTGTGTATTACCCATCAGGCACAAGTGGCCGCACAATCCGATCAGCATTTACTCGTGAAAAAGCAGCAAACCGACCCGGCCAGCAGCACCATTCTGAGTTTGCAAGAAGATGCACGTATTGATGAACTCGCGCGCATGACCGGTGGTGTTGAAATCAGTGAAACGACTTTACAACATGCCCGTCAGTTACGTCAGTTGAAATTTCAGCAGGTTTAAATATCACAATCCAGACAAATAAAAGTTGGTAAATCCATAAAGCTCGAGTAACGTAGCGGTTAGGATCATACGATTTCTTTGCGAAGAAATTGATTTTAAGGAGAACTGCTCAGGTGACCAAACAGTTTCTGACACATCGTTGTCTGATTGCGCCGCCACATGCGGATGATGATTTTTTTGCCCAGACGGTGATCTATCTGGCTCGCCATGATGAAGATGGTGCACAAGGCATCATCATCAATCGCCCTGCCGGTATTCAAATTAAAGAATTGCTGAATGATCTTGATATTGAAGCAGACAATGTCAATCCACATGAAGTCTTGCAAGGTGGCCCTTTACGCCCTGAGGCCGGCTTTGTGCTGCATACCGGTCAGCCGACCTGGCATTCCTCTATTGCGGTGGGTGAAAATGTCTGTATCACCACCTCCAAAGATATTCTGGATGCAATTGCGCATAATGAAGGTGTGGGTCGCTATCAAATCGCACTCGGCTATGCCAGTTGGGGCAAACACCAGCTAGAAGAGGAAATTGCCCGCGGTGACTGGCTGATTTGTGATTCTGATATGGATCTGATTTTTAACTTACCTTATAACGACCGTTGGGATGCTGCCTATAAAAAGATGGGCGTCGACCGCAACTGGTTATCTTCCGAGATTGGACATGCCTGATGTAAACACGCCACAAACCATTATGGCGTTTGATTTTGGTACACAAAAAATGGGAATGTCTGTTGGACAATCCCTGATTGCAAGTGCCAGTCCCCTACCTTTATTTCCCATGAAAGACGGCATTCCGAACTGGGATGAACTGCTCAAAATAGTAAAAAGCCATCAACCGAATCTATTTCTGGTCGGTTTGCCACTGAATATGGATGATAGTGAATCGGAGCTTTCGACACGGGCACGTAAATTTGCGCGCCGTTTACGGCACCAGACCAATATTGCAACCTTGATGGTGGATGAGCGTCTGACCACCCGTGAAGCACGCGATGAGCTGGATCATTATCAGGCGCAAGGTCGCGGCAAGAAACTTTCTGCTGATAGTATCGCCGCAGCCTTATTGATTGAAAGTTGGTATCGCCATCCTGCCGGAATCACCCCTTAAACTGCTGATGAAATTTTAAAATCAGCATCCTTTGGGATGCTTTTTTATGCCTAAAAACATGATTTAAGGATAAAAATAACGAAAGGTCAGGTTAATTCTGGGTGTCAAAACTTTGCTACTTTTACCAATGCTGTGTTTCCAGTACTGCTGGGTCTGGCCGCGCATCACAATCAGTTGGCCACTGTGTAACAGTAACTCGACTTTATCCCCGTGAGTTTTATGTTTAAAACTCATTTTACGGATCGCGCCCAGACTCAGAGAAGCAATGACATTTTCCCGAGAACTTCCTGTATATAAGGCAGGCTCATCATCGCTATGCCAGCCCAAGCCTTGTGAACCATCTTCATATAAATTGGCCAGACAGGAATTAAAGGGATGACCCACCAGCTGTTCAATATGCTGTTTTAAACGCAATAATCCCGGGGGCCACAACTGAGCTTGCTTGAGCGTCCCCGAATAGCGATATTGATAGTGCGCATCGCCATACCAGACCACCTTGCGTGCTGTGATATAGTGCTTGCCGAACAACCGTACTTCATCATGTTGCCAGGCCAACTGGCTCAGAAAATACTGCAAATACTGCTGGCTTTGTGCCTGCTCCAGAATCAGACCATAGTCCTCCACCACCCCATCAAAGGGTAAGATATTCGTTTCAGGTTGGGGCGCAAATAAATCTAAAGTCATCTCAATTAGACCCAGTATCTTACTGAAAATACTGACATTGACTTTGAAAAAGTACAACCGGATTTCACAAATGACTACAAGATTTGCTCTTGTGACTTGTCCTGTTCCTGCCTAAACTGAATTTAACTTTCACAATAAAAATAATCCTTTATGAACTTATGGCAGCTGTTTCAGAAACTTCGTCCTTTTGTTCAGCCCTATCGGGTGCTGGTCATTGCCACGCTGATTTTGACCCTGATCGGATCCTTTACCGCACAGGTCAATGCGCTAACCCTGCAATATGCAGTCGATAGTATCAATGCGCTGCTGGAACAAGGTCAGGGACTGGAGCAGGGCTGGCATATTCTGATTACGATTTCAGCGATCTTGCTCGGTAAAGAGATTATCAATGCCTTTGTCCAGTTCGGCCAGAAGTTTTATGGAGAAAAGCTACGGATTTTTGTTTCTCAGGATCTGGCCCAAGGAATTATTGAAAAATTCTTAAAATATCGTCTGGAATTTTTTAATCAGGAAAATAATCAGGCCGGAAAATTACAGACCCGAATTGATCGTGGTATCGGCTCACTGACCCGTCTGGTACAGATCTTCTTTATTGATATTTTACCGTTATTTACCAGCGCAATTGTGGCTTTGGGCCTAATGTACTATGCCAATATGTATGTTGGTCTGGTGGCCACCGCCATTGTCCCAATCTATTTCTGGCTGACCTATAAACAGGCACAAAAGCTCGGTGGTTGGCGCCGCAGTTTAAGAGATGGCCGCGAGAAAAAGAGTCAAGGTATTCTCAGTATTATTAATTCAATTACCGTGATCAAATCCTTTAACCGGGAAGCGATTGAGTCGGAAAAGCAGCTAGGATTGCAACGCGAACTGACCGACAACCAGATGAAAACCCGTCAGACCAGTTTCCTGTTTGATGGTCTGAAAACATTCCTTGAACAGATCGGCATTGTGCTGATTATTATTCTGACCTCTTATTTTGTGCTGGATGGCCAGATGAGTATCGGCATGATCATGTTTCATGTGCTTCTGTTTAATAATGTCTCCGCCCCGATTCGCTCACTGCACCGGATTTATGATGAAGTGAATGATGCCATGATCTATTCAGAAAGCTTCTTTAAGATTCTGGAAGCGGATCAGGAAATTGAACAAAGTGGTCAACAAAAACCGCAAGTGACTGGTAAATTTGAACTGACTGGGGTGAATTTTTATTATCCGAATGGCCATCATGCCCTGAAAGATATTGAGATGGAAATTCGTCCGAATAAGATCACGGCTTTGGTCGGCTTATCCGGTGCGGGGAAATCTACCCTGATCAGCCTGCTGGATAAGTTTTATGAGCCGCAACAAGGCCAGATCAAACTGGATGGCATTGACCTGAAAGACTATGACACCCAATTTTTGCGTGATCATATTGGTCTGGTGTTGCAGAAAAATCATATTTTTCAAGGCACTATTTTTGAGAATATCCGTTATGGCAAAACTACAGCTTCAATGGACGATGTCATTGAGGCGGCAGAAAAAGCCTCGATTCATGCGCAGATTTTACAGTTACCGGATGGCTATGATAGCGATGCCCTCATGCTGTCTGGCGGACAGCAGCAACGCATTGCCCTGGCGCGGATGTTCCTGAAAAACCCACCGATTATTTTTCTGGATGAACCGACGGCGAGCCTGGATGCCATCGCCACCGAACAGATCAAGCAAAGTCTGGATCAAATCAAGCAAGGCCGTACCGTGATCATCATTTCACATAGCCTGTCGCAAATTATTGACGCGGATTATACCTATGTGATGAAAGAGGGAAGGATTGCCGAACATGGTGAGCACGCTCAGCTTTATCATCAGCAAGGCGTGTATAAGGAAATTTTTGATGCCATGGCCAAGAGCCTGAATATTGAAAAAATCGCCAAGACTTTTGAGGATGATGCCGAGGAAGAAACCCATGGTTAGGGCTTCTTCCAAGCCAATAAAAAAACCTCCGAGCGGGAGGTCTTTTATTGAGAGATAATTGTTTTTAACGCTGAACTTTTTGCTCAATTTCTTCGACGCTGGTATGACGTACGTCAAAACCTTTGACCATATAGATCACCTGTTCAGAAATATTCCGGGCATGGTCGCCAATTCTTTCGAGTGAACGAAGCACCCATAGTACATTGATAACACGACTAATATGTCGCGGATCTTCAATCATATAGGTCATGAGGGTACGTGTTGCTGACTGGTATTCACGGTCGATATCCGCATCTGCCAACATCACTTTCAAGGCCTGATCTACATCCAGACGTGCAAAAGCATCCAGTGCATCATGAATCATCACCCGAACCTGGTTGCCAATATGCCGGGTTTCCATATAACCGCGCGGCGAACTACCCTCTTCGCTCAGGCTTTGTGCAATCCGGCCTATTTTAGACGCTTCATCACCAATACGCTCAAGATCGGTATTGGCCTTGGACATGGCAAGTACCATCCGTAAATCAATCGCAGCAGGATGACGGCGTGCCAGAATCAGGGTCAGTGCTTCATCAATGTCTCTTTCCATCTGATTGACAACATTGTCCTGAAACTGCACATCAATCGCCATGGCGACATCGGTATCCAGTAAGGCATGAATGGCGTTGGCCACCTGCTGTTCCACCAGTCCGCCCATGGTCATGAATTTGGTATTGACGTCCTGCAACTCTTCATTAAATTGCGAAGAAATGTGATGACTTAACACAGGATTATTTGGACACAAGGAAGTCTACTCCTGAAACGGCATATAGCGATGATCAATAATAAAGCACATTAAAGCATATTTATGATGAAAGTTTGATGACAATCGTAGCGTCATCTGGGCTGAGGTGAATCATATTCGATCAGCCAGGCATTCAGCTCTGCCAGCTCCTTTTCGGTCAGCTGCCCGACTGAAGCCTGTAACTGGAGTACATGCAGCAGATAATCATATTTGGCATTCAGATAATCCGTTTTGGCAGAAAAAGCATTGCGCTGGGCCAGCAACACATCGACCATGGTCTTTAAGCCCTCCTGATATTGGGCTCTGGAGGCTTGTGAAACCATTTCCGAAGATTCCATTGCTGCTTTACGCGCATTCAGTTTGGCCTGATCGGTTTCTACCTGCATAAAGGACTGCTTCACATCGGTATTGGCTTTACGGATCGCAGCGTCTAATTGGGCTGCACTTTTTTGTACATTGACCCCAGCCTGACGAATACTTTTCTGGGTACGGCCACCGCTAAATAGGTTCCAGTTGACTTCCACCCCAATCTGGTCGAAATCACCATTGCTGGACATAATCGTTTCTGGTGTCTGTTTCAGATAGCCATAGGTGCCGACCGCTTCAACCTGCGGATAGAGGGCGGCCTGCTCAACCCGCTTGGCATCTTCAGAATAGCGTTTTTGCAGACGGGCTTGCAGAATGTTCAGATTCTGGCTTTGTGCCAAATCTGTCCAGGACTGCATGTCACTTGGAATCGGTTTCTGAAACTGGAAGTCATTGCGTAATACCGCCAGATTTTCTCGGTAAGGCCCGATCAGTTGAGCCAGTTGCTCCTGAGCTAGAACCAGCTGAACTTGGGTCGAAATCCGGTTGGCTTGGGCATTTTGATACTGGGCATTGGCTTCACTGACCTCACTACGTGCCACCAGACCTTCTTTTAGTTTGGCATTCATCATGCGCAGCTGCTCAGATAGAGCCTGTTCTTCCTGCAAATATGCCGTGGTCAAAGACTGCTGACGCAAGACGTTAAAATAGGCTTCTGCCACCTGTAAAATATGCTGCTGTTTTTGCAGACGTAAGTTGACTTCGCTGAGTTCGACCGAAGTTTTGACTTGTTTATAGCCCTGCCAGGCATCCCAGCGGAATAAAGGCTGGCGTGCAGTTAAAGCCACCTGGCGGGTGGTATTACTGGAAGTAATGAAATTAGAAAACTGTGGATCGGCAGGTGCATCAACAGACTGGTTTTTACGGGTGATATTTCCTGAAAGGCTCACGGTCGGCAGTAAATTTCCGCTAGCAATCCCCAGATTGAGCTGATCGGCCTGATATTGCAACAGATTCGCTTGCCAGTTCGGATCGTTTTGCTGGGCGCGCGCATAGGCTTGTTGCAAATCCAGGGCAAAAATCGCCGGACTACTGCACAATAAACCGGCCATGACACTGAGTTTTAGTTTCATTTTATAGTGTTAACCCCTAACAGCCATTCAGATCAAAAATTCTGGCGCTTTAAGCTAAGCCATACTAAAGAGATTTTTTGCATTTTTGCGTATGATTTTTATTAACTTTTTAATATAACTCTCGGGTTTTATCCACGATTAATTCAATTTTCAAGATCTATACCCCCAATGTAACAAAGCAATTCACAATACTAAACATAGTATTTTTATTTGATCTATACAATATATCTCCCAGCAAGGCCGTTATTTTCTGAATTCACCTATACAGAGTCCTGAAACATAGTGTTAATGCCATTCCCGTCGATATTCAAAGCCTGTCTAATTTCCGGCAGTCTGCTGTTTCTGGCAGGCTGTCAGCAGCCGTCGGAACCACAGATCCAGGTCGAACAGACTGAGACCAATCAGAAGCAAAGTCCAGTCAATGACTTTAGCCTGATGTGCAAGAATATTGAAAAAAATATGTCCCAGATTAATGACCAACGCACCACTTTTGCGCTGGAACAGGTTAATCAGGATCTTAAAGTGTGTCTGCCCCTGATGGAATTGGCGGAGCAGAAGCATCTGATGCTGCGTTCTACTGAAATGTATCAGCGCTTTTTAGCCGTCGACCGTACCGAGTTCCAGCAACGCGCCTTTGAACAGTATGCGCTGGAAATGGCCCAGCATCCGACCATTCAGCAAGCCCATTTTCAGCAGCTCACCTCACGTGACCAGTACCTGTTAAAACACAAAGGTCAGGCTTATGTCGAACTGCTGGATCTTGGCGATGGCAACTTACATTATCGTCGTAGTCCGGAATATCTGGCCCGCATTTTTGCGCCTTATTTACCCGACGCTGAAAAAGCCTTTATTGAACATCTGGCTGAACAGAATATGCAGCCGGTACTGGTGGAAAAACGCCTGCAAATTGAAGCAGCTGACATTGCAGCCCGCAGTCTGCTTTGGGAAGATTATCTCAAGACCTATCCTGAGAGCAGCTATAAGCGGGATGCCGAATACCTGCTGAAACAATATACCTATTTTTTGTTTAGAGGCACCGAAGCATCTCCCGTTTCTGAGGATTATCGCGACCGTTATGCAGTCGATACCAGTCATCTGGAAACCATTATTGGTCTATCCAGTGGTCAGAAATCAACGCTTTCGACCCAGGCTCGCCAATTTCTGGAGTTTCTGGACATGAATCCACAACAGCGCCAGCAAGCCTTGCCTGCCGACTATCGAAACCGTTCGGATGCTGAACAGATTCTGTATTATGCCAAGATCAGCCCACCCTCACAAAAATATGATAAAGACTGTTTTATGGATGCATTCTGTATCTAGCTAGAAATATTTGGCTTGAGTCCAGCTTCCCCTGCCTGAAGAGATCATCGCTAAAGTTGAGAGATTTAGACCTGTTTATTCGGCATAAACTGAGCTAAGCTTTAGCCTCGCTTGACGGAGCGCGAGTAATCCCTCGCTGAGATCATGTGATTCCTTTTATCTTTATCAGGAATTGAGCATGGGTACCGTTGAACCTGATCAGGTTAATACCTGCGTAGGAATCAAGCCAGCTAAAAACCCAGCCCCTGCTTTATCTGCTCAGGATAAATCTGTCCGCGTTTTTGGTCGTGCTTGATTCGTTGATGTCATTCATAAGGATCATAGCCATGAACCAGTTAACGAATCTTTCTTCTGAAACTTCTCTCTCCACGCATGAACAGGAAGCACGTGATTTAACGCGCATTCTACCCGCTTCACGTAAAGTCTATCTGCCAGGCTCGCGTCCTGATATTCAGGTGCCGATGCGGGAAATTTCCCTCAGTGAAACCCCGACCGGCTTGGGCGGTGAATATAATCCGCCCTTGATGGTTTATGACACGTCTGGTGTCTATACCGACCCCAATGTGACGATTGACCTGAATAAAGGCCTGCCCAATATCCGTGACAGCTGGATTGAACAGCGTAACGATACGGAAATGCTGGACGATTTAAGCTCTGAATTTGGCCGACAACGTTTACGTGATATCCGTACTGCGGCCATCCGTTTCGCGCATATTCAAAAACCGCGCAAAGCCAAACGCGGCCAGAACATCACCCAGATGCACTATGCCAAACAAGGCATGATTACGCCAGAAATGGAATATATCGCCATTCGTGAAAACCTGCGTCAACTGGAGGGTGTCGATATGCGCCAGCATCCGGGACAAAATTTCGGCGCTAAAAACCTGACTGAAATCACCCCGGAGTTTGTACGGCAGGAAGTCGCTGCCGGCCGCGCGATTATTCCGGCCAATATCAATCATCCGGAACTGGAACCGATGATCATCGGACGCAATTTTCTGGTGAAAATCAATGCCAATATTGGTAACTCGGCTTTGGGTTCTTCGATTGAAGAAGAAGTCTCGAAAATGACCTGGGCGACACGCTGGGGTGCAGATACCATTATGGATCTCTCAACCGGGCAGAACATCCATGAAACCCGGGAATGGATTATCCGCAATTCTCCCGTGCCAATTGGCACCGTACCGATCTATCAGGCCTTGGAAAAAGTCAACGGCGTAGCCGAAGACCTGACCTGGGAAATCTTTAAAGATACCCTGATTGAACAGGCGGAACAGGGCGTGGATTATTTCACCATTCATGCCGGTGTACTTTTAAGATATGTACCGCTCACGGCGAATCGCTTAACCGGCATTGTTTCGCGTGGCGGTTCGATCATGGCACAGTGGTGTCTGGCGCATCATCAGGAAAACTTTCTCTACACCCATTTCGATGACATCTGCGACATTATGAAAGCCTACGATGTGTCTTTCAGCCTCGGCGATGGCCTGCGTCCGGGCTGTGTGCAGGATGCCAATGACGAAGCACAGTTCGCTGAACTGAGAACCTTGGGTGAACTGACCCATCATGCCTGGGAACATGATGTACAGGTAATGATTGAAGGTCCGGGGCATGTCCCAATGCACATGATCAAGGAAAATATGGACCTGCAACTGGAAGTCTGTAAAGAAGCGCCCTTCTATACCCTTGGGCCTTTAACTACGGATATCGCCCCGGGTTATGACCATATTACTTCAGCCATTGGTGCTGCGATGATTGGCTGGTATGGCACTGCCATGCTGTGCTATGTCACCCCGAAAGAGCATCTGGGTTTGCCGAATAAGAAAGATGTCAAAGACGGCATTATTACCTACAAGATTGCAGCACATGCAGCCGATCTGGCCAAAGGGCATCCAGGCGCACAGGCCCGGGACAATGCGCTGTCCAAGGCACGTTTTGAATTCCGCTGGGAAGACCAGTTTAATTTGAGTCTGGATCCGGATACAGCCCGCAGCATGCATGATGAAACCATGCCCAAAGCAGCCCATAAATCTGCACATTTCTGTTCCATGTGTGGACCGAAGTTCTGTTCAATGAAGATTAGCCAGAATGTTCGAGACTATGCCAATCAGCAGGCCAAGCCTGATCAGCCGGCAAGCTCTCAGGCCGAAATTGAAGCAGGTATGGATCAGATGAAAGCCAGCTTCCATAAGTCTGGCCAAAATCTGTACCACAAACTATAAAACTTTAAAAAAAACAGTTGTCTTCAAAAAAAACTCAGATAGGATGAAAATAAATCAATTCATTCTATCTGAGCATATGAATATTATTAAACAGGCCTCTTATAATAAAAAAGACTTTCGCATAGAGGCACGTGAGTTTTTGTACCGGGGATTTATTCAGGTGGAAAAAGTCAGCCTGCGACACCGTTTATTCCAGCAGGACAGCTCGACGCCTATTTTGCAACGTGAGCTGATTCACCGGCCAGAAGCAGCGGGTGTGCTGCTCTATAACCATCAACAGCAGAAATTCGGCCTGATTGAACAGTTTCGGATTGGCGGACTGGACGATGTCGATTCACCGTGGCAACTCGAAGTGATTGCTGGTGTTCTGGATGGCGATGAAGCGCCTGAAGCGTGTATCCGTCGCGAAGCACTCGAAGAATCAGGCTGTACTCTGGATGAGCTACAGCACATTTTCAGCTTCTATCCTTCCGCCGGAGCATGTTCTGAGCTTTTCCATTTATATGTGGCCCAGACCGAATTGCCTGAACAGGGCGGTATTTTTGGCATGCCGGATGAAGGGGAAAATATCCAGCTGCATATTCTGGATTATGCCGATATTCCGTCCTTGCTCACGAATGGTCGCTTAAGAAATGCACCTGTCATTATGGCCTTGCAATGGTTGCAACAACATATTCATACTGCAGGAATATGTCTAAGGGGAAAGACATGAGTTTTCAGCAGTCAAGCACAGACACGCAGCCGGATTGGACCATTATCCAGATTTCTGATACCCATTTGATGGATCGGGAAGAGCTGGAATTTGCCCGGATGAATCCCGAGCAGAGTTTTCATGAGGTGATGCAGCAGATTCAGCAGCGCTTTCGCAAAATGGATGCGCTGATTCATACCGGTGATCTGGCCCAGGTGCCGGTGGAACGAACTTATCAGCGTTATTTAGACTTTATCCAGTCCTTAAACGTGCCGCATTATCAGATTCCGGGTAATCATGATGACACCCGGATCTTTCCGTTTCATCAGAATGCCAATCAGGTACATGCGATTCATTTTGGTAGCTGGACCATGATTTTGTTGAATAGTGCGGTTCAAGGCAAGGTTGATGGCTGGGTGGAACAAGCTCAGCTTGATCAATTGAACCAATTATTGCTTGAGTTTAAGCATCAGCATGTCATCATCGCTTGTCATCATCACCCTTTTGCGATGAAATCGCACTGGATTGATCAGCACCGGCTGAAAAATGCTGAAGATTTAAAAGATGTCCTGGCACGGCACCAGAATATAAAGTTGGTCTTGTTTGGTCATGTGCATCAGGATTCCTGTAATGAATGGCATGGTATCTATTTTTTATCCACGCCATCGACCAGTGTGCAGTTCAAACCTAAAAGCCAGGATTTCGCGCTAGATCAGGCGGCGCCCGGTTATCGTGTATTACATTTGCAACAAAATGGTGAGTTTGATACCTATATTGAACGGGTGGCATTGAGTCAGCAAAATATTAATACTGAAATTTCAGGTTATTAACTTTTCAATTTGTTTTTTTTGCATTACTTTATTGCAACCAAAGGAAATGTGATATGCATAGTCCAGACATCAAAGACTATCAATAAGCATAAAAAGTCTATATGATGACGGCCCCCACAGGAGGATAATCCTTCTACAGGGTGGATAAAAATTGCATATCACCATATTTTTTGCGTAGCAATCAATCATACGCATATGATGAGGAATGCCCTAAATGGCGAATGACAACCAAAATCAAGTCTTAGACAATCAAATTGAAGTTGTAGAAGAGAAAGCTGCAAAGCGCGTACGCAAATCTAAGCCTAAAACGACTGACGGTGGTTCTACTGCTAGCTTATTTGGTATTGAACCTTATCAACCTAAAAAAAATGAAGAATACATGTCTGAAGGTCAGCTTCAGCATTTCCGCCAAATATTGCTGGCCTGGAAAGCCGAGTTGATGTCAGAAGTGGATCGTACGCTGAATACGATGCAAGATGAGAATACTGCCCTGCCTGATGTCAACGATCGTGCCACTCAGGAAGAAGAATTTGCAATTGAGCTGCGTACCCGTGACCGTGAACGTAAACTGATCCGTAAAATCGAACAGTCAATCGAAGCGATCCAGAATGATGACTATGGTTTCTGTGAAACTTGTGGCATCGAAATTGGTTTGCGTCGTTTAGAAGCCCGTCCAACGGCTACTTTATGTATTGACTGCAAAACCCTGGCGGAAATCAAAGAGAAGCAAAATAACGGTTAATGATGCTGTTGAATAATCCTCCCCTAACCCCTCCTTTAAAAAAGGAGGGGGACAATAGGATGGCTTATGTGGGTCGGTTCGCGCCATCGCCAACCGGCCCTTTGCATTTTGGCTCCCTCATTACCGCAGTTGCCAGTTATTGCGATGCCAAAGCCAACCACGGCACATGGCTGGTTCGGGTGGAAGATACCGATATTCCGCGTATTTATCCGGGCAGTGAAGAGCATATTTTGCGTGCCATGGACGCCTTTCAGCTTGAGCCAGACGGCGAAATCATTTTCCAGAAAGACCGTTTAGATATTTATGCAGATGTGATCGAACAATTACGTCAGCAGGGTCTGGTTTATGCCTGTCAATGTACCCGTAAAATGCTCGGTTCCAATCATATCTATCAGGATACCTGCCGTGACCTAGCTCTGGCATTCGACAATCAAGCGATCCGTTTAAAAGTCGAAGATATCGAAATCTGTTTTGAAGATCAATTACAAGGTCGACACTGCTCAAAGCTGAAGAAAGATCTGGGAGACTTTGTCTTAAAACGTCGTGACGGGATTATTAATTATCAGCTGGCGGTAGTGGTCGATGACTATCTGCAAGGCATGACCCATGTGGTACGTGGTGCTGACCTGCTGGACAATACCGAACGGCAAATCTATCTGGGGCAGTTGCTCGGTTATCCGCGTCTGAATTATATGCATCTACCCCTAGCGATGAATGATCAGGGACAAAAACTCTCAAAACAGAATCTGGCCCAAGCACTGGATTTAAGTCAGGCCCCACAACTCTTAAAACAGGCACTTAATGCTTTGCATCAGGCTGAAGTTGATCTGGATACGCCACAACGCATGCTGCAACAGGCGGTTGCGCAATGGAACATTGAACGGATTCCACATACAACAGCGCTACAAGGTTGTTATCAATAAAAACCTGTTTTGGCTTAAGCTAGAATTCTAGAATTAAAATCAGAGAGGAAAAGCAGATGTTTTTTATTTTTGGATTCGGCCCTAAAACCAAAACTATTGAAAAGAGCCAGTTCCTGTGTCCAGTCTGCCGAACCCGTACAGGCTATGAGCTGAAACAGCAACGTCATTATTTTTCTTTGTTTTTTATTCCATTGATTCCACTTTCCAAGCCTAAAACTGCTTTTGTGACCTGTTCCAATTGCGGAACTGCAATGCCGAGCACAGTGCTTGACCATGCTCAGCCGGAGCCCGGGTCCAACTCCAATCTAGAAGCTTGATTCTTCCCGGCTTGGATTGACCTGCCGAGTGGTCGAATCAATTTTCAGCACTAAACTGATCATCACCGCACAGATAATCAATGATGAACCCCCATAACTAATAAATGGCAGGGTCAAACCTTTGGTCGGTAACACGCCCATATTCATACCGGCATTCACCAGAATCTGTAACAGGAAAATGATACAGATCCCATAGGCCAGATAGCCGGCGCGTAGATATTGATGTTGCAAGGCACGATGTCCGATCCGGATACAGCAGACCAGCATGGTAAAAGACAGGATCAGGATGGTCGCAATACCTAAAAAGCCAAATTCCTCACCTAAAATCGCCAGCATAAAATCAGTATGCGCTTCAGGCAGATAAGACATTTTCTGAATGCTGTGCCCCAATCCAACCCCGGCCCACTCACCACGGCCGAAGGCCATTAGTGCATTCGAGAGCTGATAACCGCTACCCAGTGGATCTTCCCATGGATTTGAAAAAGACATCAAACGCTGCAAGCGATAAGGCTCTAATAAAATCGCTGCGGCAAATGCACCGACCAAGGTCATAAAGGCCACACCAAACTGAATCCACGGCGCACCCGCGAGGAAAAACACGCCAAGCATGGTCAAGGTAATTACTACGGTTGCCCCCAAGTCCGGCTCAAGAATAATCAAACCGACGGTCACACCCATAATCGCACTTAAACGAACCAAACCTTTAATATTGTTCCGGACTTCTTCCGCACGGCGTACCACATAGTCCGCGGTAAAAATCGCCATCATCACTTTCGCCACTTCCGAGGCCTGCAAGGTAAATCCGGCCACCCGAATCCAGCGCTTGGAACCATTGACCTCAGTCCCGACCACCAGCACGGCCACCAACAGTACAATGGTAATAATCCACAAAAAGAAGGTGTTATTAAACCAGACCTTTAAGGGAATTTTATAGGTTAGATAGGCGGCTACTGCTGCCACAAAAATCGAAATGCCATGGCGGCTAATATAATGAAAGGCATTTTCATGCATACGTTCAGCATAAGGCATCGAGGCCGATGCCACCATGATCGAACCAATACACAGTAAAGCCAATACACAGAAAATTAGTACATTCCGTGGATTTAGCTCAGCGGGGAGCTTGGGTACCCACTGGCTATAAAATTGGTTTAGTTTATTGATCGTAGTCTGAGCAAACCCAGCCATATCACGAATCCTTGTTATTCTTAATTGAGTTCATTCACATACGCAACAAACTTGCGACCACGCTCAGGATAACCCGAGAACATATCAAAACTTGCGCATGCAGGAGACAATAGCACGACATCATCTGCCTGGGTGTGCTTTTGGCAGATTTCTACGGCCTGCTGCAAACTCTCTGCATGAACCAGCTCAGTCGTGCCCCTAATCGCTGCTTCGATGATCGGACGGTCTTCACCAATCAGCACTGCAATCTTGGCATATTTACTCAATGATTCACGCAAAGCCTTAAAGTCCTGTCCTTTGCCCTGTCCACCGAGAATAATCGCAACTTTGCCACCTTGGGCTTCAATCGCCATACCTAAACCATCGAGTGCCGCCAAGGTTGCACCGATGTTGGTGCCTTTGGAGTCGTTATAATAACGTACGCCCTGCACTGCTTTGACAAATTCGCAGCGATGTTCCAGACCTTTGAAGGTTTTTAAAGTATTTAGCATGCTGTCCAATGGCAAACCAATCGCTTCACCGAGTGCCAGACAAGCCAGGGCATTGGCAACATTATGCGTGCCCTGCATATACATCTCGGTACTTTTTAACAGACGTTCACGACCACGCGCCAACCAGATGCCACCATCGGTATCTTTAAGAATCCCGTACTGGTTCATATCGGGTGCATTCAGGCCAAAACTTTGCATCGGCGTCACATCTGGCACCAAAGGACGGGTCAAAGAATCATCCCGGTTATACACCACTTTTTTCACACCCTGAAAAATCCGGTGCTTGGCGGTGTGATAGCCCATCATATCGCCATGCCGATCCAGATGATCTTCACTCATGTTCAGTACCACCGCCACTTCAGCCGCCAGATTTGAAGTAGTTTCCAGCTGAAAACTGGATAATTCTAAGATATATAACTCAGGATCATCTTTGGTTAAATCCAGTGCAGGACGTCCCAGATTGCCACCGACCGCGACTTTTTTGCCAGCATCGGCTGCCATTAAGCCAATCAAAGTGGTCACTGTACTTTTGGCATTGGAACCGGTAATCGCGACAATGGGCTTATCCGTAGCACGGCGTAAAATCTGGATTTCACTCACCACAGGAATACCCTGCGCCATCGCCGCCTGAATTTCTGGCAATTTTGGATCCAGTCCCGGACTGATCACGATTTCTTCTGCAGAAAGCAACAGCTCGGCATCAAACTGGCCGAAACTGGTCTGGACTTCGGCCGGAATCTGGTCATGTCCCGGGGGGGTGGCTCTAGAATCCGTTACTGCAACGCGGTAGCCCTGGTCATGTAAGAAATTGACTGCTGCAACACCTGATATTCCGAGTCCTGCAACGACTTTTAACCCACCACGTTGTATTAACATTTTCGCCCCATATTTTGGTCTATTTTGAAACTGACGAAATGGTAGCACTTTGCTGTTTTGAATGCCTTTTCTGATTGAGCTTTCTGCATATTTTTTTGTGTCCATGCGTAAAAAAACCGTCATGCTCATGACGGTTTTTAAAATTACAGCCAAAAAGGAACTTATTTCCATTTGACCGCTTGCTGGGCCGGCTTTTCCTGTGCACTTTGCTCCGACACCGGACAGGCACAGTTGCCACCACAGCCTGCAGCCATACCCGGTTGCAGCCATTTGGCCAGACGCGTCCAGCCTTTTGCTGCGCAGGCATCAGACAGCTTCTGGAAGACTGAGTGAGAGGTGTTCGGAAACACCTTTTTAAATACCACCAGCGCACTCCACAGCACCAGTGCCGCCACAATCAGAATTTCAATCATCTCAATCTCCCATGCATATACTCAGGCAAGCTCAACGGGCCGAGGCCAACCTGAGATTAGCCCAAATAATATGAAGCAATTTGATAAGTCAGGAATGACATGAAATATGCCAAGCCAAACAGGTAAACCGTCATGATACTGACCGTTTTCCAGGAACCAGTTTCACGTTTGACTGTCGCCAAAGTTGCCAGACAATGCGGTGCATAAATAAACCACACCAGTAAAGACAGACCTGTCGCCACTGACCAGCCCAGATCACCACCACTACTGATGAGTGAAGAGAGACCTTCGGACATTGCATCGTCATCTACGGCAGACAGTGCATAGACAGTGCCCAATGCAGCAACCACCACTTCACGTGCTGCCATGGCTGGAATCAAGGCAATACAGATCTGCCAGTTAAAACCGAGCGGTGCAAAGATTGGCTGCATCAGATGACCGAGCATACCTGCCAGTGAATAATCAATCGCCGGCAAAGTCGCACCTTCTGGGGGTTGCGGGAAGGTACACAGGAACCAGAGTACAATCGATAAGGCAAAGATGATACCGCCGACCCGCTTCAAGAAGATTTTGCCGCGATCCAGCAAGCCGATCCAGACGTTTTTCAGATCCGGGAAACGGTAGCTTGGCAGCTCCATCAACAGCATGTGCTGGGATTTATCTTTATGGAAAAATTTCAGTACAAAAGACACCGCCAGAGCACTGACAATACCCGCCATATACAGGCCAAATAACACCAGACCTTGCAGGTTCATAAAACCCCAGACAGTTTGCTGTGGAATGAAAGCTGCAATCAGCAAGGCATATACCGGCAAACGTGCTGAACAGGTCATCAGCGGTGCCACAAAAATCGTGGTTAAACGATCTCGCGGATCACTGATGGTACGCGATGCCATGATGCCCGGAATGGCACAGGCAAAGCTGGACAATAACGGAATAAAGGCACGGCCTGACAGGCCCGCTTTAAACATCAGCTTATCGAGCAAGAAGGCTGCTCGTGGTAAATAACCTGATTCTTCCAAGACTAGAATAAAGAAGAACAGAATCAGAATCTGTGGCAGGAATACCACCACCCCGCCGGCACCAGCAATAATCCCGTCCACCACCAGACTATTCAGTAAGGGATGAGCAATATATTCACCGAGGAATTCACCGAGCCAACCAAAGAAGGTTTCGATGCCATCCATAAACGGCGCAGCCCAGGCAAATACCGCCTGGAAAATCACGAACATCATCACAGCCAGGCTGAGTAGACCCAGTACCGGATGTAAAAAAATCCTGTCGAGAAAATCGGTACGTTTGTCTTCCTGATCGACGAAATTGACCACGTCGTTCAGAATGACTTCCACCTGCTGATGCGGGTCACCCTTTAAGCCACTCAGTTCAGTCTGCGGTACCGAGAATTTTCCCTGATCCAGGGCATTCTTCAGGTTTTCAATGCCTGAACTGCGTACCGCTACAGTTTCCACCACGGGCACGCCGAGACGTTCAGACAGCTTCTGGGTATTGATTTGCATCCCACGACGGCGTGCTTCATCCATCATGTTGAGTACAACCAGAATCGGACGCCCCAAAGCAATCATTTCTAGGACCAGACCCAGATGCAGTTTCAGGTTAGTGGCATCTACCACACATAAGAATGCATCCTGCTGCTGTTCTTCTGCGATTTTACCTTGCACCACATTACGGGTGATTTCTTCATCCGGACTGGTCGCATCCAGACTATAAGTTCCTGGCAAATCCAGTACCCGCACCGCTTTGCCTGAAGCAAGCTGAAACGTACCGACTTTACGTTCAACCGTGACCCCCGCATAGTTACCAACTTTTTGGCGTGTTCCGGTTAAATGGTTGAATAATGAAGTTTTACCGCAGTTAGGGTTACCGACAAGGGCAATACGTAATGTATCACTCATGCCGACACCGCCTGTTCGATTTCAATTTTGGCTGCTTCTGATTTACGCAAAGCAAAACGGGTAAATCCAACTTGAATCAAAATGGGATCTCCACCAAAAATACCTTTCGTAATCACCTGTACCTTCGTACCCGGCACAAAGCCTAGAGTTTCCAAACGACTCGCGACGACATCGTGTAGAGCACTTTCACCATCAGTTGTTCGACTCACTTTTCGAATGATGGCAATTTGTTTTGCTTTTAAATCAGACAAACGCACCGTGAAATTCCTGAACTATTTTGTACAGTATACAAACAAATGAGAATAATTAACAAATAAGATTGATTACATGCTGAATTAGTTTTTATATCACATCGACAGTCTGGTGAAATTAAACTACAGTGGAGAATACCTATTAAATTCATCGCTTTTTCAGATCAGATCCTTGCACCCTATGCTGAATAAAAAACCCCGTATTCCCGCCCCGGTTCAAATTCCTGAAGCCTTGAGCTATTTACAGGGTTTTCGTGATTATCTGATTGCGCAAACGGTCAGTCCACACACCCGAAATGCCTATTTATCTGATTTGCTGCAATGTGCAGAATGTCTGAGCAAGCCTTTGCCAGAATGGACCCATGACGATATTTCCGATGTATTGATTGCACTGACCAAACAGCAAAAAAGCCCACGCTCAATTGCCCGCTGTCTGTCAGCCTTGCGTTCATTTTATAAATTTCTGCGTGAACAGAAGCTGCGTAGTGATAATCCGGTGGCAGCGCATAAAACCCCGAAGCTTGGCCGTGCCTTGCCCAAAGATTTGTCTGAAGCCGATGTTGAGGCCTTGATTGATGCCCCCGATATCAATACTGCTTTAGGCCTGCGTGACCGTGCCATGTTTGAAGTGCTGTATGCTTGCGGTTTACGTGTCACTGAACTGATTAACTTACGTCTGGAACTGATTAACTTAAAACAGGGCTATTTACGCATCGTCGGTAAAGGCAATAAAGAACGGCTGGTACCGATGGGACACATGGCCTGTGAATGGGTGGAAAAATATCTGAATGAAGCCCGTCCACAACTGTATAAAACCTCAACCGATTATCTGTTTTTGACTCAGCATGGCGGCATCATGAGCCGGCAAAATTTCTGGTATGCGATTAAACGCTATGCTTTACAGGCCGGGATTGCATCCGAGCTGTCACCGCACACCTTGCGGCATGCCTTTGCGACGCATCTGCTCAATCATGGCGCAGATTTACGTGTGGTACAGATGCTGCTTGGACATAGTGACCTGTCGACCACCCAGATTTATACCCATGTCGCGCAAGTGCGGATGCAGCAGCTGCATGCAGCGCATCATCCACGGGCTTAAAACATCTACATATGGAATAAACTGAGAAGTTTGACGTGTTTGTATTTTTTTTTGTTATGCTAATGCTCTGTTTTTAGTCCAAGAAGAAAAGGGTTATTTATGACATTTGCCCGCTCAAAAGTTTTTATGGCTTGTACACTTGCTGCTGGTTTGGGGCTTAGCGCATGTTCCAATTCCGATAACAACACTAAAAAGCAAGATACACTGACTGCAAGTGCACCAGCAACGGGAGAAGCCTCTACCCTGACCGAACGCAATGCACAACAGCGTCTGGTCTCTACCTTGGAAAAGCATTTCAAAACTGCGGGGATCAGTGCCAAAATTATCGATATTAAAACCACCGAAGTACCGAACCTGTTCTGGGTCAGTCTGGAAGGTATGTCTGCGGTCTATGTCACCAGCGATGGTAAATACCTGATTCAGGGCGACGTGATCCGACTCGGTGATAAACAGCTGCATAATGTCAGTGAAAACCTGCAAGCCGGAATCAACAACAAACTCTTTGCCGAACTGAAAGCAGAAGATCTGCTGATCTATCCGGCCAAAGGCAAGGCCAAGCATGTGGTCTATGTCTTTACCGATGTCAGCTGTCCGTATTGCCATAAATTCCATGAACAAATGGATGAAATGAATAGTAAAGGTATTGAGGTTCGTTATATCGCCTGGCCGCGTGGTGAACAGCATATGCCGGCCATGGAAGCAATCTGGTGTAGTGCTGACCGTCATAGTGCTTTTGATCAGGCCATTGCCGGCGCACAGATTAGTGCAGAGAAATGTGAAAATCCTGTTCAAGATCAATATCACATGGGCCTGAATATGGGCGTCAATGGCACCCCTGCCATTTATAGTTCGGAAGGGGTTTACCTAGGCGGATATCTGTCTAGCGCTGAATTATTGAAGCGACTTAAATAACTCATTTTAATACGTTATTTAACTTTATTTTATACATAAAGATATTCTAAAATGACCCTAGAGTCATGGCGTTTTTTTAGCTATGATCTAGGTTCTCGTAAAAAACTGTTTATTTGGAGTGTGACGTGAAACCAGTTCGTCTGGCTATCCTCGGTCTTGGTACTGTAGGTGGTGGTGCCTTGAAACTATTAAAAGAAAATGCTGCTGAGATTAAACGTCGCACCGGTCGTGAAATTGAAATTACCTATGTAGGCACCCGTCGTCCACGTCCTGATCTGGACCTACCTGCATCAGTGAAACAAAGTGCAGACTTGATGGACATCGTGCGTCAACCTGACGTAGACGTGGTGGTCGAAGTCATGGGCGGGATTCATCCTGCTTTTGAAATTATTATGGAAGCCATGAAACATGGCAAGCATATTGTCACTGCCAACAAGGCGCTATTGGCTGAACATGGGAATGAGCTGTTTAAAGCGGCTGAAGACAACGCCGTGCAGATTGCCTATGAAGCGGCAGTGGCTGGCGGTATTCCCATTATTAAAGTGATTCGTGAAGGTCTGGCGGCCAACAAGATTGAATGGCTGGCGGGCATCATCAATGGTACGGGTAACTTCATTCTCAGCGAAATGCGTGAAAAAGGCCGTACTTTTGAAGACGTACTCAAAGAAGCACAAGAACTCGGATATGCCGAAGCCGATCCAACCTTTGACGTGGAAGGTATTGATGCTGCACATAAGCTGACCATTCTGGCTTCATGTGCCTTTGGTATTCCGCTACAGTTTGACAAAGTCTTTACTGAAGGTATTGGCAAAGTCACTGCACAAGATGTGAAATATGCAGAAGACCTCGGTTTCCGTATCAAGCACCTGGGAATTGCACGCCGCACTGATGCCGGGATTGAACTCCGTGTTCATCCAACCCTGATTCCTGAAGAAGAACTGATTGCCAACGTCAATGGCGTGAAAAACGCCGTACTGGTACAAGCCAATGCGGTTGGCCCAACGCTCTACTACGGCGCAGGTGCGGGTGCAGGCCCAACGGCTTCTGCTGTGGTCGCAGACGTGGTGGATATTGTCCGTGATATCATTTATACCGAAGACGGTGCTGGAACCATTCCGCAACTGGCCTTTGAAGCCCTGACCGATTTACCGATCTTGAGTCGTGAACAAATGACCACCGGCTATTACATCCGTATTAATGCCGAAGATCAAATGGGCGTGCTTGCCGATGTCACCACGATCCTCAGTCGTGCCGGAATCAGTATTGATGCCATCATGCAGCAACCTCGCTTAAAAGACCTTATTCCGATCGTGATTCTGACCGATCCTATCGTCGAATCAAAAATGGATGCAGCGCTCTCACAAATTCAAGCATTACCCGTCATTCATGGCGAAATTGTACGAATTCGTTTAGAATCGCTTGATAATTAATCGGGTTAAGGGGAGTATTTCCCCTTGCCAAGCTCTACACACAATTGGAACATCATCATGTCGAATGCCAATCGTTATACTGGTTTAGTTGACCGCTATCGCGACCGTTTACCAGTGTCTGCAACTACTCGTGCGATCTCTTTGGGTGAGGGTAATACTCCACTGATCAAGCTTGAGAATATTCCACGCATTATTGGTAAAGATGTTGAAATTTATGTGAAGTACGAGGGCTTAAACCCGACTGGTTCATTTAAAGACCGCGGTATGACTATGGCAGTGACCAAAGCCGTTGAAGAAGGCTCTAAAGCCATCATCTGTGCATCCACTGGTAATACTTCTGCTGCTGCGGCTGCATACGCTGCTCGTGCCGGTATCAAAGCATTCGTGCTCATCCCGGAAGGCAAAATTGCCATGGGTAAAATGGCGCAAGCGATGATGTATGGTGCGATCACCATGCAAATTCGTGGTAACTTCGATGACGGCATGCGTCTGGTGAAGGAAGTTGCAGATCAGGCACCGGTAACGATTGTAAACTCAATCAACCCGTACCGCCTGCAGGGTCAAAAAACCATTGCTTACGAGATCGTTGAAGCTTTAGGTCGTGCCCCGGATTACCACTGCCTGCCAGTGGGTAACGCAGGTAATATCACTGCACACTGGATGGGCTATACCGAAGCGGTGGCCAATCAGTCGAAAGAAGAATTTGAGCAAGTGATTTACGATGCTGAAACCGATGCTTTCACTGGTCCTAAACCGGCTGGCTTGCCAATCATGGCAGGTTACCAAGCGTCTGGTGCTGCTCCGTTCCTGCGTGGTGGTCCAGTAGAAAATCCGGAAACTGTTGCAACTGCAATTCGTATTGGTAATCCGCAAAGCTTCAATCATGCCAAAGCTGTCGTTCGTGATTCAAACGGCTGGTTTGATGAACTGACGGATGCTGAGATTCTTGAAGCACAACGTCTGCTGTCGATGTATGAAGGTGTGTTTGTAGAACCTGCATCTGCTGCGTCTGTTGGCGGTGCAATCCGTGATATCAAAGCAGGTAAAATCGCTGAAGGTTCAGTAATCGTATGTACCGTAACCGGTAATGGTCTAAAAGATCCAGATACCGCGATCAAACAATGTGCCGATGCGGTGATGCTGTCTATCGACGCAACCATGGCTCAGGTAAAAGACTCTATTCTGTCGAACATGTAATTTCAGCCAGAATAAAAAACCCTGCATTTGCAGGGTTTTTTATTAGCGCAGAGATTAGATTCGTTTTGGTTGCTGGCTCACCCAGCTCATCAAACGGGTCGCATCATTGGTACGCGCCTGTGAGCTATTTGCACCTAACAGTACCACTGCCACCGGACGGTTATTCAGGGTCGTATGCATCACCACACAGCGCCCTGCTTCATTAATAAAACCGGTTTTAGAAATATTGATATTCCAGCCGCCGTTACGCACCAGTGCATTGGTATTATTCGATTTCAGTACACGATAACCCAAGTTAAAGTCATAGCTTGGTGTGGTCGAGAATTGACGAATCAAACCATATTGAGAAGCGGTATTCACTAAAATACCCAAATCACGTGCTGATGCCACATTTCCAGGGTGTAAGCCGGTTGATTCCATAAAGCGGGATGAATTCATGCCTAAGGCCTTGGCCTTACTGTTCATCGCTGCAATAAATGCACTGCGACCACCTGGATACGTTCGCGCCAAGGCTGCAGCTGCCGGGTTTTCAGACTTCATTAGAGCAAACAATAAAGCTTCGGCACGGTTCATGCTATCGCCAGCACGTAAGGTCGAGCTTGAGCTTTTACAACCTGCGCAAGAGAAATCAGCCTGTTGCAGCGTGATTTTTTCAGACATGTTTAAACGTGCATCGGAAATCACCACAGCTGTCATCAGCTTGGTAATAGATGCAATCGGCAAAGCGGTATTGGTGTTTTTGCTAAACAGCACCTCACCGGTTTGCGCATCCATAACCAATGCAGCACGGGCATTTACAGAGGGTTGATTGCTATAACTGTTTGTATCAAAAATCTGTGTTGTTTTTGCTGGTTGCTGAACACTGACCGACTGCTGGGTGCTCGGTACACTCTGACGCAAGGTCGTGGTCACGGTGGCTGAACCGGGTGGCGAAGGCTCATCAGCAGCCACACGGAAATCATCACTCATCAGCTGATTGACTTCCTCAGAAGACCAACTAATGCTGGATCCGCCCTCTGTCGTGCCAGAATTCATAATGATTTCAGCAAAACTTGTCGCACTCATGCTGACTAACACGGACAGGCCCAATACATGCCTTAAAGACTTGTTTATTTTCTTCACTATTTCTTCACTCAACTAACAGAGGTAAGATTGATTTGCGTATTACCTCTAATATGCCTTACATTTAAACACATTGCAGAACATTTTTTGATCTTGACACTGTGTGATAAGTTTCAGATTTTATCTTGCGAATAGGATTGCTAATTTTGTACTTTCATTGCAAGCTTATTTTGCTTTATGTAACAAAAAAATGATTTTTTTAACAGAGGGAGAGCGTAGGTGATCACAGTTTTAGTTGTGGACGACCATGAATTAGTACGTACTGGAATTTGCAGAATGCTGGAAGACCATGCGGAGGTTCAGGTGATTGGACAGGCTGAATCTGGTGAAGAAGCGATTTCTCTGGTTCGTCAGCATCATCCGAATGTGGTTTTACTGGATGTGAATATGCCGGGCATTGGTGGCGTGGAAACCACGCGCCGCCTGCTTCAGAGTGCCCCTGAAACCAAAGTGCTGGCTGTCAGCGGTCTGGCAGAAGAACCCTATCCTTCGCTGTTATTAAAAGCCGGAGCCAAAGGTTATATTACCAAAGGGGCGCCGATTTCAGAAATGGTTCGCGCCATCAATAAAGTCATGCAAGGCGGTAAATATTTTAGTGCCGACATTGCAGAACAGTTAGCGAGTTCTTACCTTTCTGATACACAGCAATCGCCTTTTGATGCACTGTCAGAACGTGAAATGCAAGTGGCGATGATGGTGGTGAACTGTATCAGCGCTCAGGAGATTGCTGACAAGCTCTTTGTCAGCGTCAAAACCGTAAATACCTATCGTTATCGTATTTTTGAAAAACTGAATATTGATAGTGATGTCAAACTGACGCATCTGGCCATGCGCTATGGGCTGATTAAACCTTAGCCTTTGGCGAGTCGCGCTGCATATGGCACAAAAACCCAATTATTCTGAACTCAATCAGTATCATTTAGGGATCTGGTATAGCGCGTATCGCCTGCTGATCAGCACTGGCCTACTGCTGATTTTTCTGCTGACCTACCCCGAGCTAACCGGCGATTATCAATATCCACAGCTGTATTATTATGCGCTGGGAATCGGTGTTGCCATTAATACAGCGCAGATGTTCGCGCTGAAATGGATCAGACGCCTGATCCAGCCGCAGCTGATTATGATTTTTTTTAGCGATGTCTGCGTCTTAAGTTTACTGACTTTGGCAAGTGACGGGCCTAATCTGCAAATTGGTTTGCTGTTTGTGATTACCATTTTTTCCGCATCGTTATTGCTGGATGCAAAAAAAGCTTTGGTGGTCACCCTGATTGCTGTGATTAGTGTCATATATCAACATTTTATCGGCAGTATTTTTGCATTTTCTTCCTTAAGCAATATCAGTAATAGTGCCTTGCTGGCCTTTTTGTTCTTTGTGGTCTATGGAACCGGGCAAATTGCGGTGCGCCGTTTTCAGATTCTGGAAAACCTGAACTTTTCGCAATCTCTGGAACTTTATCGCTTACAGAATATTAACCGTTATATTCTGGAACAGATCGAAACTGGCTATCTGGTGCTGGATGAAAATTATCATGTGGTCCTGAGCAACCCTGCGGCCTGTACACTGCTCGGGATCGAAGCAAAATTTGCACATGAGAAATTTACCCTCTACCAGTCACAACCAGATTTATTTGAACTGATCCAGTTTGAAACGCTGGAAAATGGCGAGCGTTTTCAGTTTGAATCACAGCAAAGTCGCTATAACATTCATGTACAGGTACAAAAGCTGATTGTGCCGCATCAAACCCTGATGTTATTGGTGTTACAGGATGCAAAAAAACTCAATCAGCAGGTGCAGCAACTTAAACTTGCCGCACTGGGCCAGCTTTCGGCCAGTATTGCGCATGAAATTCGTAATCCATTGGCAGCTATTGTGCAGGCCAATGATTTATACCTTGACTCTGACAGTGAACAACAACAAGTACTTAACCAGATGATTGGCCGACAGGCGACCCGGATTGACCGGATTATTCAGGACACGCTGAATATGGTCAAAAATAAAAAAACCCATCCGGTGCCGATTCATCTCAATGAATTTATCCCGTTATTTATCCAGGAAGATTTGGCCGATATTTGCGATCAGATTCAATTTAATATTGATGTGCCGCTGCTGATTCAGTTCGATGAAGCGCAGTTCCGGCAAGTCCTGATTAACCTGCTTCGCAATGCCATCCGTCACAATTCAGCAGATGCCAATTACATTCAGCTGAATATACATCCCTATGAACATCGGGTCTGGATTGATATCCGGGATTTCGGCTCAGGTGTAGCCATACACGACCAAGCCCTATTATTTCAACCTTTTTTCAGTACCTCGATTAGTGGAACCGGATTAGGACTGTACTTATCACATAGTTTTTGTGAAGCAAATCAGGCACAATTAAACTATATACAACAAGAACAGGGCGCATGCTTTCGCATTAGCTGCCAACGTATTACGGTATAAAGGGGTTTAAGGGAAATGAGTGTGGAACAACAGCCACTGGTGCTCTTGGTGGATGATGAAGAAGATTTATGCACCCTCATGCAAATGTCGTTGCTGCGGATGGGGATTCGTACGCACATCGCACATCGTCTGCAAGATGCTAAAAAATATCTTGCAGATCATCAATATGATGCCTGTTTAACTGACCTGAACCTGCCCGATGGCAATGGTTTGGAGTTACTGGACTGGATTGGTCATCTCTATCCTGCACTTCCGGTCGCGGTTCTGACCGCCTATGGCAACATGGAAATCGCGATTGCTGCACTCAAGGCCGGTGCCTTTGACTTTGTCAGCAAACCGATCAATCAGAAACATCTGGAACAGCTGCTACAAAAAGCACTGAATAAACCGGTGGATTATTCCCATAATAATCCAAATGATGCTTTAGAACATAAAATGCTGATTGGGCAATCGATACCGATTCAGCACTTACGTATTACCTTACAAAAAATTGCCCGCTCACAGGCACCGGTTTTTATTACTGGTGAATCGGGAACTGGCAAGGAAGTGGTGGCCAATCTGGTCCATCGCCTGAGCAACCGTAATGAAGGCCCATTTATTGCAATTAACTGTGGTGCGATTCCCACTGAACTGATGGAAAGCGAACTGTTTGGGCATAAGAAAGGCAGCTTTACTGGCGCCGCTCAGGACAAACAGGGGCTGATTCAATCGGCACATGGCGGCAGCCTGTTTCTGGATGAAATTGCCGAATTACCACTTGCTATGCAGGTCAAACTGTTACGTGCCGTACAGGAAAAACGTATTCGTCCCCTCGGTTCAGATACTGAAATTGATGTGGATTTCCGCGTCATCAGTGCCACTCATCAGGATCTGGAAGCCTTGGTACAACAAGGCAAATTCCGTCAGGATTTATATTTCCGTATTCATGTGATGGATCTGACTTTACCGCCGCTGCGTGAACGGAGTCAGGATATTCTCTTACTCGCCGAACATTTTATTCAGAAGATTTGCCAGGAATGGGGCATTGCCAATAAAAAACTGACAGAACGCAGTAAAGAATTTTTATTGGAACAATATTATCCGGGTAATGTACGTGAATTGCGTAATATTATGGAACGTGCAATTACCTTGAGTGATGAAGAGCGGATTGATCTTCAGCATCTGCAAAGTGCACCGTTACGTCAGGCTCTTAATAGCGCTCAGGAGATGAATACGCTCACGAGCGAGATTATTGCGACTGACACCCTGATTGCCCCGAGAAAGCTCCCAGAAGAAGGCCTAGAGCTATATTTAGAAAAGATTGAAAAAGAAGTTCTACTCAATGCGCTGAATCTAACGCACTGGAACCGCACACTGGCCGCGAAAAAGCTCGGTATGTCATTCCGCTCCCTACGCTATCGTTTGAAAAAGTTCGGACTGGATACTGAGGAAGACGAATAATTATTTTTGCAGGAGCAGCAGGTCTGTGACGTGTTCCAGATAGCTCTCCTCACGCATTTCCTGCTTAAACGGATAACTGAAATGTGGCTGCACGCCCCGCCCTTCAATCATCTGACCACTCGGACTGAAGTATTGTGCCACTGTCATTTGTAAAGCAGAACCATTACTCAGTGGAAATAGCTTTTGTACCACACCTTTGCCATAGCTTTGCTCACCGACCACCCAAGCCCGGCTATGTTCTTTCAATGCTGCCGTAAAGACTTCAGCTGCCGAAGCTGAACGGTTATTAATCAGAACGCCCACTTTCAGATTCTGAAATTCAAAACTTGGCAGCGCCTGAAATTGCTGATTGCCTTCCGAACGGCTTTGGGTCGAGACAATCACACCCTGATTCAAAAATAAATCGGCCGATTCTACTGCGGCAGAAAGTAAGCCACCCGGGTTATTGCGTAGATCAAACATCACCGCTTTTAAGCGTCTGTCAGAATAGCTTTCAATCAGGCGCTTGATTTCATTGGCTGTATCTTGCTGGAAAACTTTGACCTGCAATACCAGTACCTGATTATTGTGCAGACTGGATTTAATTTCAGTATCGAGCTTGGTATTCCTTACCAGACGAACCACCGGACTTTGCGGGGAAAGCTGTATGCTCAGCGTAGAGCCGACCGCCCCGCTCAATAACTGTCGCACCTGCTCCTGATTCAGGCTACTCAGTACCTGATCATCAATTTTATAGACCGTGACACCATTACGCAGTCCCTGCTTGGCAGAGTCGGCATCGGCGCTCAATCCCTGCACCATCCATTGCTTCATCTGCGAGTTAAATTGCAGATCGAAATCAATGCTGGCCAGATCACCTTCAGTATATTCACGTAGCTGCTTATAATCTTCAGGAGACAAATAACGCGAATAGCGGTCTAAGCCACTGACTAGCCCTTGGATTGCCTGTTGGAACAAGGCGTCTTCATTTTTGTCTTGAATATAATTGTCTTTGACGATGCCGTAAATTTGTACAAATTCTTGAATGGATGCCACAGGAATTTCAGTATAGACCTGACCATCCATTTCCATATCATCGAATGCCGGCTCTTTTGAGCCCGCACCCCAGGCCGAATGACTCAAACACATCAGTAAGCATGGTATAACGACAGACTTCCAATGTGTTGTTGCCATTTTTTACCTTTCTTTAAAATCTTATCGAAAATTATTGATTCAGTTCAATCAGGTTGCGACCTTGCATTTCCGCAGGGACTGGAACTTGCATCAGACTTAATAAGGTTGGTGCGACATCTGCCAATACGCCACCTTCTGCGATCGTGGCCTGAGTTGGACCTACATAAATAAATGGAACCAATTCAGTGGTATGTTGAGTATGCACCTGACCACTGTGATAGTCCTGCATCTGCTCTACATTACCATGATCGGCAGTGATAAGCATATGACCTTTTTGCGCCATCACCGCCTCATAAACCCGGCCTAAGCAGGTATCGACCGCTTCGACCGCTTTCACTGCGGCATCAAAAACACCGGTATGACCGACCATATCACCATTGGCATAGTTCACCACCAGCAGGTCAAATTCGCCTGAATTGATCGCAGCGACCAGCTCATCAGTCACTTCATAAGCACTCATTTCCGGTTTGAGGTCATAAGTTGCTACATTTGGTGATGGAATCAGGATACGTTTTTCACCCGGATATTCATCTTCACGACCGCCACTAAAGAAGAACGTCACGTGTGCATATTTTTCAGTTTCAGCAATACGCAATTGGGTTTTACCCAGATTTGACAGGTATTCACCAATCGAGTTGACCAACGCTTCTGGCATATAGGCCACAGGCGCATCAATCGTTGCTTGGTAACGCGTCAACATCACAAACTTGGCTAAGTTCGGCACCACTTTACGTGCAAATCCAGCAAAGTCCTTTTCAACAAAGGCTTTGGTAATTTCACGGGCACGGTCAGCACGGAAGTTCATGAAGACCACGCTATCACCATCCTGAATTTTTGCCAGCTCACCAATGCGGGTGGCTTTGACAAACTCATCCGACTCATCTGCGGCATAAGCCTGTTCCAGACCTTGAACTGCGGTGGCAGCTGTACGGGCCGCTTCGCCTTCAGTCAATAAACGATAGGCCTGTTCGATGCGATCCCAACGGTTGTCACGATCCATCGCGAAGTAACGACCAATCATGCTGGCAATACGACCCTGACCCGGATATTGTGCAAACAGCGCATCCAGTTTTTCCAATGACGGTTGGGCACTTCGTGGCGGCGTATCACGACCATCCAGGAAAGCATGCAAATAAACTTTGACACCACGTTTGAGTGCCAGTTCAGCCATCGCAACAATATGGTCTTCATGCGAATGCACACCGCCTTGAGATAAAAGGCCGAGCAAATGCACTGCACCACCTGAAGCTTTGGCTTTCTCCACCGCATCGACGAGTACTTCATGATTGAAGAAATCACCGGTACGAATGTCTTTGGTAATCCGGGTAAAATCCTGATACAGCACACGACCTGCACCGAGGTTCATATGTCCGACTTCCGAGTTCCCCATCTGGCCATCTGGCAGACCAACATCTTCGCCTGAACCCGAGATCAAACCATGCGGATGCTTGTCCTGCATTGCAGTTAAATTTGGTCGTTTAGCTGCTAAAAACGCGTTGTCTTCGACCGCTTCGCGATGACCCACACCATCCATAATCACCAAAACGTGAGGGATTTTGCCAGCAGTTGCATCCGTCATAATGAAATACTCTGTTCGTCTACGAATTAATCGCTCTATTTTAGCGAAGTTTGCAAAAAGAGGCCATGACCAGAGTATGGTTTAAGCCGCTCATCGCGATTGATTTGTTCTATTTTCCTGGGTCTTAGCGTGCCCGATGCAGCAGGTAACCCCCAATACCGAACATGATCAGAATCGGAATAAAGACAAACCATGCCGGAGATGGCGCATAGACCAGACTGGCATAGCCGAGGAAATCCTGTAGATAGAAAAAGCCCAGACCGGCAAATAAGGCAATCACCAGACGAAAACCCATGGATTGCTGACGCAGCGGCCCGAAAATAAATGAACAGGCAATCACCACCAGTGCAATCAGGGCAAAAGGAGAACCGAGTTTCTGCCAGAAAGCCAGTTGATAGGTTTTTGGCACCTGACTATATTCATGCATATAACTTGTGAAACTGATCAGTTGGCTCGGTGACAAGTCTTCAGGATCGATGGTGACCATATGCACATATTTTGGCTGTAATGCCAGTGCCAAAGGTTGCTGTTCCTGCTTGATCAGGGTAGCACTACCATTTTGCAGAATATCGAACTGCTCGGTATTGCTTAATGTCCAGGAGCCATCTGTGACGAATTCACCCTGATCCGCTTGCAAGGTGCCGCGTAAGCGATAATTTTCATCAAAATCCAGCATCTGCACATTTTTCAGCTGACCTTGCGAATTGGCATAATCAATATAAATAAAGCGCTGCCCTTCCCGGGTCCAGTAACCCCGCACTTCGCCCAGTTGTGCGGCTTTACTCGAACTTTTTACGCTCTTGGCCTGTTCATTGGTATAGGGAATCACCCACTCGCTTAAGGCAAATGACAAGACCACCAGCAGTAATGCTGAACGGATCACCCAGCCAACAATCCGCCACAGACTGATCCCGATCGAACGCATCACAATCAGTTCACTATTTGAGGCCAATGTGCCCAAACCTAAAACCGCACCGATCAGCGCCGAGATCGGCAGAATTTCATAAAGATAATTCGGAGCACCCCAGAGCACATATTTCAAGGCATCCCAGGCGCCATAACCTTCTTTTAGTGAACCCAGCTCACCCAGATAAGTAAATAACACCTGTAAACCCGCCAACACAGCGGTTGCACCCAGCATCGCCAGCGCAGTGGTTTGGGTCACATGTTTTGCAACTATACGACGTGCCAACATTATTAAGACCTCACTCGCTGAATCTGTTTCTTGATTTTCGGGGCCAAATTCTGTTTACGTGAGAACAAGGCACCCGCCATCGCATAAGCAATCAGGATCAATGGATAAGCCCAGATCCCCATTTCCTCTTTACTGATCCGGGTTTTCACGGCCATTAACGCCACAATCAGACTGGCAAAGATCATGAGCGCCGGAAATAACTTGAGATAACGACCTTGGCGCGGACTCACTTCAGACAAGGCCACGGCCAGAATCAAAGCAATCAGAATCGCAAATGGTACAAATACCCGCCAGCCTAATTCACTGGCCACCACAGGATCCTGACGGTTCTGCCACAATTGCGAGGTTGGCAGGGCTTCAACTTCAGCACTGGCAAACTGTGCTTCCTCATCATTTTCTAAACGCAGACGATAGCTTGCAAATTCAGCCTGGGTATATTGCGGAGTGCCCGGATAGATTTCATAACGGCGACCTTGAATCAGATCGACCACATTGGCCGCATCATTTGGCACCTCAATGCGGGTGGCTTCCTGGGCCAGAATCATCACATCCGGTTTACCGGGTTTTTCTGCTCGCTGATAGAAGAAAATATCTTTTAAGTTTTTACGGTCTTCGGACAGATCACCGGCATAAATGGTATAGGGGCCAGAGGAAATAAATTCTTTGGGTCGTACCAGATCAAAGCCGGTGCGTACCGCCTGACTGGTGGTCAGCGCTTCAAACTGGCGGATTCCCCATGGCGCTGCCCAGAGCATCAAGCCGGCTTGGGCAATGAGAAACACCAAGGTCATCGGCACCAGAAGGCGCGCCAATTGATGCCGGCTGACACCACTGCCATTCATCACCGCCATTTCATGGTCGACATATAAACGGCCAAATACCAGCATCAGGCCAATAAAGAAACCGAGCGGAAGAATTAAGGTCAAAAACTCAGGCAAACGGTAGCCAATGATGCTAAATAAAATGCCTGCATCCAGACGGCCTTGCGCTGCGACACCAAAATACTTGATCAGTCGGCCACCCATCATGATCAAGGTCAATAAGGCAATCACCACCAAGGATGTCGAGACAACTTGCTTGACCAGATAACGCCGAATAATCAAATTAATTCTTCCAAAATAAGGTCTATAAAACGAGTGCTAGTTTACCCGAATAGCAAAAATATAAAACCTAGACGGCCCTACCCATTGAAACTCTATTCAGATAAATGGTTCAATGACTGAATGATTTACAAATCTAGACAGGCGTGAAAACAGAATATGAAACTTACAATTAATACGTCATTCCCAGAGAATGGATCAAGTCAATCTTTGTTGATTTTAGTTGACTCAGAACAACTTCAAAATACCACCTCAACCTATCAAATCAACAATTTAGACAGATTAATTGAAGCATCTCAGTTCAAAGCAGCTTTGGCTGAAAGTCTGAGCCTGATTGGCCAAGTCAGCCAGTCCAGCCATGCAGCACTGATCGGTTTAGGCAAAGTCGCTGAATTGCAACCAGCAAAACTCGCAAAAATTGCCCAGACTATTATTCAGGCCACTCAAAAAAAATTCAAACAGATTTCTGTAGACCTGACACAACTTCCACAAGAATTGCATTATCTGTTTGCTCTGGCTTTGACTCAAGCCAGCTATGGTTATGATGAATATAAGTCGAAAAAGAATGAATTTGTACTTGAACAGATCGACCTGATTGCCACGCATAGCGTTTTAACGACAGAACAGCTGCAACTGGTTCAAGCAGTACAGAGCGGGCAAAACCTGGCACGTGATCTGGGCAACCGTCCGGGCAATATCTGTTTCCCGGAATATCTGGCAGATCAGGCCATCGCCTTGGCTGCTGAATATCCGGATTTACTGAAAGTCACGGTACTGGATGAACAACAGATGGCAGATTTAGGCATGGGTGCCTTCCTTGCAGTCAGCCAGGGTTCAGAGCGTCCGGGTCGTATTATCAGCATTGAATATCAATCAGAGCGTAGTGAAGCGCCAGTGGTACTGGTCGGTAAAGGCATTACCTTTGATACCGGTGGTATTTCACTCAAACCTGGCGCAGGTATGGATGAAATGAAATACGACATGTGCGGTGCAGCCTCTGTACTGGGTACCATGCGTGCATTGTGTGAGTCCCGCTTAGCTCTGCATGTGGTAGGAACCATTGCCGCAGCAGAAAATATGCCTTCTGGTAAAGCCACTCGTCCAGGTGATATCGTCACGACGATGAGCGGTCAAACGGTTGAAATCCTGAATACCGATGCCGAAGGTCGTCTGGTGTTATGTGACACCCTGACCTATGTGAAACGTTTCAACCCTGCTCTGGTGATTGATATTGCGACCTTGACCGGTGCATGTGTGGTGGCTTTGGGTTCCGTGCTGACAGGTCTGTTCACACCAGATGATAAATTGGCAGCAGAACTGGAAACTGCCGGCCAGCATTCATTTGACCGGGTATGGCGTATGCCGGTCATAGATGACTATCAGGAACAACTCGATTCACCATTTGCCGATATTGGCAATATCGGTGGCCCAAAAGCTGGTTCTGTCACTGCAGCCTGCTTCTTGCAACGTTTTACCCGTGAATATCGCTGGGCACATCTGGATGTTGCAGGTACAGCATGGAACTCAGGTGCCAATAAAGGCGCAACTGGGCGTCCAGTGCCATTATTGATGCAGTTCCTGGCCAACCGCGTTCAAACGAATGGCTAAGGTCAGCTTTTATTTATTTGAAAAAAGTCCTGAACGACAAGTCGAAAGTGCTTGTCGTTTATGCCGCAAGATTCTGCGCCAGCCGGCGCGGATCTGGTTACTATGTGCCGATGCAGCCTTGCAGCAGCAGCTGGATGAACGCCTGTGGAGCTTTGATCCCGCGAGTTTCATTCCGCATGGCATTGATCAGCCTGAGGCGAGCGTGTGTATTTCGGCAACATTGCCTGAACAGTCCGACTGGATTATTTTCAATTTTAATCCGGAAGCACTTGAACCTTACGCAAAATTTAGTCACATTATTGAGATCATTGAAAACCATGAAACGGCTAAACAGCTGGGTCGTGAAAAATTCAAACAATATCGTCGTTTAGGTATTGAGCCCAACACCCATAAGCTTTAACCGATATCACCCACAAGGAGAGGCATGTGGCATTAAATGTAGGTCCAGATTTTAAACAGCGCTGGTTAAATGTGCCAGAAGCTGTACGTCAGACCTTTATCGATGACCTCTCTCGGATCTGTGACATTTTAAAGCCTGAAACCTCTTTAGAAGAATGGCAGATTCGTGATCAGCGCTTACAGCAGGAATCTGAACGCAAGATTGAAGAAGCCTATGCGCAGCGCAAGGCTGAATTGATTGAGGCTGCACGTATTCGCAGACAGCTGGCACTCGAACAGGCCCTGGCCGATAAACGTGCTGCAGAGCAGGCTGCGATTGCACAGTTATATCAGGATGAACAGCGTAAATTTACTGAGCAGACCCAAGCCCTCGCTGACATAAACCTCAGTCTAGAGACAGAAATGCAGCACTATGTTGCCCGTTATCAGAAAAATCCTGAGCATAGTTTTGACTTTGCCCAAGGTCGTATCCAGATTGAAGACCACACCATTTTATCTGAATTAGAGAGTGTGCGTTTGCGTCTGGAACTGGAGGCAGAAACGGTGATTGAACAGACCATCAATGCACTAAGAGAACAAATGCGTGTGGCGGCCCAAGAAGAAATCGACTATATACTGAAAAATTCAGAATTTTCCGAGCAAGTGAGACCTGATTAAAAATCCCAACTCATATAAAAAGCCCGCTCATTCGGTAATGCTGATCAGTTAAGGAGTTTAGAAATAGACCCTTTAACTGTTTAGTCGTTCACGACGAAACCTTAAGGTTTTACATCAAACATCTGTAAAGCATTGGTTAATTTGGTTTTGTCCAAATGAGAAGCAGAGCTTCGCAAGGAAGATATCTTGCGGTGCAATACACCGCATGCCTCAAACAGTTGCGGATGACTTTTCCACCCATCAAATATAATCATGAATTTAAAAAAGAAAATGCCAGTCAATTGCTTAACTAACTGGCATCCGGCTGATTCGGATTTTTAATTTGATCTTTTAGAGCACATCGGCCAGCATAAAGGCAGCATTTCCAAGCAAATAGCCAATACTTAATAAAGTACCAATCCAGAGAATACCACCCGTAATATTATAAAAGCTGAATGTGGCAAAACTCATATGGGCTGAACCGGCAGCAAAAGGGCCAAATGAACGAACAAAAGGAATAAAACGCGCAATCAGAATGGTTTTACCGCCATGTTTCATAAAATAGTGATTGGTTTTCACCATATATTCTGGCTTGAAATAGCGTGAATGCCGATTAAAATATTTTAGGCCCAGCACTTTTCCAGTGTAATAATTCACGGTGTAGCCGAGTACCGATGCAGTAAAGAGCAGTAATCCCATCGAATGCAGGGTCAATATATCGCTGCTGGCACATAAAGCTCCTACAGCCAGCAATAAACTGTCACCGGGCAGAAAAAAGAAAAATACTGAGCCGGTTTCCGCAAAAATCACCAGAAACAGGATCGCGTAGATCCATACCCCATATTGATCAAGCAATAGCGGTAATGACTGTTCCAAGTTGAGTAAAAAATCGAGCATTCGACCCGTCCACCAAGGCAATATTTGCAAATTGAATTGCTGATTATCCCGAAAAATAAAAAAACAGTCTAATTTTTCAATCAGACTGTTCAGTATTTAAGCATTCCGCTTATTTTAAAAAGCCATTTTCAGCCAGAAAATCCATGCTGATCTTAGACTGTTCAGTGGTATCTGCGGCTTTATCACCGAGCAATAAACGCTCGATATAACGTGCCAACACATCCACTTCCAGATTGACCTTGCTACCCACTTTCCAGGTACCGATATTGGTACGTTCAGCCGTATGCGGAATCAAGTTCAGACTAATCACACAGCCACGCAAGTGATTAATGGTCAGGCTAATACCATCGACTGTGACCGAACCTTTTTCTGCCAGATATCTGGCAATTTCAGCCGGTGCAGTGACTTCATAATAAATCGAGCGTGCATCTGCACGCACCAAAGTGATCTCGCCGACTGCATCGACATGACCTGAAACAATATGGCCGCCAAAACGCGTGGTCGGCAACATGGCTTTTTCGACGTTAACAGGTTGACCGGCTTTCCAGTTGCCCAGTGTCGTCCGGTTCAGACTTTCACGGGACACATCAGCTGCATACCAGTTTTCGCCCCAGTCGATGACTGTCAGGCAGATGCCATTTGTAGCAATAGAATCACCCAGATGTACATCCGACATGTCCAGGTCAGTCTGGATACGTAAACGTACATCACCACCCACAATTCGCAGACTGTCTACTTTGCCGAGGCTTTCGATAATACCTGTAAACATTTTTATTTCCTTTTCTATTCTTTTACCAGAGTGCCAACTGGGTACTGACACCAGTGGTATCCACACCGCCCAATTCTGCATAATGATGCAACTGGCTGAGGAGTTGACGGATCGGTGGACCTGACCTGGCATGGGTATCGGTAATCACAATAAATTCCAGTACGCGTGCACGTTCAGATTGGCGCTGTTTGCTGACCCGATAACGTGGTACATCCTGAGTCAGCAAGGTCACCCGGCCACGTTTCAGGTTGGCCTGCAATAAATCAGTGGCGCTGATATTACCATCCGTTGAATAACTGGTCAGAATGAAACGCGCATTGATGGTCGCCAACAAGTTTTCATAGGCTTCTTTGGCATATTTGGAAGAGTTGTACTGGCTCGGACGCTCTTTGCGCCATGCCCGGTCAATCCCGCTCTTGAAGCCCTTGGTATCTGGCGTCGGTAAATCGGCCTGATCCCATAAGGTCAAAGCATTCAGGACATGGTAATTACTGCTATAGGCATGCTGATTATACGGTGGATCCAGATAAGCCACATCTACTTCAAAACCGCTCATCTGATTGGCCAGATGCTGGGCATCGACACACCACATTTCGGCAGCCATACCTTTCTTCTGATCCGACTCGCAAAAGCGGCTTGGGGTCAGCCACAGTAAAGATTCAATCCGTTCCAGCGCCGTTTGGGTTTTTCCGCCCCAGCCGTGGTGGAAACTCTTGAAAACGCCCGAGGTATTGCTGACAAAACTGGCTGAATACAGTAATGGTGCCAGCAAGGCAGACATCTCTACATCGTCAATGGCACCTTGGGCCTGCCAAGCTGCAATCTGCTGACGAATCGCATCAATACGCATGCCGTTACGACGTTTAAAGAACAAACGGTCACGGGCGGGATCATAAATTTCATCATTGCGCGGACACAGGTTATGCGTGACCCAGCCTTTCACTTCCGGCAGACGGTTCAGATAATCAATGGCTTTCTGATAGCCACCCAATTCTTTAAACGCCGGTGCTTCAGTACAGGCCAGCACCGCATGATTCAATGCATGGCTATAGGGTTCCCAGTCATTGGCAATCACGCGATAACCATTTTGACGGGCTAAGCGTGATACCACACCAGAACCAGCAAAAAAATCAGCAAAAATCGGCGCACGGCCATCTTCACGCTTCAGAGTTCCTGTAATTTCAAGTGCTTCCAGAATCAAATGTAATAAACGGCGTTTGTTGCCCAGATAAGGAACCAGCTGATGGAAAAGATATTCATCGGTGGTACGTGCCGCATGGCGACGTTTATGATAAACCGTAGACTCTGAACTCATAGTGTCTCTTGAAAAGGAATTAACCTGAAGCGCACGTCATCACCCAAGCGGGTCACATCGCGCAGCTTAAATCGGAGTTGTTCTGCCATAAGGCTGAATTCTGCATTAAACATAGTACGTGCAGACTGACCCAATAAAGTCGGTGCAACGTAACTGATCAGTTCATCAACCAATTGTTCTTGTAAAAATGCCGTAGATAAGGTCGCCCCTGCTTCCACCAAGACATCATAAATCTGATGCTGCTCAGCCAGCTGGGACAATAATTGTTTTAAAGGCTGTACCGGCAATTGTAACACACCCAGATCGGCCAGCTCTTGCCGAAAAGGTCCCATCACCAACACGGTATCGGCTTGCGCTAGAATTTTCGCCGTTAATGGCAAACGCCCCTGACGATCCAAAATGATACGCTTGGGCTGTACTACTGTTTCAATATCTTCAATGCCATCCAGTTGCCGCACATTCAGCTGACAGTCATCGGCCAGAACTGTTTCAATCCCAGTGATGACTGCACCGGAAATGGCCCGCCAATGCTGCACATCCTGACGCGCTTCGGTTCCGGTAATCCATTTCGATTCGCCGGATGCCATAGCGGTACGGCCATCTAAACTCGAGGCAATTTTAAGACGCACATACGGCATGCCGGTCGCCATGGCTTTCAGGAAACCTTGATTCAGCTGATGCGCTTGTTCCTGACCAATCCCGACTTCAACATCGATACCGGCATCCTTTAAAATCTGTACACCCTTACCCGCCACCAGCGGATTTGGATCAGGACAGGCCACAACCACTTTAGCCACACCAGCTTCAACCAGACCCTTGGCACATGGCGGCGTTCGCCCATAATGCGCACACGGCTCCAAAGTGACATACGCGGTTGCACCACGTGCCTGCTCACTAGCCTGACGCAGCGCGAATACTTCAGCATGCGGCTGCCCTGCTTGAGGATGAAAACCCTCACCGATAATGACGCCATCTTTGACAATGACACAGCCGACATTCGGATTGGGCTTGGTCGAGTATTGACCTTGCTGGGCAAGTTGAATTGCGCGGCGCATCCAGACTTGATCTTGATTCAGTTCAGACATGCTTATTCTTGTGATTCTCGCTGTTGCATCTGTTCAATTTGATGACGAAAAGCTTCAACATCCTGGAAATCCTGATAAACCGAAGCGAAACGCACATAGGCCACGTGATCGAGTGCGAATAAAGACTGCATGACAATTTCACCGATGGTACGCGATTTCACATCACGCTCACCCAAACGGCGAATCTGTAACTGGATATCGCTCAAAACTGTTTCAATCTGCTCTTGGGTTACCGGACGTTTCTGCAAGGCATGCATCAGGGAACGACGTAATTTGGCTTCATCAAAGGGTTCATTCTTGCCATCCGATTTAATCACGCGCGGCATCACCACTTCATAACTTTCAAAAGTCGTAAAACGTTCATTACAACTGACACATTCACGGCGACGACGAATCTGACAGCCTTCAGCTGCCAGGCGTGAATCAATCACTTTACTGTCGGCAGTATTGCAAAATGGGCAATGCATAGCGGTTTAATTGAACAAATCCAGATGGATTCCGAGTGTAGCAAAAATTGCAAACTTTGTAGAGTCTTACGCAACATATAGAAAAAAAACAGCCCATTTGGGCTGTTTTGCACTATATATTGATTATTGTGTGTTTATTATTATTCGACACGTTCACCATGCTGGCTCAAATCCAGACCCATGCGCTCATCATCAGATGCGACACGGATACCAATGATCAAGTCAATCACTTTCAGGATGATGAAGGTCATGATGGCAGAGTAAGCGATGGTCGCAAGTACACCTTCAACTTGAACCCAAAGCTGGCTCATCATGTTGGCTGGCGCAGCATCCCCCATAATGAATTCGCTGGCAAAAAAAGCGGTCAAAATTGCACCGACCACACCACCTACACCATGCAGGCCAAACGCATCTAAAGAATCATCGGCTTTCAAGGCACGTTTCAGCGCAGTAATCCCCCAGAAACACACCACACCACCGATCAGACCCATCGCCAATGCACCACCGACAGTCACAAAACCTGCGGCTGGCGTAATCACCACCAGACCAGCAACTGCACCCGATACGCCGCCTAATACAGATGCTTTGCCACGTGCCAGTTTTTCAGTAATCAGCCAAGAGAGCGCTGCCGCTGCCGCTGCCACCTGAGTCACCACCAGCGCATAACCTGCAGAGCCGTTCGCACCCAAGGCAGAACCACCGTTGAAACCGAACCAGCCCACCCAAAGTAAAGATGCACCCACCACAGTAAGGGTCAAGTTGTGTGGCGCCATCGATTCACGGCCCAGGCCCATACGTTTGCCCAGCATATACGCTGCTACCAGACCGGCAACACCCGAGTTGATGTGAACCACTGTACCACCAGCAAAATCGAGCGCACCGTCATTACCCAACCAGCCACCACCCCAGACCCAGTGAGTAATCGGCGCATAGACAATCACCACCCAAAGTGCAATGAAAGCAACGAAAGCACCAAATTTCATCCGTTCTGCGATCGAACCACTAATAATTGCAACGGTAATGATGGCAAAAGTCATTTGGAAAATGACAAACAGAATTTCAGGAATGGTGCCTGAAAGCGCCTCTGTGGTAATACCGGCCAACATAAATTTGTCCAAGCTACCAATGAAGGCATTCCCTTCCCCGAAGGCCAGGGTATAACCGATAATCACCCAGACAATGCTGACGACTGCAGCGGCAATAAAGCTATGCGCCATGGTCGCCAGGACGTTTTTCTTACGGACCATACCGCCATAAAAGAGTGCTAGACCCGGAATGGTCATGAGTAAAACTAATGCGGTGGACGTTAAAACCCAAGCAGTATCACCTGTATCTAATGTTGCTTCTTCTTCTGCAGGTACTGCTGTTTCAACTGGCGCTACTTCAGCAATTGCTGCTGGAGTATCTGCCGTATTATTCAGTGTGATTTCGCCTGTTTCTTCAACAAGCACAATGTCTTCTGCGGGTGGTGTTGCTGTTGCAGCATTTTCAGCCCATGCAACAGAACCACCAAAAAGTGCGCCGGCCATGCCGAACGCAAGTAGCATTTTTTTCATTCGTATCCCCCAACCAAGTTTTTGTGAGTTCTTAGGTACTCAGCAAACTTCGTGCCAAGTTAAACAGCGTCTGCACCTGTTTCACCTGTACGAATACGGATGACTTGTTCTAAGTTCGTCACGAAAATTTTTCCGTCACCAATTTTTCCAGTGCTAGCAACACGCGTAATAGATTCAATGACGGAGTCAACCATGTCATCGCTAATCGCGATTTCAATTTTGACTTTCGGCAGGAAATCTACAACGTATTCAGCACCACGATAGAGTTCAGTATGGCCTTTTTGACGACCAAAGCCTTTCACTTCAGTTACAGTGATGCCTTGAACACCAATTTCAGACAATGCTTCACGAACATCATCCAATTTAAAAGGTTTTACGATTGCAGTTACGAGCTTCATGTTTGTTTTCCTTCGGCTTATTTCACCAGTAAGGTTTTACGTTCAAATTTCATGCCAAGATTCCTAAGGTCGGGGGAAATTAGAAAGCCCGGCATGCGGTTTATTTATACCTTATTTTATACTTATAAAGGTTTTGAATCTTTAAAAAACCGACATTTTTTATGTGGATTTTTACAATATCTCTTATCGATTAAGCCTATATTTTGTCTGAAATACTAGGGTCTGTATTCGAGCAATGCTAAACTGTCGCTTCCTTTCGATGGCGATGGATCAGACAATGATTGAAACCCTATTACAAGCAATTTTGCAGCAAGTTGAACAACCTAAGAAAGATCTGGAACAGAATATTCGTGCTCTATTAAATGAAGCTGTGACAAAAATGGATCTGGTGTCCAAAGAAGAAATTGAACGTCAACGTACTGCCCTCGATAATGCCAATCATCGCCTCAATGATTTGCTGAAACAGGTTGAAGCCTTAGAAGATAAAATTTCGAATAAAAAATAAGCACAAGTACAGTGCACAAAAGACCTAAGACCGATAAAAATAATGCACTAAATTGGAACAATAATAATGTCTTTTGCCAAAATTTATACGCGAGGCTTGCTTGGCCTGCACGCGCCTTTAATTGAAGTCGAAGTTCATGTCAGTTCCGGCATGCCTTCACTCACGATTGTGGGGCTTCCTGAAGCCGCAGTCCGGGAAAGTAAAGACCGGGTGCGTTCTGCCATTTTAAATAGTGGCTTTCAGTTTCCGACCAAACGCCTGACCATTAATCTGGCTCCAGCAGATCTACCGAAAGATGGTTCGCGTCTGGATTTACCGATTGCTTTAGGTATTTTGGTCGCCTCCGGACAGCTTCCGGAAAACTGCACCGATGATCTTGAGTTTATTGGAGAATTGGCTCTCGATGGTCAACTTCGCCCAGTTACAGGGATCCTGAGCATTGCGATTGCCTGTCAACATGATCAGCATCAGCTGATGCTGCCGGGTCCGAATGCACAAGAAGCCTGCCAACTCCCGGACTTTAAGGTCTTTGCTGCCAATCATCTAAAAGAGGTGTGTGAGCATCTTGCTCAGACGCAGTGCTTAGCAGAAATACAAACCATCCCAGTCGATACCAACCATTTTTATAAATGTGATCTTGCCGATGTCAAAGGCCAATTGCGGCCACGGCGTGCTTTAGAAATTGCCGCGGCAGGTGGTCATTCCCTGCTGTTTCGAGGCCCACCTGGAACAGGCAAGACCTTGCTGGCTTCTCGATTGGCCAGTATTTTACCGCCTTTAAAAACCCAGGAAAATCTGGAAGTTGCCAGTATTTATTCAGTCGCCAATGCCAATCATCCTTTTGGCCAGCGGCCGTTTCGAGCCCCGCATCATACTGCTTCTGCTGTTGCACTGGTCGGTGGCGGCTCACACCCCAAACCGGGTGAAATTACGCTGGCGCATTTGGGCGTGTTATTTCTGGATGAATTGCCTGAATTTGATCGAAAGGTACTGGAAGTTCTACGTCAGCCTTTGGAAGCAAAGGAAATTGTCATTTCCCGGGCATCACGCCAGATTACTTTTCCCGCCAATTTCCAGTTGGTGGCCGCCATGAATCCCTGCCCGTGTGGTTATGCCTTTAATCAGGATATCCGCTGCCAATGTTCACCGGAAAGTATTAAACGCTATCAGAACCGGATTTCAGGCCCGTTGCTGGATCGGATTGATTTACATATTGATGTACCACCATTACAGGCGCATGAGTTACAGGACAATCGGCCTACAGAAAGCTCAGAAACGGTCAGACAACGCGTCATTGCAGCCTATGAAATTCAGATGCAACGGCAAAATACCTTGAATATGAGTCTGAGTCCAAAACAGCTAGAGCAATATGCCGCATTAGATCAGTCTGCTCAGAATATGCTTGAAATGGCTCAGCAAAAACTGAATTTATCCGCACGTGGCTATCATCGGGTCTTGCGTGTCGCACGCACCATTGCCGATTTAAATCAAAGTGCAGATATTCAAAGTCAGCATCTTTCGGAAGCCCTGTCTTATCGCGGGCAGCAGCAGATTTAGGTCATTAAAAAAGGCGACCTAAGGTCGCCTTTTTATCTAAAGAGAATTAGAAGCTATAACCCAGTCCGAATACGACTTTATTCTTTTGTTTTTCATCAAAACGGTCATAACCACCCAAGATATAATTCATGCTTGCAGTTACACCTGTGTCACCAAGTGGCTTGCTTAAACCGATGTCAAAATGACGGAAACCGAAACTTTCCGTAGTTCCTTCAATAAAGTCACCTGATTTTTCATAAGCATATAAGCCTAAAGCTGTATCCAAGCTGAAATCTTGTGGTAAAGCATAGCTATAAGTGGCTTTTAAATAGGTATCACCTGCATTGCCCCAAGTGGTATCTTCAAGAAGGGTTTGTGCTGTAACGCCCAAATCTTTATAGCTCATACCCAATAACAGCTCAAATCCATCAGAATTGACATCAGATTCATAATAATAGTAGTAAGTCGTACCGATCGTTAAACCTAAGTCATCATTGACTGCGTGGCTATAGCCAGCATAGAAGTTATTTTCGAAAGCATCACGTCCTTCTTCAGACAAAGTGTAATCTAGCGTAGATCCCCACCAACCTGCATAGAAGCCAGACGCATGGTTATAATCGAGTCCACCTTGTAAGGTAGCGCCGCTATTTTCAGGAATGTTAGTAATACCACGCAGGTTATAGCTTGAAAGTACGCTTATATTTCCAGATACCGTATGTTCAGCAACAGGTTCTTCGGCAAAAGAAAAAGAAGATACAGCGCCCAATAAAGCAAGAGATAATACTTTTAATGTTAATTTCATTGTGTGGCTCCCCCCAGATCGTCTGAGACGTTTTTATGATCATTGATTAAACTCAAGCTCAAAATTTGCAAGAGCTATGCCAATCTGGATAAAAGGAACCAAAATAATAAATCCAAAAAGACAAATAAAACTTAAGTTATTGTTTTTAATTTAAAATTTAAATTATAAAAAACTGAATTATCTAGGCTTTCTTTTAAATAAATGTATTTAAGGCTATTTCATCACTTTTTTAATACTTATACATAATCATTTACAATTTGCCCCATTTTGATTCTATTTTTGTAATGATTAAAATTTGTGCTAAAAAATAGTGCGTAATTTTTGATCATATTTTTCGCACGTTTCAAAATAAACAAGCTGATCACATTCATTTCATCACTTCAGAAATATCATTTATACCTGTCAATAGAGTTATGTTTTTACTCACTTTTTACCGACAGGTTAAAAATTAATCACCTCAAATCCTGGCTATTGTTTAATTTGAGTTAAAAAAATCTAAACTTTAGTGGAATATATCCAATAAAAAATGACATTTTTTCAGCATTTCTTATACAATTCCTAAAAAATTCTGATCAATTTGTATAAGGCTCTCTTCCCAATGCAAAATTCAAAAAAATTAACATTAGCAGTTTTGATTCAGGCTGCTTTGGTTTCTACCGCTTTCGCTAGCGAGCAAAGCGAGTCTAAAGGTTTTGTAGAAGATGCTGAAGGTTCTGTACTTTTCCGGACTGGCTATTTGCACCGTGATAAAACCAATTACACTGATAACCAAACAGGTGAACGCAAAGTTGTTAATGACACAAGCTCAGCTGCTCAAACTGCGATCGTTAAATTAGACTCTGGTTTTACCAAAGGTGTAGTCGGCTTTGGTGCCGGTATTATTGGTGATGCATCTTTCAAATTGGGTGAAAATGCACATGCCGGCAATGACATGATTCCTCAACATCCCGATGGTTCAGCTTATGATCACTGGGCACGTGGTGGCGCATATGTAAAAGCACGTGTTTCAAACACGACTGCTACTTATGGTACTCAGGTTTTAGACCTACCTGTACTTGCAAGCAATACTGCGCGTTTAGTACCTGAATACTTTACAGGTGTATTGGTTGAAAGTAATGAAATCGAAAACTTAAGTCTAGTTGCTGGTAAATTTACTGAAAACCAGCGTTCAAGCCAGATCAAATCTGATGGTAATGAATTGGATCGCGCAGTAGTTTGGGGTGCAAAATACAAATTTAATGATGCAGTTAATGCTTCTTACTATGGTACAGACATTAAAGACCGCCTAGAACGTCATTATGTTAATGCAAACTATAATTATGCATTGGCGAATGGTAGTACTTTAACTCATGACTTTAGTGGTTATCATACTGATTGGGATAAAAAGTCAGATGGTGGTGCATACACTTATTCGCATACCACAAATGATCTAAATAAGTTAAGCAACAATATTTGGGCAATTTCTACGACCTATAATAAAGGCCCACACAATGTCATGCTAGCTTACCAACAAAATACAGGTAATACAGGTTATGACTATGGTTTAGGTCAAGGTGTAGGTGATGGTCATCAAACCATTTATATGCCGAACTCATACCTGTCTGACTTCATTGGTAATGATGAAAAATCAGCACAGCTTCAATACACTTACGATTTCAGTGCAATGAATGTTCCTGGCCTATCTTGGACTTCTGCATTTGTATATGGTTGGGATATTGATGTTGCTAATCAAAATGATCGCTCTCAATTAATCACTGGTGATGCTCAAGAACGTGAATTCTTTAATCAGGTAAAATATACAGTTCAATCTGGTTTTGCTAAAGATACCAGCTTACGTGTACGTCACTCATACTACCGTGCGAGTGATGAATACCAATACGGAAACTACATTGGTGACACAAACGAATGGCGTATCTGGTTAGATATTCCTGTGAAATTATTCTAATTAACTCGAAGTTCAAACCATAAAAAAACCTGCACAATGTGCAGGTTTTTTCAATTTAAGCTTTAAAAATTTAAAATCTTAAACTAACGCAAAGCAATTATTTGTTTGCTTCTGCATATGCAGCAATTGAGTCCAGTACTTCTTGTTTCGCAACATCAGCACCTTCCCAACCGCTTAACTTAACCCATTTTCCAGGCTCTAAGTCTTTGTAGTGCTGGAAGAAATGTTCAATCTGGCTAATCAACAATGACGGAAGATCAGTATATTCCTGAATATCTTTGTAGATTGGAGTCAATTTGTCGTGTGGAACTGCAACCAGTTTCGCATCAACACCACCATCATCTTCCATGTTCAGTTTACCAACAGGACGGCAACGGATCACAGAGCCTGGCTCTACTGGGTGTGGCGTTACAACCAATACGTCAAGTGGATCACCATCAAGAGAAAGTGTATTAGGTACATAACCGTAGTTTGCTGGGTAGAACATTGCTGTACCCATGAAACGGTCTACGAATAATGCATCAGAATCTTTATCAATTTCGTATTTGATCGGTGCTGCATTGGCAGGAATTTCGATAATGACATAGATGTCGTTTGGCGCATCTTTACCCGCTGGGATATTGCTGTAGCTCATAGCATCACTCTTTAACAAGTTATATCTTTTAAAAAACCGCGACAATTATAACGGTTTTTAAAGAAATGTTTGGATTTTAAAATATCGAACTGTAAATATGTCCGCGAACTGTAATTGATTGCTTAAACGATCTTGATGATCAGCAGCAATAAAGCCACAGGACATAAGATTGAAAGCAGCCAGACGATCGAACGTAAAGTCGCCCAGTTGGCCAGATAACAAATGCCGTACAACACACGAAATACCAGATAGGCTATCCCGAAGGTCATGACCAGGGTTTGAGGAACCACCATATATTCAGCCATTAAAATAGCGGCAATAAACAATGGTAAACTTTCAAAACTATTTTGTTGAACCGCATTGGCACGGCTCGAGAGCCCGGTTGATTTTGCTAAAAACTCTCGTGGGTTCTGATTGTCTTTTGCGCTAAAGCCTGCCGATTTCTTTGCAATCAAAGTAAATACATAAGGCAAAAGACAAGCGGCTAAAATGAGATAAATCACCCCACTAATGCTGTGCATCTGTTTTTTCTCATGAAAATTTTATATCTATCATAGCATGGTGTTTCGTGAATAAATTTTGTTAAATAGAGTGTTTTTTATTACTTAAGAAGGATTCACTATGGTCGCGCCTGAGCAAAATGAAATGTTCGATGTCCTCGATAAACAGCGCCAGCATCAACGTCAAGTGGATCGCGTATTAAAAATCGTGCTGCCGATTGTGGCTTTTTTGATGGCCGTGATTTGTGCCAATATGAATATCTGGTCGCCGATCTTTAGCTTTGCCATTTTATGGATTGCCTTTTATGCCGTCGGCATCAAGCGCATGCCAATCTGGCACTGGGTGGTAGCCATTTTGGTCTATTGTGTGGTCGACAATATTCTGAGTTATGGCAACTTTAACCAGACAGGATTTACCCGCCAATTTGGCACCATGTTTATTTTTCTGGGAGTAGTCGGTGTAGGACGTCCTTATTTTGACCGCTGGCTCATGAAAAAATAAAAACCTGCAAATAAAAAAAGCGCCATCAGGCGCTTTTTTTAATATCGAGTTTAAGCTGTTTTACGTAAATCTTTACGCAGGATTTTACCCACGTTCGATTTCGGTAATTCGTCCATAAACTCCACATAGCGTGGACGTTTATAACCGGTCAGATTTTCTTTAGCGAAGGCCAAGACTTCTTCTGTGGTCAAAGACGGATCTTTTTTCACAACAAACAGTTTCGGTACTTCACCAGATTTTTCATCTGGCACACCAATCGCAGCCACTTCCAGTACTTTTGGATGGGTTGCAACAACTTCTTCAATCTCAGATGGATACACGTTAAAACCAGACACTAAAATCATGTCTTTTTTACGGTCTACGATTTTCACATAACCACGTGAATCCATGACACCGATATCACCAGTACGGAAGAAGCCATTAACCATGACTTTTTCAGTTTCGTCTGGGCGGTTCCAGTAGCCTTTCATGACCTGAGGACCACGGATTGAAATTTCACCTTGCTCACCCAGTGCAACTTCATTGCCGTCATCATCCAGAATCGCCACTTCAGTTAATGGCAATGGAATACCGATGGTGCCACTGAATTCTTCAGAAGCAGGCGGGTTTGCCGTTGCAACCGGAGAGGTTTCAGACAAGCCATAACCTTCAACAATATTGGTTCCAGTGAGCTTTTTCCACGCTGCTGCTGTAGAAGGAAGTACCGCCATACCGCCGCCCATCGCCATTTTCAATTTGCTATGATCAAGCTGTTTGAACTCTTCATTGTTCACCAGCGCATTGAATAGTGTATTCACTGCCGGGAAGAAAGTCGGCTGGTATTTACGTAGTTCCTTCATCACCGCAGGAAGATCACGCGGATTCGGAATCAGGACGTTGGCCTGACCTTTATACATGCCATAAAGTGCGCACACCATGAATGCAAAGATATGATAAAGCGGCAAGGCACAGAAAATACGGTCATCTGGCTGGCCATCTTGTGCACCAAACTTACTCTGGAAGATCCCGTCACACTGCAACATGTTCGCAACCAGATTACGATGTGTCAGTTCAGCCCCTTTCGATACGCCGGTAGTACCACCAGTATATTGTAGAACCGCGGTATCGCTCAGGCTCAACTCAGGACGTTTGTAATTGCTCGGGCTAATTTTATTTAATGCCGTATTGAATTTCACGTGGCCTGGAATGTCCCAAGCTGGAATCTGCTTACGCACAGAACGCAAGACAAAGTTCACCAGAGTTCCTTTCAAAGCACCCAGCATATCGCCTACAGAAGCAATAACCACATGTTTTACCGGGGTTTTACCCAGAATCGCTTGGTAAACAGAGGCAAAGTTCTCAATAATCACCAGGACTTCAGAACCTGAGTCATTGAGTTGATGCTCAAGTTCACGCGAAGTATAAAGTGGATTGACGTTGACCAGTACCAACCCTGCGCGGAAAACCCCAAGTGCCACGACCGGATACTGAAGAACGTTTGGCATCATCACCGCCACACGTGAACCTTTTGCCAACCCCAAGCTTTGTAAATACGTTGCAAACTTACGGCTCGCCTCTTCCAGATCATTGAAAGTCATGGCCTTATCCATAAAGATAAAGGCATCACGCGAACCAAATTTTTGGAAATTACGTTCAAAAACATCGACTAGAGAAGTATTCTCTGCCGGTAATTCTACTGTTTCCGGAATCCCTGTCTTTTGGTATTCAGCCAACCAAATTTTTTCCATAATGCCCATCTCTCCAATCATAATCCTTAGTGTTTTCAACTGTTTTTTTCAATATCACACGCCATTTTTAGACTTGTATATGTGCAATATTGCATCCATCTTGTTGAATCGTTGTTCATATATAACGTATTTTACAGGATGGATGCTAGTCTTATCTTTGAATCAACAGTTTATTTGCTTTTTGATATCCGCGTGGTAAAAGCTGTCCTTTTGCACCGCGCTTGCCGATATATTTCTGCAAATCATCCCCTTTTAATTTTAACTGCTGTTGTCCTGCAAGCACTTGAATTATTTCATCAAGCTTCAATATTGTCATGGACAAAATTTGATCACCACCTTCAAGTTGTATCAATTTATTTCCTTTACCTTTGTTCAATACAGGCAATTCTGCTAAATCGACAATCAACAGGCGTCCTGCTGAACTGAGCAGTGCAACATGCGTGGCATCTTCGAGTGGCTGCAGGCTCATGACTTGCGCCCCATCGGATAAGTTCAGGAAGGCCTTCCCTGCTTTGGCATTGGTATCCAGCTGTTTGGCCTGCGTTTTAAAACCATAGCCCTTGTTACTCAGCGCCAGGACTTCCGTCTCATCCTCTGCAACAAAGACCTGTTTAAAACCGATGCCGCTGGCAGGTGATAATTTTGAACTTAAAGGTTCACCCAGACCACGCGCCGATGGCAGGTTATTGATTGGCAAGGCATAACTACGTCCCGATTCATCCAATACATAGACACGCTGATTGGATTTGCCCTGTGCGTGGCTGAGATATTGATCACCGGCACGGAAATTCAGATTTTCAGCGTCGACATCATGGCCTTTGGCACAGCGAATCCAGCCGGCTTCTGACAAAATCACGGTCACAGGATCGGCTGGCAGCATCTCATTTTCATTAATCGCAGCAGCTTCGGCACGTTGCACCAGTGGCGAACGGCGATCATCGCCAAATTTCTTGGCATCATCTTTCAGTTCATTGATGATCAGCGCTTTTAAAGATTCCGGATTGGCCAGCTGTTCACGAATCACCGCAGCCTTCGCTTCCAGTTCTTCCTGCTCACGGCGCATTTCCATTTCTTCAAGCTTGGCCAAATGACGCAATTTCAGCTCCAGAATGGCTTCGGCCTGAATCTCATCAATGCCAAAGCGTTCCATTAACACGGGCTTGGGCTGATCTTGTTCACGAATAATCTGAATCACTTCATCGATACTCAAGTAGGCAATGATCAGCCCCCCCAGAATATGCAGGCGTTTTTCGATTTTGTTCAGATGATATTGCAGACGACGGGTCACCGTGGTTTTACGGATCTCGATCCATTCCAGTAAAATGCGACGAATCGATTTCACCTGTGGACGGCCATCAGCACCAATCATATTCATGTTGACACGGTAGCTCGATTCCAGATCAGTGGTGGCAAATAAATGACTCATCACCACTTCGGCATCAATCCGGTTAGAACGCAATACAATCACTAAACGGGTTGGATTGGCATGATCCGATTCATCCCGTACATCGCTGACCAAAGGCAGTTTCTTGGCCTGCATCTGGTCGGCAATCTGGGTGATGATTTTGGAGCCTGAGACCTGATATGGCAGTTCGGTAATCACAATCTCATTTTTATCGACGGTATAGACCGCGCGCATACGATAACTACCACGACCTGTGACCTGAATTTTTAACAGTTCAGCCGGTGGGGTAATAATTTCTGCTTTGGTCGGCAAGTCCGGCGCAGGAATATATTCTGAGATTTTTTCATCGGTCAGATTCGGGTTACGAATCAGGGCAATGGTGCCTTTAATCACTTCACGCAGGTTATGCGGCGGAATGTCGGTGGCCATACCGACGGCGATTCCCGTTGTACCATTTAAGAGAATATTCGGTACACGTGCCGGCAAGTTCACCGGCTCTTTCATCGAACCGTCAAAGTTGTCCTGCCAGTCACAGGTACCCTGACCCAGTTCAGACAGTAACAGTTCACTGTACTGAGACAGTTTGGCTTCGGTATAACGCATTGCGGCAAAAGACTTCGGATCATCGGGTGAGCCCCAGTTGCCCTGTCCTTCAATAAACGGATAACGATAGCTAAACGGCTGTGCCATCAGCACCATGGCTTCATAACAGGCCGAGTCACCATGCGGATGATATTTACCCAGTACGTCACCGACGGTACGTGCAGATTTCTTTGGTTTGCTGGTCCATTTCAGGCCCAGCTCACTCATGGCATAGACAATACGGCGCTGTACCGGTTTCAGGCCATCACTGATGTGCGGTAATGCCCGATCCATAATCACGTACATGGCGTAATTCAGATAAGCTTGTTCGGTAAATTCTGCTACGGAGCGGTTTTCTGTCGCATGATGCGCAAGGCTTGTCATAACAACCTATAGTCCTAAATAATTCGTTTTTGTATCAATGTTTCTTATGCTATGTCGCGGCTGGGGATGACACAAGAGCATCAAATGCCTCAGCGCGACAATTTGTGTCTTATGGCCTAAAAATATCCACTTTATAGACCCTAAGCAACTAAAAATTCATCAAGTTTATAAGCCCATCGACTCAAGGGTCTTGCCTTTGGTTTCTTCACCCAAAACCAGAATCACGATTGCAACGGCAACCAGAACCGCAGTAAACATGGTGAAGACATAACTGAAACCATTTGGCATGCCCATCAGATGGGTGACAGCAAAAGGTGCTGCGATGCCCCCAATTCGGCCTACTGCGCCAGCCCAGCCTGAACCAAAAGCACGGATATTGGTTGGATATTGTTCTGGTGTATAGGTATAAAGCACGCCCCAGGCACCCAGATTAAAGAAGGACATCAGACAGCCCCAGATCACAATTTCGGTGACACTGCCCGACTGGCCAAAGAAATATGCCGAGATGGCACACATGCCGATGAAACCTGCCAAGGTCGGTTTACGACCGAGCTTTTCGACCAGCCATGCTGCCACCAGATAACCGGGCAACTGCGCTAAAATCATAATCAGCACGTATTCAAAGGACTGGACGATGCTATAGCCTTCTTTGACCAGCAAACTTGGCAACCAGGTAAAGATGCCATAATAAGAAAATATAATACCGAACCAGATCAGCCACAGCATGAGGGTACGACGCGCAAAGATACCCGACCACAACTGGGTAAATGAAATATACTGTTTCTCTGCGACCGGCTTCACTTCAAAGATTTCATAAACTTCAACGCCGCATTGACGCTCGATCTTTTTCACCAGTGCCGAAGCTTCTTCTACACGGCCACGGTTAATCAGAAATGGAATAGATTCCGGCACCATTTTCCAGATCACAATCGCATATAGCGCAGGCAGACCACCGATCAGGAAAGCGGTTTGCCAGCCAAAATCCGGAATGACAAAGCGCGATACCAGAGCCGCAACCAACCAGCCCAGTCCCCAGAAGCTTTCCAGCAATACGATAAAACGGCCACGCACATGCGCAGGAATATATTCACTGACCAGCGTCACTGCCACGGGTAACTGTCCACCCAGACCTAAACCGACGATAAAACGAAACACCAACAACCAGGTCAAATTCGGTGCAAAAGCGCAGGCCGCTGTAGCCAAGCTATAAATCACCAGTGTCACAGCGAATACGGTTTTACGGCCGAAACGGTCTGCCAGACCACCTGAACAGATTGCACCGATTGCCATACCAACAAAACCAATCGACACTACCCAGCTTTTTTGATCCGCAGTCATCTGCCAGTCTTCAGCCATTTTTGCCAGAATAAACGAAATCAATCCGGTATCCATGGCATCAAACATCCAACCGAGTCCAATCACCACCAGCAAGGTGTAATGAAACCGACCAATCGGTAAGCGTTGTATGCGAGAAACTAAATCCATAACAAAAATCTCTGATCAGGTGGAACGGGAGATGCTGCTTTCTCAACAGGTAGGCTGCTTTGTATTTTTTATACTATGAATTAAGCTGAATGCGGCTATTTTTTATAGCCGCATTCATGACGATTACAAATCAGGATTCGTCTTTGGAAGATGCCGAATGTTCATCATCTTCTTTATAAATGAATTTTGGCATTTCCAGTCCAAAATAGATGGCGATCAAACGCAAGCTAAAGCCGAAAATCAGGGTGGAAAGAATGGTCAGGTCCTGCGACAAGCCGTAATGGCTACAGAGCCAGTAAAAGATCACTGAAACAAAAGCAATACTGGCATACAGTTCACGACGGAAAACCAAAGGTACATCATTACATAGGATGTCACGCAAGATCCCGCCGGATACACCGGTCAAGACACCTGCAACGGCACTCACCACAAAACCATGTCCCATTTCCAGAGCAATCTGGCAGCCAATAATGGTAAAACCAATCAGACCCAAGGCATCCAGTACCAGGAAGACATTACGTAACTGGCGCATCCATTTTGCAATCAGGATGGTGACGAAAGCAGCGCAACAGGTCAGCACCAGATATTCGGGGTGTTTGACCCAGGTTAAAGGATAATGTCCAAGCAGAACATCACGGACCGACCCACCACCCAGTGCCGTAACACAGGCAATGATCATGACACCAAACCAGTCCATGCTGCGCCGGCCAGCGGACAGTGCCCCGGTCATCGCTTCAGCGGTAATTGCAATAATATAGATGACGGTCAGTAACATCGCCCTGCTTCCACCTGAGGCTTTGAGATGGCGCTTATTCTAAGCTAAATCTATGTGAAAGTTATAAAAATCCCGCACAACATTGCTTAAATTTTTTCCCCGAGCCACAAATACAAACCTGTTTCATGCTGAGTTTCTGCTCCGTGGTCGGGTCCAGAAAATACCAGTGGCCTTCAAATTTTACAAAATGCGAAGCTTCATGATGCACTTGTGCCTGCTTGCCATCATGAAAATGCGCCTTAAACTCGACTAAGGCGTGATTTTTATCTAATTTTTCATTGGCTTGAACAATCTCAAGCTTTAACCACTGATTGGCTTTACTCCAATCACTAATGGCTTGCAAATCCAGTGCCTGCTGCTGACCCAGCGCAGTCGTGGTTTTGATGTAATCGATTTCATGCTTGGCAAAGGCACTATAACGGGAACGCATGAGTTGCTGTGCAGTCTCTGCAACCTGTTGTCCAGTATGTAAGGGCTGACAACAGCTATGATATTCACCTTGTCCGCATGGACATGCTTCTGACATTTCAGTTCCATAAAAATAGCCCGACAATGCGGGCTATTTTAGCAAACTTTACCAACCCAACGCTGACTATAGTTTAGTCTTGCGCAGGAAGCTGCGGAATGATATGCACTTTATCAATCTTATGACCGTCCATGGTCACCACCTCAAAGATATGCCCATCTGCTTCAAACTTTTCACCGCTGTGCGGTAAACGTGCCATATGGAATAACACATAGCCAGACAGGGTCGAATATTCTTCAGTTTCATTGACCAGATCACGATCCAGCAGCAAGGAAACGTGACGAATATCGGTGGAACCATCCAGAATCAGGCTGCCATCATCCAGACTTTCTGCTGCCACTTGCAGCTCATCTTCATCTGGAAATTCACCGGCAATCGCTTCAAGGATATCAATTGGGGTGGCAATCCCTTCAATTGAGCCATATTCATTCAGCACAATTGCCATCTGTAAGGGCGCTTGACGCAATTGATCCATCACCATCAGTACCTGAGCATTTTCATGTACGATGACTGGCTCACGTAAATGCTTTTCAAAGTCCAGCACCCCAGTTTCGATATATTCATTCAGGACTTTATGGGTCAGCACCACACCGGCAATATTGTCCAGTTCGCCGCGAGCGATGATCAAACGCGAATGGCTCATCTGCAACAATTGTGCTTTGATGCTGTCGGCAGCATTGTCCAGATCGATCCATTCCAGTTCAGGACGCGGCGTCATCACCGATTTTACCGGACGTTCAGACAGACCCAAAACTCCCTGCACCATGACACTATGATAGATGCCATTGTCATCATTAAAGACTTCATCGGCAAAGGCACGGGTTGCCAGAACATCTTCCGGTTCAGACGAATCATTGTCCTGAGCAGGTTTACCACCCAGCATACGCATCACGGCAGAGGCAGTACGGTAGCGCATATCCGTGGTGGTCACCATTTTTTCCTGATTGCGTTTCATGGTCTGGTTAATAAATTCGACAATCACCGAGAAGCCAATTGCAGCATACAGATAACCTTTCGGAATATGGAAACCGAAGCCTTCCACCACCAGCGAGAAACCGATCATCATCAGGAAGCCCAGACACAGAATCACCACGGTCGGATGTCTGTTGACAAAATCCATCAGGGCTTTGGATGCCCAGAGCATAATCCCGATGGCAATAATCACGGCAATCATCATCACTGACAGGTCTTTGACCATACCTACTGCAGTAATTACGCTGTCCAATGAGAATACGGCATCCAGCACCACGATCTGGACAATCACCATCCAGAATACTGCATGGACCGGATTTTCTTCTTTAATGACCGGTTTGGCTTCCAGACGCTCATGCAGTTCCATGGTGCCTTTAAACAGCAGGAACACCCCACCAAACAATAGAATCAGATCTCGACCCGAGAAAGCATGATCAAATATATGGAACAGTGGATCAGTAAGAGTGACCACCCAGGCAATCGAAGCCAGCAAGATCAAACGCATCACCAGGGCCAGCATTAAGCCCACAATCCGCGCGGCATTACGTTGTTCTGGTGGCAGTTTCTCCGCCAAAATGGCAATAAAAACCAGATTGTCGATCCCGAGTACAATCTCAAGAACAATTAACGTGAGTAAACCGACCCAGGCTGAAGGGTCCGACATCCATTCAAAGATCATACGCTTGGCTCCTGAAGCTCAGGACTGCAGCATTGAATGAACCGAGACTGTAATGAAACAGCATAATATTTTTGATATTGAACAATACCAATTACTTGACGGCGATTTATAGCGTTACACGGCCAACGACCACTACCCATTTTCGTTCTATTGTTGTGAAACCAATTTTCAGTATATCAAGATCAATTTGAAATTCACCTGTTTTCATGGCTGTTTATCGATGAATTTTGCTGAGCCCTATTGCAGTGAAAATGTAGCCGCACACAGAATTGTCATATTTATTAATTAAGCTAGAGTCACCAGAAAGAAAAATGATAAGGTGAAGAAAATAAATGCAAAGCGTAATTCAAATGACAGATTATTTTAAAGACAACTCCCCAAAAACAACTCGCCCTCTAGTGGCACTCTATTGTGGTTCACGTGCAGGCAACAAACCGGTTTATTTAGAAAAAGCCATTCATCTCTCGCAAGGACTGGCAGAACATGGCTTCGGGCTGGTCTATGGTGGCGCCAGTATTGGCCTGATGGGACAGGTCGCGGATGCCATGATTCAGCATGGTGGTGAAGCAGTCGGGGTGATTCCCGAATTTATGCTGGATTATGAAATTGCCCATAACCAGCTTACCGAATTACATGTTGTCACCAGCATGCACCAACGTAAGGCCATGATGGCAGATCGTGCCTGTGCCTTTGTGGCCTTGCCAGGCGGACTGGGAACCTTTGAGGAAATCCTGGAAATTGCCACCTGGGGTCAGCTGAACCAGCACCAGAAACCGATGATGCTGTATAACGTTAACGGTTTCTATGATGCCTTGATTATGCAGCTGGACCGTGCAGTCGAAGATGGTTTTTTGCCTCCCCAGCATCGCGCCAAACTGATCATTTGCGAACACGAAGAAGAAATTTATACAACTTTAACCAATTTAGGCCATCCGCAAAGATTTGTGGTTTAAACCGTTCCAATTAATAAAAAAGCGAGCACCTGGCTCGCTTTTTTATTGGATTTTTAATATCAGGACTTATTGACCATAATTCGTCACGAACTCGTAAAACATCGGCAAAGTTGTTGCCAGAATGACAGACATAGCCAGACCGAACATCAGTTTCATGGCATCTGCACTGACATTACGTGAAGTACGATGTTTGTTGACTTCATCCAGAATCATCGACATGGCAAATTCACGACCTGCGAGTAATCCCAGGAATACCCAGGTGGTACTCATTGGAATGTTGCTCCACTCTTTAAAAACTAACAGGATAATGGCATACATGAAGTCAATAATCGTTGCAGCACGAATGTCGGTGACACCGGTTTTGGTGTCGACAATGTTCTGGATCGCCCCGCCACGTTGATACAGAATCACACCCAGCAAGACCACGAATACCGTAATCGCAAACATCAGGAATTCAAACGGCACCTGACGTGGCACATACACGAAGATGTTAGCCAGATCCTGAATCAGCCATTGACTCCACAGGAAACCGGTAGAGACCCACTGCAAGCCCATCCAGACCTTGGAGTGCTCCTGATGACGTGTCTTGGCAAAATGGCGTGCCAGCTGCTTGACCACAAAACGATAGATAACAATCGCCACGATAAAGGCGACGGCATAGCCCATCATCGATTTGACCATCATCGAGCCCAGGCTGGCAGGAGAGAAAATCGTAAGCACCAGGAAGGTGGTACTGACTGGAATCCCGTATCTGGTCAGTAGTAACAGGAGAATTGGCGGCACAATGTACAGCCAGGTAATGCCACCTTCAGGGAAAGGAATCGTTTCTAAACGACCGTATGAGGCATCACCCACCCCGGATGCATACCAACCATAGACCAATACGACAATTAAAATTGAGCTGATATAAATCCACAACACCCACCATGGACGATGTGAATTCGAGGAAATAAATGTCCCTAAGGTTTGAGGTACATCATTTCCGACAATAGAATAAGCGGCTAAACAGAAGCCGATCACCATCAAAATCTCGATTGTCATAAAAACAAACCTATACGCGAGGAGATTTCAGCATTGCTGAAAAGTTGGCCCAAGATTATGACGGTTTTATTTCATTTTCATGACAATTTTGTCATATTTTCATTTGATGAAGATGAAATTGACAGAGAAAGCTGTTTATAAACAAAAAAGTACTGCTTTAATTTTATTTTTATCGCTCTTTACAGCTATGGAGCACCGATCTGATAAATACTCACTTTGTTATGAGTTTTACACTTATAACTGATTTATATCTTGCAAAAAAGTTCACACGTATTCACTACACCTGTGCCTTACTCTTCCTTTAAACTATTCAAAATTTTCAGTTTTCCAGAATTATGAATGCCACGCCTATGCATCAAGCCTTAGATCCCGAATTCAGACTGCTGGTCTTGTTGGTATCGATCGGATTTTTTATGCAGGGGCTGGATACCACCATTATTAATACAGCTCTGCCCGCGATTGCACATAACCTACAGGCCGATCCTTTACGCATGCACAGTGTTGTGGTGGCTTATGTCTTGTCTGTGGCAGCCTGTATTCCCTTGAGTGGCTGGCTGGCAGACCGTTTCGGCGTCAGAAATATCTATTTTGCTGCAATTATTATTTTCTCTTTGGCCTCTTTGGGCTGTGCCTGGTCAGATAGTCTGAATGAATTACTGGCTTATCGGATCTTGCAAGGAATGGGTGGCGCCTTACTGCTCCCCGTCGGCCGTTTGGCCATGCTCAAGATCATTCCCCGTACCCAGTTTCTGGCCGCCATGAGCCTAATGAGTCTGGCCGGCCTGATTGGCCCCCTGATTGGTCCAACTCTTGGGGGCTGGATGGTGGAATATCTGTCTTGGCAATGGATTTTCCTGATCAATCTGCCGATTGGCTTACTGGGAGCGCTGATTACTTTTAAGGCCATGCCGAATGTCATTGAACCGCTGGTCGCTCGCTTTGATTATTGGGGCTTTGTCTTGCTGGTTGTGGCCATGGTGGGACTCTGTCTGGGAATTGAAAATTTTGCCAGTCCACAAAATTCGCTGTGGTGGAGTCTGAGTATGATTCTGGCCGGAATCTTGGCGGCCTTGATGTATGCCTATCATTCGCATACGCATAGCAATGCCCTGTTCCGCAGTCGGCTCTTTAAAAATAAAATTTATGCGATTGGCATTCTGGGGAATTTTTTTGCCCGTCTTGGCGGTAATTCGATTCCGTTTTTACTCCCCCTTATGTTGCAAGTCGCCTTTGGTTTTGAGCCCTTTATTACCGGTCTATTGATGATTCCAACCGTACTCGGCTCTCTGGCGTCTAAACCGATTATCCGAAAAATCATTCAGCGTTTTGGTTATCGTCGGGTTTTGCTGGTCAATACCTTATTGGTGGGTTTATGTATTGCCAGTTTTGCCCTGACCACGGCGGACACCCCGATCTGGCTGCGTGCAATTCATTTCTTTATCTTCGGCATTTTAAATTCCCTACAATTTGTATCGATGAACACCCTGACTTTAAAGGACTTAAGCCAGCAGGATGCCAGTAGCGGCAACAGTTTCCTGTCGATGATCATGATGCTGTCAATGAGTATCGGGGTGGCGCTGGCAGGCACCCTGGTCAACATGCTGAGTGCCTATTACGGCGCTGACAATCTGGTGGCTGCTTTTCATGTGTCACTGATCTGTTTGGGCTGTATCAATATTATTGCGGCTTATACTTTCTGGCATATTCCTAAAAACACCCCTGTTTAATACGATATATTAACGCCAGGCGAATGCAGCCTTTTAAGCTCAGGTTTAGATACAGGTAAGAACTGAAAATGCAAAAAAATCTGGCTCTGAACAGATTCAAACAGCCGCTTTTCATCGGGCTTGGCATTCTGATCGCCGTGATGATTATCGCCATGATTTATCTTTGCCTGATGAAAGCCCCTTCTGCGCATGCAGCAGATTATCCGATCCAGGGTTTCGATGTATCACATCATCAAAAAGAAATTCAATGGCAGCAGATTTCGCCGGAAAAATACCGTTTTGTCTATCTGAAAGCCACAGAAGGTGGTGACTTTAAAGATACGCGTTTTCAAGAGAACTGGCTCAAGGCCCGGGAACGCGGCTTTCTGGTTGGTGCCTATCATTTCTATCGGCTTTGTCGCGATGGCAGCATTCAGGCACAGAACTTTATCGACTCCGTCCCCAAGCAAGCCAATGCTTTACCGCCGGTGATTGATCTGGAATATGACAGCAATTGCATCAATACCTATTCCAAAGAGCAGCTTCTAAACGAAATCCAGATCATGCACGATGCCCTGCAAAAGCATTATGGCAAACAGCCAATTTTCTATATTTCTAAAGCATTTTATAATATTGTATTGGCAGGATATTTTCCAGAAGTGCCACTCTGGGTACGCGAGTATAAGGGCCTGCCCGATTTAAACAATCAGCCCAAATGGACCTTCTGGCAACATAGCAATCAGGGTAAAATTCCCGGCATTAATACAACTGTGGATCTGAATGTGTTCTATGGCTCAGAACAGCAGTGGCTGGATTTTCTGAGAATGAATGCAATTGCAGTACCATCATCTACTCATCAGGCCAAATAAAATCGATCGATTGAAAACAAGCGCTTTATAAAAGTAGAAAAATAAGGAAATAAAAATCTTGAAATGGATTAAAGGTATTTTACTCGGTCTGGTGATTGTTCTGCTGCTCAGCGTGGGTGCGCTGGCTTATCTACTGCAACCTTCAGGCAAGCTCAGTGACTTTCAGAACTGGCAGCCGCAAAGCAGTTCCTCTCGTTCTGGACTAAACGTTAAATTTTTCGGTGTTTCCACCCTGTTGCTGGATGATGGTCAGGATCAGATCCTGATAGATGGTTTCTTTAGCCGGCCGTCGTTGTCGCAAGTGCTTAGCGGTCCAATTCAGAGTGATAGCGTGCTATTAAGGCAGCTAATTCAAGAGCATGAACTGCACCGGGCCAAAGCCATTCTGGTCAGTCACTCGCATTATGATCATGTTCTGGATCTACCGGCTTTACTGGAAATGCTTCCTGAAACCGCTGTCATCGGTTCACCCACTAGCCTGAATATCGCCCGGGCAAATCCCAAAGTAAGTCCGCAGCAGTTACACTCCGTCACGCCTGAGCAAATACAGCACGTCAACAAATTTCAAGTAACCGCAATTCCTTCACAACATACGCCAGCCACAGCGGTAAATGATGACCTAGGCGAAGAGTTATTCCAACCTTTAGCCCTGCCGGCCAAATTTTCCGAATTTAAGGAAGGCGGCAGTTTTGATTACCTGATTGAGCATTCAGGACACAAGATTCTGGTCAAGGCCAGTACCGGATTTATCCCGGATCAATTTAAAAACCTGCAGGTCGATACGTTATTTTTGGGTATTGCCCAGCTCTCCAGACAATCCAATGACTATCAGCAGCACTATCTGGCTGAAACCCTGCAAACGCTCAAACCCAAAGTGGTCATCCCGATACATTGGGATGATTTTTTCCAGCCTTTAAGCCAGCCGCTACAATTTTTACCCCGCCTTGCAGATGACACGCCAAAAAGTTTAAATCTGCTGATTCAGGCCGCCGAGGCACAAGGCACTAAAGTCATCCTGCTCAGCGGCCCACAGCCTTACTTACTCCGCGAAACGGTCTCTTCCCAAGCAGATTAAAGCCCCTTAAGATAGCGGCTATGCGCAAAATTATTCATATCGATATGGATGCGTTTTATGCCTCGGTCGAGCTGCGTGAACGTCCAGAACTCAGACACCTGCCTGTGGTGATTGCCTCGCATCATCCCCGGGCGGTGGTTGCGGCTGCCTCCTATCCGGCACGCGAATATGGTCTACGTTCTGCCATGTCGATGGGACAGGCGCGCAAGCTCTGTCCGCAGGTCATCGTAATTGAGCCGGACTTTGCCAAATACCGTCAAGTTTCTGCACAGATCCATCAAATTTTCCAGCAATATACCGCCCTGATTGAGCCTTTATCGCTAGATGAAGCCTTTCTGGATGTCACAGAAAATTTACAACAGATTCCGAGTGCTACCGAGGTCGCCGTGCGGATTCGGGAGGATATTGTTCAAGTGACTGGACTGACTGCTTCTGCCGGCGTGGCACCGAATAAATTTCTGGCCAAAATTGCCTCGGACTGGCACAAACCGAATGGCATCTGTGTGATCAAGCCCTCACAGGTGCAGCGTTTTATTCAGAATCTGCCGCTGAAGAAAATTCCCGGGGTGGGTAAAGTCACGCAGGAAAAACTGAAAAGCCTGAATCTGGATACCTTGGGTGACTTACAACAGATGGATGAAGCCATTCTGATTCAGCATTTTGGTAAATATGGACGGCGGCTGTTTTTATATGCGCAAGGCATTGATGAACGACCAGTCGAAGTAGAACGGGAACGTCAGCAGATTTCCAAAGAGACCACCTTTGATGATGATCTTTATTTAAATCAGTGCCATTCTTATTGGGAAGCTTTAGTTGCACAACTGTGGCAAAGCTTGCAAAAAAAACAACTTTCGGCTCGCGGCGTGACGGTCAAATTAAAGCTCAAGAATTTTCAGGTGATGCAACACAGTAAAAGTTTTAAGCAGCTCTTGCGCAGTCCGCAAGAATTAGCACAAGCCTTGGACTTACTATTGGATGATCTGCATATCGCGCCGCAGATGCAATTCCGGCTGATCGGTGTCGGCGTCTATCAACTCAGCGCCCCCGAGACTGAAACCCAATTATTACTGCTCTAAACGACTTTTGTTCATGTTTTGAACATCAGTTTAAAAATACAGCAACTTTATTTTTATATTTTGATTTTTTAGAGTACTCTATCTGCGCAATGCATTATCCATGTATATGCTGAGATGCTGAAAATCACCTTTACTTTCAGCATGCTGTCCTGTGATTGGCGTGACGATCAAATCCGAATATTACAGGGCAACTCTGATGTAACTCATGGACTTCCTTCCTGCATGTCTTCTGTAAATCTTTCTGTGGTTCAAGAACAATACGCGTAAAGCTGCGCTGTCTAGTTTTGTGGGTGCTATTGTCGATTGGTATGATTTTCTCCTTTACGGCATTGTTACAACCTTAATTTTTAAAGATCAGTTTCCACAGCATTGGTGAGAATATGGACACTCTGGCGGCATTGGCCACTTTTGGTGTTGGCTTTCTGTTTTGCCCTTAGATGGCATGGTCTTTGGTCACGTTGGTCACTAGCTTGGCCATAAGAAAATGCAGGTCTTAACCGTCGTCCTGATGGGAATTTCTAGCAATTACTTGGGCATGGACAAACAGTTCTTCTGGAATATCACCTTGATGGTCGGTGCAATCCGCTGTTTCAGCATTCCGTTTTTTGCCTGACGGGTGGATACATTTCATCATCAAAAAATGTGTGGCTAGAATAGTTTGATTGGTGCGCTCTCGGCCTTTTCATTCTTTATGGCACTCGATGCACAAAACACCTGAATGATCATTGTCGACATAATTTTACTGGCAAATGTTGCATACGACAGGGTGGTCAGGGCTCATCAACCGATTTTCACTTCCCTGTTCGGTACCGAATATCGCTACAGCGGTGCCGGCGTTGGCTATCAGATGGGCAGTATTATTGGTGGTGGTTTTACCCCCATTTATTGCAGCAGTACGGGTGATTTGGGCAGACGGTTCATGGCATTATATTGCCCTCTATCTGGCAGTGGGTTGCTTGCTGACCGCACTGGTCGCAGCCCTGGTGCCCAAAACGCAGGATGAATAATATGACAGTGGAACGCTTACATATCTCGAAACGCTTTTCAGAAATTGCCATTGCAGGCAATCTGGTACATCTTGCCGGGCAACTGGCCACAGATGTTGAGCTGGATATCAAAGGTCAAACCCAACAAACTTTAGATATTATCGACCAGTTTCTGGCAGATGTCGGTACAGACAAAAGTCACATCATGTCGGTGACCATCTATTTAAAAGACATTGAAAAAGATTATGCGGCATTTAATGAAATCTGGGATGCATGGGTGGCTGATATCGAAGCATTACCTCGTACCTGTGTCGAGGCAAAACTTTATGATCCACGGGTTTTGGTTGAAATGACAGTCGTGGCCGTCAAACCAGAATAATGTGGCAAAATCGATATGCATAAAAAAGCATGCTCATGGCATGCTTTTTTATTTTAACCTACTGCTTTGATTTTACTGCGCTCTAAATCTGAATATAAATAATACTTTTTCAGATCATTGCTGACCGTATATTTGGGCATTTTCTTCATTTGCGCTTGCTCCTGCAGAAAATCTTGCCGCAACTGGTAATATTCCGGCACATCATCGTAGCGAATCACCCGATAACCGGCCATACTCAACAAGGCATCCTGAAAACCAGTCTGCTGTGGACGCTTCAAGATTAAAGGATCATCCACAGCCACAATGGCTATAATCCGATGCTGTTGATCCATAATCACAAAATCTGCAGTCAGGTTGCGATATTTATGTCGCGTCCGGTTAAATTTGGTGGTCATTAAGGCGTCATAGGACACATGGGCCAAAACAATATATTCAGGTAATACTTCCTTCAAGCGCGTGAAGGTCAATTGCTCATTCAGGTTAAAAATAGCACGCTGCTTTAACGCGCTGTCTTGTGGTTTGGAATTATTTCCGAGCGTTTTCCATGCCATGAGCACGACACAGAAGAGCAGGAAACTCCCAATCATAATATAGGTGGTCATGCCTCAATCCTTGCATTCTTATCATCATTTTTGTTTTATTGTGGTGCAGTATAAACTCACACTTTATTTTAAATAGGTCTTACAACTAATCTGCTTAGATACCCATACAACCGGTATCAAAACCTGATTCTGCGTTACCTAAAATGACATCTTTCCCTATGTCAATGAAAGTGGATTTAAGGTACTGATAATGCACTCTAAAACATCCCTAGAATTGATCGCAATACAAATCTGCCCAACTGTAGAACAATTCCGATAAAGTGTTATTTTTATATCACTTTTAAGCCAGACTTAATGTAAATAATACATCCTTTTACATTTTTCAGTCCTCGTTTCAAGCTACGTTACTTTACCTAAGTGCTAAAAAAAGACACCGAAGTGTCTTTTCTATTAACTCAATTATGCACGTGATTTAGGCTTTGCTTTCGGCTTTGATCCACCAAATGGTTTTTTGGCATCCCCTGTTTCACGCGGCGGTAGGCCTGTGTGCTGGGTCAGGATTTGACCACGCTCAGGACGCTTCTTGGTATTTGAAGGACGGGACTGAGCTTGTGCAGCCTTGCCACGATTTCCCTGCTCACCGGTACGTTTCTGCGAATCACCCGCCACTGTCGAGTTTTTCTTGCGCGCAGACTGGTATTGACCTTCTGCACTGCCAGCAGGCTGATAAGTCGGAATCAAATGCTGTTTGGAGTTACCAATCAAATCCTGACGACCCATTTCTCTCAGAGCTTCACGCAACAACGGCCAGTTGTTTGAATCATGGTAACGCAAGAAAGCTTTGTGCAGACGACGACGTTTATCACCTTTGACAATATCTACTTGCTCAGTATAACGTGCCACTTTGGCAAGCGGGTTTTTACCGGTGTAATACATGGTGGTAGCCGTTGCCATCGGTGATGGATAAAAGGTCTGTACTTGGTCAGCACGGAAACCGTTCTTCTTCAACCAAATCGCAAGATTCATCATGTCGTAATCGGTAGTCCCCGGATGCGCTGCGATGAAATAAGGAATCAGATACTGTTCCTTGCCGGCTTCCTTACTATAACGTTCAAACATCTGTTTGAAACGATCATAGGTTCCGATTCCCGGCTTCATCATTTTATTGAGTGGGCCTTTTTCGGTATGTTCCGGTGCAATTTTTAAATAACCACCGACGTGATGGGTTACCAATTCTTTGACATATTCAGGGTTTAAAACCGCTAAGTCATAACGTAAACCAGAACCAATCAAGATCTTCTTAATACCCGGTAATGAACGTGCTTTACGGTATAACTGGGTCAATGGTGCATGATCGGTATGCAGGTTCTGACAAACGCCCGGGAAGACACAGGATGGTTTACGGCAGTTCTTTTCAATCTCTGGATCTTTACAGGCCAGACGGTACATGTTGGCTGTCGGGCCACCTAGGTCTGAAATAATCCCGGTAAAGCCCGGCGCCGTATCACGGATTTTTTCCACTTCACGCAGAATCGACTCTTCAGAACGGTTCTGGATAATACGACCCTCATGTTCTGTAATCGAACAGAAGGTACAGCCACCAAAACAGCCACGCATGATATTCACAGAGAACTTGATCATGTCAAACGCTGGAAAACGCGCTTCACCATAAGCAGGATGTGGCAAACGTGCATAAGGCAGGTCAAACACATAGTCCATTTCTTCCGTGGTCAACGGAATTGGTGGCGCATTTAGCCAGACATCACGTTCACCATGCTTTTGTACCATGGCACGGGCATTGCCCGGATTGGTTTCTAAATGCAAAATTCGGTTGGCATGGGCATAAAGCACCGGATCTGCAGCCACTTCTTCAAATGCAGGCAAGCGAATTACGGCCAGTTCACGCGGTGGTAATTTATGTTTAATTGCTTTTGAAGCGGGTTGTAATTGCACGATTTGCGTATCAGGATCTAGCTCATCGCCGGCCCGCACAATCGGATTGGCGACAGGCTCTTTCTGGAAACCTTGATATTGAGTCAGACTATCTTTGTCTTTTTCAATTTCACAACCTTCCAGATCTTCAGTCATCACATAAGGGTTAATGATTGGATCGACACGGCCAATCGCATCGACATCATTCGAGGCAATTTCGACAAACTTTGCTTTCGATGCACGGTTATGTTTATTGACAATGAACGCAGTACCGCGAACATCGGTAATCTCGTGAATTTTTTCGCCACGCGCCAGACGATGCATAATTTCGGTAATTGAGCGTTCGCCATTGCCGTACATCAAAAGATCGGCTTTTGAGTCCATCAACACTGAACGACGGACTTTATCTGACCAGTAATCATAATGTGCAATACGACGCAGAGAAGCTTCAATTCCACCTAATAATACAGGCACATCTGGATATGCTTCACGGACACGCTGACAATATACAGTTGCTGCACGGTCTGGACGTTTATTTGGCTGATTATCTGGGGAATAGGCATCATCCGAGCGGATTTTACGGTCGGCGGTATAACGGTTGATCATGGAATCCATGTTCCCTGCCGTTACCCCCCAAGCAATATTCGGTTTACCCAGAACGCGGAACGCATCCACGTTGGTCCAGTCTGGCTGTGCAATAATACCGACACGAAAGCCTTGGGCTTCTAATACCCGGCCAATAATACCTGAACAGAAAGACGGGTGATCAATATAGGCATCGCCACAGACCAGAATAAAGTCACAGCTGTCCCAGCCGAGTTGATCCATTTCCTCGCGTGACATCGGCAAAAAAGGCGCAGGGTCAAAACAAGACGCCCAATATTTGTCGTAATCAAACAACGCTTTTGGCGCAGTCTGCATGGTATAAGCAGTAGACATGGCTAGCAATTCTCGGCTGGCAGATGATAGGAGATCTAAAATAAGATCAAAGATGAAAGCCGATCATTTTACCATGAATTAGACCCAGCTTGCTTGATTATAATTTATACAAAATCAGGAACTAAGCGAATCAAGGCCTGGTCATCATCAGAATTGAAAGCAAAATGATCCGCAAGATAAATGCACAGGGTTTATTTTATAGAGAAAAATCTAAATACGATGTTCTAATCTGAGCGGAGCTTGAAACTGAATGCCAGACCACTCAGCAACAGTAGTGTAATAAATGCAGTTAATCCACTCCAACCATAATTTTCCCAGACCAGTCCACTCGAACTGCCCAACACACTAGAACCGAGGTAATAACAGAATAAATATAGCGAAGAACCGACTGCCCGATATTGTAGCGACTGGATCGACACCCAGCTACTTGCAGTAGAGTGCGCCGCAAAAAATGAAAAAGTGAAGATTAGTAATCCGATAAAGACCAGAGCCAGCTGGTTGAGCAGCATGAGCGTTAATCCAAGGAGCATCATCAGCATCATGACGACCAATGTCTTGAATTTACCATAATGCCGACCCCAATGTGCTGCTCGGGGGGAGCTATAAATACCAGCCAAATATGTCACCGAAATTAAACCAATCCAGGCCTGTGATAATTCAAAAGGTGCCTGAAGCAAACGATAGCTGAGATAATTAAATATCGAAACAAAACAGCCCATCAGGATAAAACCTTGCAGAAATAAAATCCGAAGTTTCGGATCGGCCAGATTATGCCTGAATGAGTTTTTGAATCGATTAAACTTGATCGGATAAGCCTTAAAATGTTGCGATGCCGGCAATAGATAATAAAATAATCCTGCAATACAGATATTTAAAATACCAATTATCAGAGTAGCAGATTGCCAGGAGATAAAATCAACTAGAACTCCGGCAATCAAACGCCCTCCCATACCGCCAATTGCCGTGCCAGAAATATATAAGCCCATGGCGAAACCGATATCTTTTTCGGCAATTTCTTCCCCGATATAAGTCATGGCGACTGCCGCCACACCACTGACACAGAGACCAATCAAGATCCGAATCAATAAGAATACCGACCAAAGAGATAGTATCGAACTGAGCATTAACAAAATTGCAATCAATGCCAGGGAGCAGACCATCACCGGTTTACGTCCGAAACGGTCTGAAATCAGTCCGGTAAATAGCAAACCAATGGCTAAGGCAAGAGTAGAAAGTGATAAGGGAAAACTACTTTGAGTCGGACTGACCTGAAAATAATCTGCCAAAATGGGCATCATCGGCTGTAGGCAATACAAAGATGAGAAAATGGCAAAGCCGGCAAGAAATAAGGAAAAAAGTACTGCTTTAAATGCGGTAGTACCATATTCAATATGGCTAGAAGATGAATTTGAGGACATATCCGCTCCTTAGATAGATCCAGTATACGCCTTTCGCTCATTTTTTCTGTGGAGATTTCATCTGAGTGATCACCTAAGCCTTTCTTCACGCACAAAAAAACACCCCCTGCATAAGCAGGGGGTGTTTCGAATAATGAGCTGGCGATGACTTACTCTCACATGGGTAACCCCACACTACCATCAGCGCAAAGAGGTTTCACTTCTGAGTTCGGGAAGGGATCAGGTGGTTCACTCTTGCTATTGTCGCCAGCACAACTGTTTATGGATACTCGTTAGGTCTTATATTCACTTTTCAGTGTATGCCTTACTTTCTACCAAATGAGTTATTAACAGAACGTTATTTGAGTCGAAGTATATGTTCTAGCGTATTCTGAATCAAGATCAGTCAGTATTGACTGTTTGGTTTTAAATCAATTTCAGCTCACTGCTTACGCAGTTCGTACAACAACTGTTTGGGTGTTGTATAGTCAAGCCTCACGAGCAATTAGTATTGGTCAGCTTCACATATCACTATGCTTCCACATCCAACCTATCAACGTCGTAGTCTTCAACGGCTCTTTAGAGGACATAAAGTCCTAGGGAAATCTTATCTTGAGGTAGGCTTCCCGCTTAGATGCTTTCAGCGGTTATCCCTTCCGAACATAGCTACCCGGCGATGCGACTGGCGTCACAACCGGTACACCAGAGGTTCGTCCACTCTGGTCC
>NZ_VPEB01000007.1:0-177364 GCF_013417415.1 Acinetobacter sp. YH12254 | reverse complement strand
TTTATGGCATTTATCACATCGCTTTATTAGAAAGATTCTGTCACACACCGTCTGCGTTGTTTTGAATAAGAAGCTTGGCCATTCGCCAATTCAACTCGAAAAACTCATTTTAAGTTGAGATTGGCGTAAAAAGTATATTTTTTAATATTCAGCCTAATCTTTTTCCCAATTTATCGTTAATATGAGTCTGTCTCTTCTTTTATGGTGCTCAACGCATGCAGGCCATTATTCTTGATACCGAAACGCATACTTTAAATGGTCAACCCATTGAAATTGCCTATGCGCCTGTCGCAATTGTAGACCATAAAATCAGTATGGATAAAAGCCGCCTGTTTGATCAGCTCTATTCATGTGACGAACCCATTTCTTTTGCCGCCATGGCGGTGCATCATATTCTGGAGTCTGACCTGGAAGGTCAGCCACATTACAGTACCTTTCGCCTGCCAGATGAAACGATTTATATGATTGGTCATAATATTGATTATGACGTTCGTGCCGTCGAAAAATGTGGGGTAGATACCTCGAAAATTAAAGCGATTTGTACACTGGCTTTAGCACGTCGGGTCTGGCCAGATGCAGAAGCACATAATATTTCTGCACTGATTTATATGATTACCAAAGGCAGTGAACGAGCACGTGAAATGATCCGTAAAGCGCATCGTGCCGATATGGATATTATTTTAACTGCCAACATCCTGATGCATATCGTACACCACCTGAAAATTAACAGTATGCAGGAGCTGTTCGATGCTTCTGAAGATGCCCGAATTCCACGTATGATTAACTTTGGTAAACATCGCGGTAGCGCAATTGCAGAGCTTCCTGCCGACTATGTGCAATGGCTATTGCGCCAAGATGAACTGGATCCTTATTTGCGTAAGGCTCTCGAAAATACAGCGATTAGTACGCTTTAAAATCCTTAAAACAAGTATCTGTTTTTTAATATATTCTTCATATTATTGTAATTATCCCAGACTATGCTCTAGCTGAATTTAGGGAACAACTCATTCAGCTATGATGCATTTTTATAAAACTCCACGTGGGGTCGAGGTGCTACAGAATCGCTCTATCCCCTTGACCGCACGCCAACGCCGCTTATTGGTGCTAATCGGCAGCAAAGATTTTGATCTGTTACATGAGAGATTAAAGCAGCAACTAGCTCCCGCCGAGCTTTTAGAGCAACTTTGTGAAATGGATTTAATTGTTCCGGCTCACACCAGCATAATATCAAACAGTCCACATCAGACCGGCACAGAAGTCGATACCAAAATCAATTTGGCGCATTCCGAGATTTACCGTCCCTTAAATTCACCTCTGCCCGTCCCTTCTGTAACCGAGAACCGCAAAAACCTCCTAGTTCCTATCGAAGAGCTGCAAGAAAACTCATCTATTGAAACAAATCCAGACAATCAACCCCATCTACCCGAACCGCAAGCTTTATCTTTTGAAGACCTCAAATATATGATGATGGAAAGCTTACAAAAATATTGTGGCTTGATGGCCAAACAGCAAATTCAGCATATTTTACAGGTACAGGATGTGCGCAGTTTAAAAATGTGCCAAATACAGTGGATCACCTCACTGCAGGAAAGCCGACTTCCTCCGCAAGAATTGAATTACATTCTAAAACAGATCAATTTTTCTTTGGCACAATTACAGCAAAATCAAGCTCATGAATAAGCATGTCTTAGTCTTTTAAACTCTTAAATGAGTGACTTTAGCAATCAAGCAGATTTAGATTTCAAATATAGACAATTGATTTTACACTATATTTATATTATCTCTAAATTTAAATCCTGAAATATCAGACTTAAGCGGGATAGAAAAAACCTGAAAATCTCGCCATATAGTGATCATTAAAATCCGCTTGGTTGCTATATGCCACATTATTTAGAATTCGATGCGTTTGATAACCCCATGCAACTGAGCAAGGTGGGCAATTGGGTCATTACCTTTTTAAGTCCGGCTGAAGAACTGGAACTTGTGCAACTGGCAATTACCTATGTACTGCCCCGCCAGCTCAGTGACAGTTTACAACCGCGACGTGTAGTGATTCAAAAAAGCCCTATCGAATACTATTGGCTGATTCAAGCCATTGAATGTTTTGACAGTAATACTCGTCAGGAAATTTCTTTAAGCCCCGAACATATCACCGCTCAGCAAACCTTAAAACAGATTCTGCAAGAATTTGAAAAATATGATGTGAATGTACAACTTAAGTACATCTGATTTCTGGCTCACCTCGGTGGGCTTTTTTATTAATAGGGGATAAATTCTGCTTTTCTGCATTCATTAAAAACTCACCAGGAAGGTGAGTTTTTAATGGCTAAACCTGTAATATCGGATAGATGGACTCAATTTTTTCACCTTTGTATAATATATTGATCCAGTTACTCTACGACTTTATAAATATTTGAAGACTTTTGACTTTCAAATAACAGTTCAATACTCGGTAAAATAGTTTCGCCATCTACCACGATATGTTCAATTTTTTTTACCAGATCAATTGCATCATGCTGATGTTGCTCTGCAAATGAACGTAATAAAGCTTTCGCCTCAATGACCTTGCTAAATTGGTCTTTCACCTTTATATCAATAATCTTTGACATTTCTCTCTCCTTTCTATTTTCTAAGTTTCCATTTTTTATATCACACTTAAATCGCTTATTTAACGTCAAGATGTTAGCGAATTTGGCAATGTAAACTTTTTTATATGAATCAATTAGAAAAGAAATTATCTGGAATCATTAAACAAAGCTTTATAACAGACATTAAAAAAGCTCGCATTGCTGCGAGCTCTGTGTTGGATGGCTAGTGCTAGATTTATTGTTTGGTGATCAACATCAAACTCAACTAACTGTCATTGATCCGTCCAACTTATCGGTAGCGTCTTATTGGTTTTACGACCTACCATGAATTCAATATAGCAACATTTTTCAGACCTACAAGCCCTCTTTACACTTCTAAAAGAAGACTCATACAAGATTTAAATTGTCATTTTTCAAAACTAAATTATGATATTTCAGGCTTATTAATTTCCAAATATTATTCTTTTTAGAAGAAAATATTTTTAGCATAAATATATGATTTCTATAAAATTTTAATTTAAGTTAATTTAGCTCAATATGTGTTCACATCATCCTTTATTAATTTATTCAGTTTTTTAAAATTTATTTTTTTAAATTATTGAGAATAATAAGCGCTACTCAGAAATTAGCGAACCTCTACAGGAACCGCTGTAATTAGCCGAATTAAAAGTAATTTTCTTATAGATATAATCCATTGTTATTTTGAACATAAAGCACTAATTTTTATTTAAAATGTACTGTATAAACACACTTACAAGCATAACAATTTATAAAATCAAATCAGTTATAAAACAACAGTGTAATAAAGTCACTCATATACAATAAACAAATGTACTCAAACCCGATCTTAAATCGATCAAAAAAAAATCTATATTTTAAAAAAAGGTATATTGCGATGACTCATCCAGATGAAAAAATTAATGAAGAATTTCCAGAAGAGGAATTGGATCCACAAGAAAAACAGGATCGAGAGATGCAGCGCGGTCAGCTGGGCGTAGATAAAGACCCTCAGGTAAAAAGAGACCAAATCCGTCAACAACATCAGGATGAAGAGGAACAGAATCCTTAATATTCATATTATTGAGTCTGCTCCTTTGAGATTAGGATCAAGTGTAATACTGTGCCCGCTTTTTAGAAAATCGGTCAAGCTGCTTTAAGAATCCCTCAAAGTAATCTTTCTGTTTTTCTTCAGTTCGATAACCTGCATATAAAGTACGGCGTAAGCCTTCAGGGGCTACACAATCCAGACGGCGCGAAGTCACCCAGCCCTTCTGTTCATATTCATTTACCACCCAATCTGGCAATGCCGCAATCCCACGACCACTGGCAACAAGCTGAATCAGCATTTGAGTCAAATCGGTCGTCCGAATCTGTTTTGGCAAAATATTCGCAGGAATAAACAAGCGTGACATGATATCCAGACGATGCTTATCTACCGGATAAGTTACTAATGTTTCTTCTGCCAGTTCCTGCACCGTAATCTCTTGGGCACGTACTAAAGGATGTGTATTAGACAACACCAAACGTGATTCATATTCAAATACCGGGAAATATTCCACACCTTTGAGTGCAATCGGATCGGCAGTAATCAGTAAGTCAAACTCGCCCGTTTGTAACAATTCATGCGGATTGGCTTCAAAGCCCGAAGCAAAATCCAAATCAACATCTGGATATTGGATACGATACTGATTCAAAAGTGGCATTAGCCAGTCAAAACAACTATGACACTCTGACGAGAATATAATACGGCCTGTCTGTCCATGCACAATACGTGTGATATCACTTTGCGCTATCTGTACTTGTGGTAGCACATCATCAGCCAGTTTCAACAAACGTAAACCTACATTAGAAAAACTCACAGGGCGACTACGGCGATTGACCACTTCAACCCCGAACCATTGATCGAGTTCGCGCAATTGGTGAGACAAAGCTGAAGGTGTTAAACAGAGATCTCCTGCTGCTGCAACCAGTGATCCATGTTCTCTTAGCGCTGTCAGTGTTTTTAAATGTCGTAGTTCTATCATATGGCTTACCCAAAAAAATACAGAAACCAGCTACTCAAGCTTGGTGAATAGCATAATCTATTTCAGAATAATCACTTCAATATTTTCACGTTTAAATTATTTTAATGAATTTTACTCAACAAATAATCTGTTCAAAAATGGGTTTATTAAAACATTTGAGTTATTTCATCCTCAAGATATTCAAGAGTCGTACTCTGCATTGCAATCAGCTCTCGTATTCAAAATATTCAAAGCCGTTGTGAATTAGCGTATCAAATCAAAATATAGAATCAGAATAAGTAAAAGAAAATGAGCATGTCATTTGTTTGTCTGAAAACTTTTAAGATTATTTTTGAGCAGTATCGAATAAAGTGAAAAGACAGAGTTTGAGATTCGATTTAAGCAATGCAATCTATATGGTGGCACTGAATAAAAAGTTTTATGAAAAGCGATCTGGTATAAAGATTTAATTTAAAGAGATTTTTATGTTGTAAGAAATAAGAAAATGGTGCGCTCAGCGGGACTCGAACCCACGCCACAGGCTTCGGAGACCTGTACTCTATCCAGTTGAGCTATGAGCGCGCGATGCACATCATAACAAAAAAAATCATAAGGTAAAGCAACTATCTATAACTTCGTCATTTTATGCTTAGACTTTATACAATGTTCCAAAACAGCAACACAGAATTCCATGTGAATCACTTGGCTTATTTTCCAAGATCACTCACAATATCTCAACTTTTCACCATTTGAGATATTCATGACTGATGCACTGATCTTAAGAGATGTGTCAAAGACCTATCGCAATGGCTTTCAGGCATTAAAAGGAATCAACTTAAATGTACCAGAAGGTGAGTTTTATGCACTTCTGGGGCCAAATGGCGCCGGAAAATCCACCACCATCGGTATTATCAGTTCATTAACAAAAAAAACCGCCGGCATAGTCGAAATTTTCGGTCACAACCTGGATACCCACCCCTCCCAAGCCAAACAGTGTTTAGGTGTGGTTCCTCAGGAATTTAACTTCGCCCAGTTTGAAAAAACTTTCGACATTCTGGTGACGCAAGCCGGCTATTACGGTATTCCTAAAAAAATTGCACAGCAACGGGCTGAACTCTATCTGACCAAGCTGGGCCTATGGGAAAAACGTGCAACGCAGGCGCGTATGCTGTCGGGCGGTATGAAACGTCGCTTGATGATTGCACGTGCCATGATGCATGAACCGAAACTTTTGATTCTGGATGAGCCAACTGCGGGTGTCGACATCGAATTACGTCGTTCAATGTGGGAGTTTTTGAACGAGATGAATGAGCAAGGGACATCCATCATTCTCACCACCCACTATTTAGAAGAAGCCGAAATGCTGTGTCGCCGCATTGCGATTATCGATCGTGGTGTGATTAAAGAAGACACCAGCATGAAGAGCTTCCTAAGTCAGCTGAATGAAGAATCCTTTATTTTTGATCTTGCAGCACCGATTGAACCTTTGCATCTGGAGATTATCGGGGTACGTTTTAATTTAATCGACCCGATGACCTTAGAAATTACCATGGACAAGGCACATAGCATGAATGATCTGTTCCAGCTATTGGAATCACAGAATATTCAGGTACGCAGTATGCGTAACAAATCCAATCGTCTGGAAGAGCTTTTTGTCAAAATGGTCGAAAAAAATCTGGATGGAGCTGCGCAATGAACATTAATCAACTCAGCGTAGCTTTATATACCATTGTATATAAAGAAGTCCGCCGTTTTATGCGGATCTGGCCGCAAACCTTGTTACCACCTGCCATCACCATGAGCTTGTATTTCGTGATTTTCGGCAATCTGATCGGTTCGCGGATTGGAGACATGGGCGGCTATAGCTATATGGAGTTCATTGTGCCCGGTCTGATCATGATGGCCGTGATTACCAACAGCTATGCCAACGTCTCTTCCAGTTTTTTCAGTTCAAAATTTCAAAAGAGTATTGAAGAGCTGGTCATGAGTCCGGTACCGATGCATGCCATTCTTTGGGGACATGTGCTGGGCGGTGTGATTCGTGGAGTACTGGTGGCGATTATTGTTAGTGCCGTGAGTTTGTTTTTTGCAGATCTATACATTACCAACTGGTTTGTGACGATTTATACCGTATTGATTACCTCCCTGCTGTTTTCTTTGGGTGGTTTTATCAATGCCGTCTATGCCAAATCTTTTGATGATATTTCGATTATCCCGACCTTTGTTTTAACGCCACTGACTTATTTAGGCGGTGTGTTTTATGCAATTTCTGCCTTAAGTCCATTCTGGCAAAATTTATCTTTGATCAACCCTGTGGTGTATATGGTCAATGCCTTCCGCTATGGCATTTTAGGACATAGCGATGTCAATGTAACTGTTTCACTTGCAGTGGTCACCTTATGTTGCGGCCTGCTCTATGCATTGGCCTATCATTTACTCTCCCGTGGTTCAGGAATGCGTGAATAATGAGTGTAGAACAATCTCTCCTTGGTAAAGACACCAATTACCCGACAGAATATCAGCCTGATGTTCTGTTTCCAATTTCGCGCGCGCCTGCCCGTGAACAATACGCACATGTTGAAGCGATTCAGCAAGGCACCGACTGGTGGCATGTTTTTGAAATTTCCTGGTTAAATTCAGCCGGTGTGCCGCAAGTCGCAATTGGACGGATCAGCCTGCCTGCTTCTTCGCCGAATCTGATTGAATCCAAATCACTCAAGCTCTACTTTAATAGTTTGAATTTTGCCAAATTTGAATCTCAAGCTGACTTTATCGCCACGGTGGAAAAAGATTTATCTGCTGCGGCTGGCGCAGAGATTACGTTAGATTTATTTCAGGTTGATGACTTGGAAGTTGCCAAGCCTGAAGGCATCTGCATTGATGAACTAATTCCGGAACGTCTGGAAAATCATCCTGATGCGAGTCTTTTGGCTCTGGATGCGAACCATACCGAAGAAGTTGAAATCCAGCTGTATTCACATTTATTAAGAAGTAACTGCCCAGTCACTGGACAACCGGATTGGGGTACAGTATTTATACGCTATCAGGGCAAAAAACCTTGTTATAAGAGTATTTTGGCTTATATTATTTCTTATCGTCAGCATAACGGTTTTCACGAACAATGCGTGGAGCAGATGTTTGCCGATCTCTGGCAACAACTGAAACCGGAAAAGCTGATGGTCTACGCAACCTATACACGCCGCGGTGGATTGGATATTAACCCTTGCCGTGTATCGGATTTAACATGGATGCCTCGCCCTATTCGATTAGCGCGACAATAAAAACATTGAGGTTTAACAATGCCATTTTTTGGTTTTATTCCTTCTGCAGAGCTTTTAAATACAATTCAGACTGCACAACAAAATAAAAATTCAAATGAGCCGCTTTACCCACTTCGTGATAAAACCGCATTGATGATTAATGATGAAATTATTGATGCGATTCTCACGGAACTGGTGCGTCGTTTTCCTGCAAGTGATAAGCGCGATACTGCGGAAAAACTGGCGGGCTATATCAAGTCAACTGTGGCGGTATTGCTGAAACAGTTATTGAGCAAAGCGCCGAATGATGTGGTGAAGCAATCTATTGCTTTCTCTGAACGTAGTCTGTTTAAAGACCCTGAAGGACAAATCCGTATTGGTGAGTCGCTGGATGCCAATCTGGTGACCAATTTAAAACATCATTATGCGGAACTAAGAGCCGGTCAGAGTATCGACAAACAAATGTTTAGCAACCTGTATAAGCAGTTTGGTGAAGCGACGGTACGTCACTTTATGGTCGATTTTAATAAAACCTTAGATCTCGGCATGATCAAACGCAAGGCAGCAGATATTGGTGCTTCTGCTGTGATTAAGGCCATCAATATGGCTGCAGATAAAATCATTCTCAATCTGAACAAGGATGAGCTTCGCGCCATGGCTGAATATCATGACACCTTGTTCTATACAGAATAGGTCTGCATAGAATCATCTAAGAGTGATTTTTTGAAATTAGCCTGACTTCGGTCAGGCTTTTTTATGTTCAATGAAATAGCTTGTTACAGATAAGCAGCTCCACAAGGCAAACTGACGCAAAAACAACCAGTCTTTCACTATTTTTGTATATGCATCTAGGTCTCTTAATCATCCGAATGTTATCTTTAATCTGGTTTTTACAGCCTCATGATTGAAAAAATTTCTCAATCTTTTTCATGGCATGATTCAAATAACATTGCCCGCAACTTATCAAAAATTGGAAATCGTACCAAGATGTTGAAATCGAATTTTTATAAAAAATTTAAACAGCTTTCAATCGCATTGACCGCATTAGGTCTCAGCAGTTTCAGTCTGGCCAACGATTTCCAATCTCATCCCTCTTATGCCAGTTTTAAACAGACTGCCATGCAAAATTATGGGCTGAGTGCCCAGCAAGTCGATTCAGCCATGAACGGGGCGCGTAACCTGCCCAATATCATCAATATTATGAATCGTCCAGGTGAAAGCAAGCCTTGGTATTCTTATAAAACCAACTTTCTGGCTGAGTCGACCATTCAACGCGGTGTGCGCTTTAAACAGCAATATGCGGAAACGCTGAATCGCGCTGAACAGCAGTTTGGTGTACCACAGTCAATCATTCTCGGGATTTTAGGGGTAGAAACCGGCTTTGGTACCAATAAGGGTTCTTTTGTCACCCGTGATGCGCTGGCCACCTTAGGTTTTGGTTATGAGCGTCGTGCCCAGTATTTTCAAGATGAACTGGCGGCATTAATTGCCTGGTCTTATAAAGATGGCGTTTCAGCTTCTTCTATCGTCGGCTCTTATGCAGGTGCGGTCGGTTATCCACAATTCATGCCAAGTAATATTCCAAAATTCGGCGTGGACTACGATGGTAACGGACATATTGACCTGCGTAATTCAGCAGTAGATGCGATTGGCTCGATTGCCAACTATTTAGCCCAGCATGGCTGGCAGCGTAATCAACCGATTGCTTTTCCGGCCCGTTATAGTGGCTCGAACCCGGATGCGGTAATTGCCAAAGATCTGACTCAACCTAGCCCATATGGTGTGTTAAAAACACAAGGGATTAGCCCAATGAATCCTATTGTTCAAATTGACGATCTAGACTTGGTCAATGTAATTCAATTACAAGAAAATTATGGGCATATTTACTATATTACTTATCCAAATTTTCAAGTGATTACTACTTATAATCGCAGCCGAATGTATGCCACTGCATTGTGGTTATTAGGTACAGAAATTACTAGCCGTTAACATGAGAATTTAATACAAATTATTAAAGTCAACATTTTTATGAGTGATTATGAGCAAATATTGATCAATTTTAATATTGTGTTACAATATTGATCATATTTTAATCACTCATTGTTTATTTTAAGTTCTTTTTTAAACTATTTTAATTAAATACTAGACAGGATATTGCAGGCATGAATATTATCCATTTCGTTAAATGTAGTTGCATAAGTTAAATATCAGGCGTGTTTACATGGTTTTTCAGTTACTTATGAACAAATCCATGCGATATGCTGTTAGGAGTTGATTCGATGCATTCTTCAATTTTGAAGTATTTTATGGCTATTGCCACGATAGTCACACTGACGCAATCGCAGGCAGATATGGTTCCGTCATCTTCGTTTAATCACGAAAATGACAATTCGCGCCTTGCAACGCGTGTATTAAATAAAGAAGCTCAAAGCTTCAATTCAAATTTCACCAATTTGAACAGCCTTTCAATCACTGAGCGTTCTGGCGATAAAGTTCGCCGTGAAACCATTGCAGCGAAAATTGAAATTCCTGCAGAAGAGCCTTCAGTGATTGAAAAACTGAATACCGTGGCTTCTAATACTGTACGCAAGTTCAGTCAGACAGGTACAGCCTCTTGGTATGGTCGCCAGTTCCACGGCCGTAAAACTGCAAGCGGTGAAACCTTTGACATGAATGCAATGACTGCTGCTCATCGTAGCCTGCCATTGAACTGTTATATTCGTGTGACCAATAGAAATAATGGTAAAAGCGTAGTGGTTAAAGTCAATGACCGCGGCCCATTCCATGGTAACCGTGTCGTCGATTTATCTTATGGCGCAGCGAAGAAACTCGGCATTACCAATGCCGGTGTTGGCAATGTCAGTATTGAGCGTGTCGCTGGTCCAAATTCTTAAGATTTAACTTGCAATACATTTAACCAAAAGCCACAGTAATGTGGCTTTTTTATTAACTTCAAGTTATAGAAAAATGACAATCAATCTATAGTTCCTCTTATCTCCGGCTACCTGTCCATTACAGCTTGAATGTTGCAAATTCGCCAAATAAAATTCACGTTCTGGCACGATTAACTTTTGACCAAACCTAGATTCTGCTTTATATTTTCAGGCAAGCACAACGTATTCATGGAATGGAGCGAATAATGAAAACAATATCTGAATGGCTGGATGAATATAGTGACAGTCATCAAAACAAAACCAATAAGCTGATTCACTGGGTCTGCGTACCGACTATCTATTTTTCGATTATTGGCATTATTGCGCACTTTAGTGCTTTACTGACCGCCCTTCTGCTAGCTCTGGCTTTTATTTTCTATGCCCGACTAGATATTGTTTTGGCAGTTGCAATGGCTGCTTTAACATTGATCATGGCCTGGTTAATCTGGATTCTGCCAGTCGGTGCCGGTTTTTATGTTGGCCTATTTGTTTTTGCCTGGATTGGTCAGTTTTATGGCCACAAAGTGGAAGGCAAAAAGCCATCTTTCTTTAAAGACCTTCAATTCCTTCTTATTGGCCCGATTTGGTGCATGGATGCTTATTTAGCTAAAGTAGCACCTTCCTGGAAAAGTCGCCAGATACGAGACATGAAGAGCATTTAGCAGCATTCTTCATTTTTTCTAATGAGAAGAACCTTCTTGATAGGTTCTTCCTTGATGTTTTAACCGGCCATACACATGTTTTCGGGCACAATCATGATGCATCCAGTGCGCCACATCCCCCTTCTCGCTATTTATATTCACTATAAAATTCGACAATATCATCTTTTTGAATCGAACCAATGCCGGGTGCGGAATCGATATTATATGTCACCAATACAATTTGATCATTCAAGCATGAACTCTTAATAGCGTGATCCTTTATGATCATCACCTAACGTTGCAATCATTGTTCGATAAGATCGAACCCCAATAGCACCCTGATGATGTTGAAAAGCAGTCTAAATTTTATTGAGATCATCTTGAGACATAGCTTCAAAATGAGTGTCGGTGTGGCGACTTGGCTGACTTTGTGTTAAGGAGCTCCACTCAAACTGGTTTTGCTAGGTATCAACACAGATATACAGCAATCAATAAGCAATCATCGCCCCAATACCCATGTCGGTTTTATATGCGCTATTAATGATTTTCAATTCTTTAAATTTCGTTGATTTTATCACGCGTACTTTCTAAGCAAACTCGCATTTTCCAAGAAAAACTACCGCTTTCGACTTATTGTATTTTTATGCAGATATAAAAAAAGCCCCACAAAGTGGAGCTTCTTTATAATTCGTTACCGAATTATTGAGCAGCAGCCTGAGCAGCAGCAACTTCTTCTGCGAAACTCATTTCAGCTTTCTTCTCGATACCTTCACCAACTTCGAAACGAACGAATTCAGCTACAGTAGTACCTGTTGCTTTAAGAACGTCAGCAACTTTCTTGTCGTTGTCGATTACGTACATTTGACGCTCAAGAACAACTTCGTTCAAGTATTTCTCAACAGAACCCACAACCATCTTCTCAACGATGTTTGCTGGCTTGCCAGATTCAAGTGCTTTCGCTTCAGCAATTTCTTTCTCTTTCGCGATAAGCTCAGCAGAAACGCCTTCAGCATTTACAGCGACTGGGTTGAACGCAGCAACGTGCATTGCCAAGCCTTTACCAGTTGCTTCATCACCAGTATAAGAAACAACAACACCGATACGAAGACCGTGTTTGTAAACTGCAAGGTTAGCACCTTCAACAATTTTCGCACGACGTACTTGGATGTTTTCACCGATTTTTTGAACAAGAGCGATACGCGCTTCTTCTACAGTTGCACCATCTTCTAGTTTCAATTCAGCGATTTGAGCAGGATCAGTTACGTTTGCAGCAAGTGCAGCAGCCGCAACTTTCGCAGAGAAACCAGCAAAGTTTTCATCTTTTGCAACGAAGTCAGTCTGGCAGTTTACTTCTAAAAGAAGTGCTTTGTTGCCTTCTTGAGCAATCGTGATCGCGCCATCAGCAGCGATGTTACCCGCTTTTTTAGCAGCTTTCGCTTGACCAGATTTACGTAGGTTATCGATCGCTAATTCAACGTCGCCGCCCGCCTCTGTCAAAGCTTTTTTACATTCCATCATTGCAAGACCAGTACGATCGCGCAATTCTTTAACCATGCTTGCTGTAACTGCAGTCATGTTTATCTCCTAAATTCGGTAGAAAATGAATTCTTTTTAGAACAGAAACGGCCCAGAGGAGTTCTCATGGGCCGCCTGCATACATAACGCTTACTTTGCCACCATCACATGTCGCAAAAATGACAAGCTTGCGTCAAACGCATTAAGCCTCAGAAGCTGGAGCTTCTTCTGCTTTAGCTTGTGCATTCGCTTGTGATTGAGCATATTCTTTACCAGCAAGAATCGCATCAGCCATAGCAGAAGCATACAGTGTTACTGCACGGATCGCATCATCGTTACCCGGAATAACGTAATCTACGTTGTCTGGGTTAGAGTTTGTATCAACGATACCGATTACAGGAATACCAAGGTTCTTTGCTTCTTTGATTGCAATTGCTTCGTGATCAACGTCGATTACGAATAATGCGTCAGGTAAACCACCCATGTTTTTCACGCCGCCAAGACCGCGTTCAAGTTTTTCCATCTCACGAGTACGTTCTAAAGCTTCACGTTTAGTTAGCTTAAGGAAAGTACCGTCTTGAGATTGAGTTTGAAGGTCTTTTAGACGGTTGATAGATTGGCGAAGTGTTTTCCAGTTCGTCAACATACCACCTAACCAGCGGTGATCAACATATGGTTGACCAGCACGTTGCGCTTGTTCACGGATGATTGCAGAAGCTGCGCGCTTAGTACCAACAAACAAAACTTTGTTCTTTTTGCTCGCCAAGTTGTTAGCAAAGTTCAAAGCATCATTTAACGCAGGAACAGTGTGCTCAAGGTTGATGATGTGAATTTTGTTACGCGCACCAAAGATGTAATCGCGCATTTTTGGGTTCCAAAAACGTGTTTGGTGACCAAAGTGTGCGCCTGCTTGTAGAAGGTCGCGCATGCCTACGTTGTAATCTGCCATTTTCTTTACCTTAAAGTTTGGGTTAGGCCTCCATATACCCGCATTCTCCACCCAAGGGATTGCTGTCATTTTATCAGTGGTTGCGACAGAGGACATTTTTTAGCGATACAAGGCATGAATAGTGAGATTTAACATTCTAAATAAACTATTCATAACGCAGTAGCGTCAAAAAACGTCCCTATCCCGAAGGGTTGTAGCTAAAATCCCCTCATACTTCGTTATGAAGCTCGATAAGGGAATACCATTACCATCGTTTCATGCCTCGCATGACGAAATTTTAGCTGACAACGCAACTCACATATAAAGTGACAACAATCCCTAGAAGCACCCAGAGTAATGTGTCGATATATGTGCGGATTTTTTGCCCCATCGCACAAAGCCCGTGAAATTTATTCACGAAAAAGCATTTGATAAAATGGGCGGCTATTTATACCATAGTCACACACAAATTTCCAAAAGTTTTTAGAGATCATGAACAACACTTACCAAGCGCCACGTCGACTTATCAAAACCCCTGACGAAATTGAAAAAATGCGTGTGGCAGGGCGACTGGCGGCAGAAGTATTGGATATGATCAAACCGCATATTGTTCCAGGTGTTACTACGCTAGAACTTGATACGATTTGTCATGACTATATTGTTAACCAACAACAAGCCATTCCAGCCTGCTTAGGTTATGGTGCAGCACCAGGTCGGCCTGCTTTCCAGCATGTGATTTGCACTTCTGTGAATCATGTGGTGTGTCACGGCATTCCATCGGATAGCAAAAAGTTGAAAAAAGGTGACATTCTGAATATCGATGTCACTGTGATTAAAGATGGCTATCATGGAGATACCAACATGATGTACATCGTCGGTGGTGAAACGTCTATTCTTGCTAACCGTCTATGTAAAGTAGCGCAAGAAGCCATGTACCGGGGTATTGAAACTGTAAAACCAGGGTCAACCATTGGCGATATTGGCCACGTGATTCAAAAATATGTCGAATCTGAACGTTTTGGTGTGGTACGTGAATATTGTGGTCATGGAATTGGCACGACTTTCCATGACGAACCGCAAGTATTGCATTACGGCCAGCCAGATACCGGGATGATTTTAGAAGAAGGCATGACTTTTACCATTGAGCCTATGGTGAATGGTGGCGACTGGAAAACCAAATTACTGGGTGATAAATGGACGGTGGTCACCAAAGACCATTCATTGTCAGCACAATATGAACATACCCTGCTCGTCACTAAAACAGGGGTTGAAATCTTAACCGCGCGTCCGGATGAAGATCTGTCACGCTTTAATAAATAAGTACCAAGACAACACCACAAAATGGTCACTATAAAGTGGCCATTTTTAGTTTATATTGACTGGCTTATGGGGGTTTACTGGATAACTCAAGCCTTTTAACTGTTGTCCCTTGGCATCGGAGTTCAAGATAAAGCTCTGCAAGTACACCATTTTTTCCTCAAAGTTTTCCAAATTCTTTTGCCCCATGCCTCGCATTTTAAGCTAAGATAATGTGCTTTTTATTTTTTAATCCCTATAAGAAGGAATACTGCCGTGGACGTACGTCTCTCTGATCGTGTAAATGCCATCAAACCGTCCCCAACGCTTGCTGTGACCAACAAAGCTGCTGAATTAAAAGCTGCAGGTCATAATGTTATTGGTTTGGGCGCAGGTGAGCCAGATTTTGATACACCGCAACACATCAAAGATGCAGCAATTGCAGCGATTAACAACGGTTTCACCAAATACACCGCTGTTGACGGTACGCCAGGTCTTAAAAAAGCCATTATTGCTAAATTGAAACGTGACAATAACCTAGACTACGCAGCAAACCAGATTCTGGTTTCTTGTGGTGGTAAACAATCATTCTTTAACCTGTCTTTGGCTTTGTTGAACAAAGGTGATGAAGTTATCATTCCTGCACCTTTCTGGGTCAGCTACCCGGATATGGTGATCATCGCTGAAGGCGTACCTGTGATTGTGAAATGTGGTGAAGAACAGCGTTTCAAAATCACACCTGAACAACTAGAAGCTGCGATCACTGACAAAACACGTTTAGTGGTATTGAACAGTCCCTCTAACCCGACTGGCATGATCTACACCAAAGAAGAACTTCTTGCTTTGGCTGAGGTACTGCGTAAATACCCTGAAGTATTCATCGCGTCTGATGACATGTATGAACCGATTCGTTGGGAAGATGAGTTCTATAACATCGCCACTGTTGCACCAGACCTGTATGACCGCACAATCGTGTTAAACGGTGTATCTAAAGCCTATGCAATGACTGGCTGGCGTATTGGCTATGCAGCGGGCCCTGCTAAACTGATCGGTGCGATGAAAAAAATCCAGTCACAATCCACTTCAAATCCAACTTCAATTTCACAAGTTGCTGCCGAAGCTGCATTGAATGGTCCTCAAGATGTTCTTGAGCCAATGATTGAAGCATTCAAACGTCGTCATGACCTGGTTGTGAAAGGCTTGAATGACATCAATGGTATTTCTTGCTTACCTGCGGATGGTGCATTCTATGCATACGCAAACATCAAGCCGTTGATTCGTGCCAAAGGTTTGAAATCTTGCACAGAATTCTCTGCTTGGTTACTGGAAGAAACTGGCGTTGCCGTTGTTCCTGGCGATGCATTCGGTCTGGGCGGTTTCATGCGTATTTCTTATGCAACTGCAGATGAAGTGTTGGTTGATGCACTTGCGCGCATCAAGAAAGCTGCTGATTCAATCGAAGGCGTTGACGCCGCAATTGCTTCAATCGAAGCTGAAAAAGCTGCACAATAATCAATTCGCTTGATTTAAAAACCCGCGTTGATCGCGGGTTTTTTTATGCCATTCCAAGCTGCTTTTGATAACGTATTTTAAGCAGATCAAACAAATGATCGCAGCCAAAGTGTATGCCACACATAGCATTGATCGAAATTCCTGAATATCTAAAGTATCTCTATTTCCGGTAGAAATAGCACTCTCCTGCTATCTGCAATAGCATTTAAAAAATAAATATTTTAACCACAATAACTTTTAACCCTCCAAGATAACAATTACCTTCGGCAACATCTCATTAAAAAATATGTCACTTGCTATTATTGATGTTTCACTTTTAAATAAAATCGAAACAGCTAAAGAATAATCACAGGAAAAGCAGAATGAATCCAAAAGAAATGAACGGTTTGGCCTTATTACAAGCGATGCGAGATGGGAAAATTCCCGCTCCAAGCATTAGCGAAACCATGTCGATGCAACCTGCCGTTATCCAAAGCGGATACGTAGAATTTAAAGTCAAAGCCGATCACCGGCATTTAAATCCGCTTGGTGGCGTGCATGGTGGTTTTGCAGCAACTGTTTTAGACACGGTGACAGGCTGTGCGATTCATACTTTACTCGAAGCAGGGGTCGGTTATGGCACGATTGATCTGAATGTTAAAATGTGCCGACCGATTCCTCAAGACCAGCAGCTTAAAGCGACCGGACAATCAATTAACCTCAGTAAAAATCTGGGTATTGCTGAAGGTCGGATTCTGGATGAAGAAGGCCGTTTATATGCCCATGCCACTGCGACCTGTATGATTATTCGCCCTGAATAACCAGGAGAACCTATGGCCAGCATTCAATCGATGACCTAAGCAATATTGCCCTTCGTCTGTCCGGCTTGAACACAGGTGATCTGTGGTCGGCTTAAGCCCTGAAACTCAAAATAATGCTTGGACACATTGGCCAGCTCTACATCTTGTATTTGCGCTGTCGATGCCTGCCAAGCTTTGGATTGATTGGTACCGGTCAAAAGATTACCTGAAATGGCATAGATATATAATTCTTTGCTTTGCTCTTTCAGATAATCGGCATTCAAAAACACTTCAAAGCTAAATTGACGTTCAGTTTCTACCAACCATTTTTCTGCAAACCATAATTGCAGCAAATCACCTAGATACAAGGGCTGTTGCGCCAAGGGCCATAGCTTGATATGAGCATCTGTAACAGGAATATAATACTGTGCTGGATCTGCAATAATCTGCAGATAGTTTTCTTGATAATAAGTGAGTTGAGAGAAAATTTGAGGGATGCTGAGCGTATTCATTCGCTGTCTCCGGTTTAGCCATTTTTGTGCTGGCAAGTAGGTTTAAATCCACACTGTTTGACCATTTGGTCAAACGACTTTATGGTTTTAATCTAGCAAGTGAAATTTATTCTGACAAGTATTTTTCGTAAAATTTATGCAATTGTCTAAATTAAAAACAGACAGGCTGAATTTGTTATAAATATGACAGTTTTTGCTTGACCCCTGTCAAAATCCCTCTATAATCGCTTTCAGATTCTCCAATAGCTCAGTCGGTAGAGCGACGGACTGTTAATCCGCAGGTCCCTGGTTCGAGCCCAGGTTGGAGAGCCAAATACTAAAAAGCCCACTCATAACGAAGTGGGCTTTTTTTCGTTTAATATTTTATAAAACAAGCCTGAATGATTTCAGGCTCGTTTTGGCTTAATCCATTACATTAAAAGCCAAGGTATATTTATAACGCTTTAAATCATTCTTTTTTATTTCGAAAGGCTGCTGATAATCAATTTTCATTAAGTACTGGCCTTTTTCCTGCATATTAAAGTTGAGTAACCCTTGCGCATCTGTTGTGAGCGCTTTATAGATTTTTTTATCACGACTAAAATCTGTCGTTTGTGCCAAAATCTCAACGTTTAAATTCGCAACTCCTTTTTTATCATCCAGTACTTTCAATTGAATCGCTTGAGATTTTTTAAATGCATTTGGATGCGTGATAAATTGAACATCAAAGCCAGCATGGATATGCTGAATGACCTGATTCGACGTCACACGCCGTGAGACAAAGGTTTCAATAATATCGATAGTCTGCACAGTTTTCTGTGGCATGTTTTTCTTCAGCGCTTGCTGATAAATCACATTTTGATTGGCGGCTTGATTGGCTTTTGGAACAGCACTTAGAACCATTTTCCATTTTTGAGCAACCTGTGCATACTTTAGGCTATTCCCCTGTTTCTCGCCACGAATCCGATAGGTACCCTCTTGTTTATTTTCCAGACTATAACTACTTAGGGTTTGTGTTTTGGTCCATGCATCATCTGCAAGATAAATCTTTTGGCCTGTAGGCGTATGATAATGAAACTTAAAGTTTTTAATCGCCACTTCCGAGGCAAATGGATTGTCATAAAAGCCAGATACAATCGCAGTGTGATTGTTAAAAGTTTGATAACTTAGTGGGGCAACATAAGGATAGTGTGCAAAGGCTGTACTGCTGATCACTCCAAAGATCAAAAAAGGCATGACTTTTACCAGCTTATTCATTATTTCATCATCGTTATTAAGAAATCTGCTGTATTTTATGGATTAAGTCTGTAGATGTAAATAATTCTCATTTATATATTTGCTCTGGATATAAAAAATCCCCCATGAACGGAGGATTTTTAAATGTTCACTGCAATTAAGCCGCTTGAGCCGGAACACCGCTATGGAAACGGAAAGTGTCATCTGGTGTCAGAATCAGCTGCTTTTCAACGTTACGAATATGATCAATCCGGCTTTGAATATCCTCTTGCGGATTTTTCAATTTTGCCGTGGTCGCCACATCCATCGCCAAAGCCAGATAGTCCTCAAAGTGACGAGATTCAGACTTAAGCAAGTAACGGTAATAACGTGCCAACTCATCATCCACACGCGAAGCCAGCGCGTAGAAACGCTCACAAGAGCGTGCTTCCACAAAAGCACCAATCACCAAGACATCAATCAAGGCTTCAGGTTCAAAAGTCCGGATTTCTTTGCGCAAGCCACCGGCATAACGCCCTGCACTCAAATTCTGCCAGGCCTGACCGCGCTTGTTCATCAGTTCAAGCACTTGTTCATAATGCAGCATTTCTTCACGCACTAACTGCGCAAGCTTCACCTGTAAATCGACAAAGTAACTATAGCGAAACATCAGGTTCATGGCCGTGCTGGCTGCTTTTTTCTCACAATTAGCATGATCTTGCATCAAGATTTCAAGATTTTCGACTGCCACATTCAGCCATGCCTTGGGCGTTTCACACCCCAGGAAAGCAATCACCGGCTGCATCAGTTCATCATAATTAATATTTGACATAACGATTCTGATCTTAACGTGCTGACTTAATCACAGCTTTCATTTGCTGAACAGCTTGTGCCAGACCTACAAATACAGCATCTGCAATTAATGAGTGGCCAATATTAAGTTCATGAATTTGTGGAATCGCCGCAATTGGCGTTACATTATCGAGGTTTAAACCATGACCGGCATTCACTACCAGACCTTTCGATGCGGCATATTCAGCGCCTTTAATAATGCGCTCAAGCTCAGTCTGCTGGGCTTCAGGCGTTTCTGCATCGGCATAAGCCCCAGTATGAATCTCGATGGTCGGTGCACCACAAGCAACTGCTGCATCAATTTGGGCAAAGTCGGCATCAATAAACAAAGACACATCACAACCAATCGCCGCCAGTTCTTGCGTAGCTGCTTTGACTGATTCGAAATGGGTCACCACATCCAGACCACCTTCAGTGGTGACTTCCTGACGTTTTTCAGGGACAAAACAGACATGATGCGGTTTAATTTCCTTGGCAAAAGCGACCATCTCATCTGTTACCGCCAGCTCGAGGTTCATACGGGTTTTCAGTGCAGGACGCATACGACGAACATCTTCATCCTGAATGTGACGACGGTCTTCACGCAAGTGCAAGGTAATGCCCTCTGCCCCGGCCTGCTCACAGATCAATGCAGCATTGACTGGGTCTGGGTACGTTGTACCACGTGCTTGTCTTAATGTTGCGACATGGTCAATATTGACACCAAGTAATGCAGCCATAATCTTTTCCTAACTACGTTTGAGATTGAGAGTTTTGAATCCAGAGTTGCCGACTTTTTAATGGCCGATCACCCAATAAGGCCGTGATCACCTGTCGATACAGTTTCGTCAACAATTGTAACTGTTCCGGATTAAAATCCCCACCATTTTCATGATCTAGCATACTTAAAATCTGCTGACCTGACATGGTAGAGCGTAATGCTTTGGCCGATGGCATAAAACCGGCATTGAGCTGAAAATAATAGTGTTGTAACGGATCGATTTGTACCTGATGAGCATCTAGGGAAAAATCCAGACCATAACCGAGTTCTTCCAGCAAGATATGTTCAAATTGCCGCAAAATCTGTTTTAAGTATAAATTGGGATTAGATTGTTCTGATAATTGCTGCAATGCAGTTAATGTCTCTGCATATTTGGCAAAGGTTTGCGGCATTTCCACTTCTAGGGGGCACAAACGCAACAGGACTTCATTCAGATAAAAGCCTGAAAAAAAGGCATCGCCAAAAAAGAAAATCGGCTGATTGACAATTTCCAGTTTGGTAAAGTTTTTGAGTTCTGATTTTCCGGTGGCTTGCAAACTGATGGGCTGATATTGCGGCGGCGGTGTTTGCCGGAGAATGCCATCCATACGACCGTATTCCTGGGTAAATAAATGCACAATATGGCTGCGCTCACGGTACTTACGATGATGAATCAGATAACCATGCAGTACTTCGTTACGCATAAGCGGACACTTTAATCCTTATCTTTTTTTGATTTTTTATCATCGTCGTCATCTCCATCCGGGATGACTGCGCCCACAACAGCCGCAGTGCCTTTGACTGCGACTTTTGTGGTTTTATAAGCCACCTTGACAGGAACCGTGACCACTTTATGGATACAGCCTTGCAAGAATAAAACACATGCAAGCACTGCCAACACTTTCATCATCACGAAATTCCTTAAAGGGGCTTATTAATTTTATAACTTAGATATCGCTATAACCTAAGCTTTTCAATGCACGTTCATCATCAGACCAGCCGCCTTTGACTTTCACCCAAAGGGTCAGCATGATTTTCTGTTCGAACATTTTTTCCATGTCGAGACGTGCATCCATACCGATTTTTTTCAGCTTAACGCCTTTCTCACCAATCACAATGGCTTTCTGGCTCGGACGATCGACAAAAATCGTAGCATCAATATAGGTACAGGCCGGCTTCATACGACCAGTCTTTTCATTCATCACTGGCTGTTCAGTTTTGAATGATTCAATCTGCACGGTTAAATCATATGGCAGTTCTTCACCCAGCTGACGCATGATCTTTTCACGAATAATTTCAGAAGCCAGGAAACGCTCTGAACGGTCAGTTAGTTGATCCAGGGAGTACAATGGCGGCTGGAACGGCAGATACTTGGCAATCGTGTCACGTAAATGCTCAAGATTGGCACCACGAAGTGCAGAAACAGGTACGATTTCCGCAAAGTTCATCAGCTTTTCGCGCTCACGAATCAGTGGTAAAGCTTCGTTCTTGTTCTCAAAAGTATCTAATTTGTTGATCACCAGAATCACCGGCATTTCAGCATTTTTCAGCTTTTCCAGTACCAGATCATCATTCGGCGTCCACTTCTGTGCATCCACCACAAACAAAACCAGATTCACATCACGTAAAGCCGAATGGGCAGCACGGTTCATCATTTTATTGATGGCACGTACTTCCTTTTTATGCATCCCCGGCGTATCCACGAATACCGCCTGAGACTTTTCACGCGAATCAATCCCGACAATTTTATGCCGTGTGGTTTGCGGTTTACGTGAGGTAATTGAGAGTTTCTGACCCAAAATATGGTTCATTAAGGTAGATTTACCCACATTCGGGCGACCTACAATAGCGACAAAACCACTGCGATAATCCGACGGAATTTCGGTGCCTTGTGCGCTAAAAAATTGATTTACCAGGTCGTGACTGTCGCTTTGCGACTCGTGATCAGCATCAATGTGATCGGAATGAGTAGTCATTAAGACTTATGCTCCAAAAGTTTTAAAATATCTGCCGCAACGGCTTGTTCAGCAAAACGTCGGCTGGCGCCTTCACCTTGCATGGTCGGTAATCCCTCAATCTCACATTCCACTTTAAAATGCTGATTAGGGGCATCACCTTGAATATCTACAACCTCGTAAACTGGGAGAGGTTTCTTACGTGCTTGTAGATACTCTTGTAAACGTGATTTAGGGTCTTTAAGCTGATCGGTCGGCTCAATATGATCCAAATACGGTTCATACCATTTTAACACAATCGGTTCTAACACAGTGAGATCAGCGCAATCCACATAGATTGCGCCAATAATGGCTTCTACAGTATCTGCCAGTATAGACTCGCGATGATGACCGCCAGATTTCAATTCACCGGTACTGAGAATTAAATTCTGACTGAGTTTTAAATCATTGGCGATTTTCCCCAATGCTTCCTGTCGAACCAAGGTGGCACGCATACGCGTCAGCCGGCCTTCGTTTTCGCTTGGGTAGGCAGTGAAGAGATAATTCGCAATGATCATCCCTAAAAGAGAATCGCCTAGAAATTCTAGGCGTTCATAGTTTTGTTTATGACTGACTGAACGATGGGTCAGTGCCAGCTTGAGCAGTTCAGCTTGTTTAAACTGATAACCGATCCGTCTGGCAAGACGTTCATCATTGAGTTTTGACTGCGCTTTGATCAAAATTTTTCTCAAACTTCATCACTAAATCGATATTCATTATGAAATTTTTACGAATTTCATAATTCTTGTGTACCTGCAAACCATCGGTATGGGTAACTTTGGCAATTTCATCAAACTTCAGATCGCGAATATTATTCATTGATAAACGCTGATTCATCTGCTGACGGAATTTTTCTGGTGTTATATTGGCTGGCGCACTTTTTAACAGCGCCTCAATCTCACCATCGACCATACGATCATCAAAGTAGGGTCCCCACACTGCAATCGCTACTTTGGCTAGAAATGCAAACCCCACGATTGCAAATAAAATCCCAATATACGAAGCACCTTGTTGATGTCTCATTTTTTATTTTCCTGATTGAAACAATTAATCGATTGTCCCGTTGCGACCAAACGATGGCAATTTAAAGCCAGGTTCTTTATGCATCCAGATATAGAATGCACGACCTGTTAAGTTTTCTTCCGGAACAAGCCCCCAGAAACGGCTGTCAGCACTCTGATCGCGATTATCCCCCATCGCAAAGTAATGACCTTCTGGCACCTTTACTTCCCAATATAAACCATTTTCACTTGAATATTTACCATTTTCCACAAAGTTAATATAAGGCGCCTGACGTGCGACATTAACCCCTTCCAGCTCACGCATGGTAAAGCTATGCTGACCTAAAGTTTCTTTATGATAAATGGCATTTGGTGTATCCAGACGATCTTTTTCACGGCTAAATTCCACTGGAACTTTCGCTACTTGTTCACCATTGATGCTCAACTGACCATGATCATAGACAATATGATCACCGGGTAAACCAATAATACGCTTGATATAGCTGATGGTCGGTTGTGGTGGATAACGGAATACTGCCACATCGCCACGCTCTGGACTGCCAGTATCAATAATTTTAGTGTTGACCATAGGCAGTTTCACGCCATAGTCAAATTTATTCACCAGAATAAAGTCCCCAGTTTCCAGGGTTGGCACCATTGAATCCGATGGAATATTAAACGGTTCAAACAAGAACGAACGCAGCACCAGTACAATCGTCAGTACTGGCCAAAAGTCATAAGCCCAGGTAATGATAAAATTTTCATTGCCCTTGCCGCGAGTTTGTCTTTGTTTCAGGACAAACTTGTCAAGCAACCACAGTGCGACAAAAAACAGCGTCGCAGGAACAAGAATCAAATTAAAATCAAAATCCATGGGCTTATATCCTTATTCTTCTAGCGTTCGACTTTTAACACAGCGAGGAACGCTTCTTGAGGGATTTCGACACTACCCACCTGCTTCATGCGTTTCTTACCTTCTTTCTGTTTAGACAGAAGTTTTTTCTTACGTGACACGTCACCACCATAACATTTGGCCAATACGTTTTTACGCATGGCTTTTACAGTAGAACGTGCAATGATTTGCGCACCAATTGCCGCCTGAATTGCGACATCAAACATTTGACGTGGAATCAGGTCTTTCATTTTTTCCACCAGCGCAATGCCACGATGACGCGCGTCATTACGGTGACAGATCATTGCCAGAGCATCGACTTTTTCCCCATTGATCAGCACATCCACTTTTACCAATGAAGAGCTTTCGAAACGGACAAAGTTATAGTCGAGGGATGCAAAACCACGTGAACAAGACTTCAATTTATCGAAGAAATCCATGACCACTTCTGCCATTGGAATTTCAAAAGTAATCGATACCTGATTACCGAGGAATTTCATGTCTTTTTGTATGCCACGGCGCTCGATACACAAGGTCATGACATTACCCAGATATTCTTGCGGTACTAAAATATGACATTCGGCAATCGGTTCACGTAAATCTTCTACGGTTGAACCATCCGGCATTTTAGACGGGCTGTCGATATAAATCGTCTGGCCATTTTTCATCACTGCTTCGTAAATTACGGTTGGCGCAGAAGAAATCAGATCAAGATCATACTCGCGTTCTAAACGCTCTTGTACAATCTCCATGTGTAGCATGCCCAAGAAGCCACAGCGGAAACCAAAACCGAGTGCATCCGAACTTTCCGGTTCAAAGAACAAGGCCGAGTCATTAATTTGCAGTTTATGTAAAGCTTCACGAAACGGTTCAAAGTCACTGGCATCAATCGGGAATAAACCGGCATAAACCTGCGGTTTTACTTTTTTAAAGCCCGGTAGCGTTGCAACTTCAGGTGTGGTTGCCAAGGTAATGGTATCACCCACCGGCGCACCGAAAATATCTTTAATACCGGCAATCACGAAGCCGACTTCGCCTGCTTCCAACATGCCTGTTTCAGTATGTTTCGGATTAAAGATCCCAACAGAAGTAATGATGTGCGTTTGACCTGTTGATTTCATCAACATCTTGTCGCCTTTACGCACACGACCCTGCTTTACACGTACCAGAGAAACTACCCCAAGGTAGTTGTCAAACCATGAATCTACAATCAGGGCTTGCAACGGCGCTTCGCGATCACCGACCGGTGCCGGAATCACATTCACCAGGGTTTCTAAAACATTTTCAATGCCCAGACCGGTTTTGGCTGAACATGTCGGTGCTTCTGTCGCTTCAATGCCGATAATTTCTTCAATCTCGTGAATCACACGCTCAGGTTCAGCTTGCGGCAAATCGATCTTGTTCAGTACGGGCAGTACTTCCAGACCTTGCTCAATCGCGGTATAGCAGTTGGCGACAGACTGTGCTTCCACACCTTGCGCCGCATCAACGACTAATAAAGCACCTTCACAGGCTGCGAGCGAGCGCGACACTTCATACGAGAAGTCAACGTGTCCCGGCGTATCAATAAAGTTCAGCTGATAAACTTCACCATTTGGATGGGTATAGTTTAGCGTCACCGAAGTGGCTTTAATGGTAATCCCACGTTCGCGCTCAAGCTCCATAGAATCGAGGACTTGAGCCTGCATTTCACGATCTTGCAAACCGCCACAGGTCTGAATAAAGCGATCTGCGAGGGTCGATTTACCGTGGTCAATATGCGCAATAATCGAGAAGTTACGAATGTTTTTAATATCAACAGATTTTTTAGCTTGCGCCATGGGTTACCTTGAGAAAAAACGCGCTATGTAATTTAAAAATATTACATAACAAAAGCCGAATAGAAATTGCGAAGGATTATAGCAGAATGGTGATCTAGAAAAAGAATTATATTTTTAGCTTTGTCCACTCTGCCAAAATACCTGTCCAGCGATCTCAAGCTCAATCACTGCAATGAAAATTTGAAAATCACACCATGTTTTTGCTAAACCTGATTGAAATATCTAACTCTGTGCCAAAGAAGTGAGCGCTTATTGATCTAGATACACTATTGAAAAATCATAAGGATTGATCTGATCAGAAAGAGGTTGATAGGCTTGGGTAAAGGTAGGCGACATGCGTTTAGGACGCCCAGTGGCCATTTCAATACAGGCCCACTGCGTACTACCTGTAAATAACAGGTTTTGATCCTGTGGTCGATAAAATGCATATTGGCGAAATGAATACAGTGCATTGATATCGTTCAACCAGGTTCGCAAAATAATTTCATCGCCCTCGAAAGCAGCCTTGCGATATTGCACCTGATGCTCAACTGCCACCATGGCATGTTTCAGTTCCACATATTCCTTTAACCCCAATCCCAATTTTTCAATATGGGCTGTGGCGACCTCCTGCATCCACTGTACATAGACCACATTATTGACATGGCCCAAGCCATCGATATGTTCAGCTTGCACCTTTAACGCAAGATCAAAAATAGCTGTCACTTTTCTCTTATCCTTTCCATTATTTTCAACTGAATAGAGTCTACCGAATTTATAGGCTGGGTAAATTGCAAATAATAAAAAACCGCCCATCAAAAGCGGTTTTTTATATTTAAAAATCTGAATAGAATTAGATACGCATTCCGACAATCGCACGCTGCCCTTGGCGCATGAGCGTAACGCGTGCCACATTGCCCTTCTTCAACTCAGAAACTTCTTGTACAAATTGCTCTGCGTTCAATACTGCCTTGTTATTAATATGCGTCACCACATCGTTTGGCATGATACGCGCCTGTGCGGCAATGCCACCTGAACGAACATCCTGAATCATGACCCCGCCTTTGATCTCCAGTCGATCCTTTTCTAGCGAACTTAAATCACGAATAGCCACACCAATTACAGGTCCTTTGCTCGGCTGCGCCTGTGCTCCGGCTTTTGCAGGGGTATCATCCGGTGCGGTACTTAAGGTTGCTGAAATATTACGGCGCTTATCATCACGTAAAACCTCCAGCTGTACCTGTTGCTGAGGTGCAGTACGGTTGAGATAGTTTAATAATTCACTGGTGCGTGAAATCGCAGTGCCGTTATATTTTAAAATCACGTCACTGACACGTAGACCGGCACGTGCGGCGGGTGAATTTGGTGCAACCTGAGTAATTAAGGAGCCTTCAGGCTTAGAAAGGTTGTAAGACTCTGCCAGATTACGGTCGATATCCTGCAAGCTGACCCCCAGATAGGAACGGGTCACTTTACCATTCTTTTTCAGCTGCTCTGCCACTTCCATGGCCACATCAATCGGAATCGAGAAGGAGAGCCCCATATAACCGCCGGTTCCACTGAAGATCCGCGAGTTCACCCCGACTACTTCACCATGCTGGTTAAATAAAGGCCCACCAGAGTTACCCGGGTTGAGGGCCACGTCTGTCTGGATAAAAGGCACTGCTGTTTCACCCATCATGTTGCGCATTTTGGCACTGACGATTCCGGCAGAGGCCGAATAATCAAAACCAAATGGCGAACCAATCGCGAGCACAGGCTCACCGACACGTAAGCGGCCTACATCCCCGGTACGTAATTCTGGAAAATTCGAACCTGTGACCTTAAGTAAAGCTACGTCGGTACGTGCATCACTTCCCACCACAGTGGCATCAATTTCACGGCGATCATTCAGGGTAATGGTGACTTTAGATGCATCCTCAACCACATGATGGTTGGTCAGCAGATAGCCATCTTTACTGATAAAAAATGCACTGCCATAGCCGGTTTTTTCCTGTGGCATGCGCTGCTGCGGGATAATCACCTGATTGCCAAAGAAGCGACGCAGAATTTCCGGAACTTGTTGTTGTAAGAGTTCTTCTTCGCTCATTTTTTTCACGACATTGACACTGACCACGGCAGGACTGACCTGCTCGACCAGATTTGAAAAATCAACCGGTGTGACAGCCTGCAACTGTGCAGCACTCATGGTCAGGGTCGCTGCAAATAATCCTTTTTTTAAGTCTAGAATTTTCATATAAATTATTCACTCAAATTGTTGATAAATTTATGTAAATAGGTTTTATCACAAACATTGTAAAGTTTAAGTAATAATATGTTTCAATGCTTCACGCTGGACAATATCTCATCATTAAAACACTAAGTTAAGGCTTTGATTAATTTTTTTCATTAATAAATGAGCATTTCAACGCTTGCCTTTTGCACAAAAAAGCGCTGTTATTACCAAACTTTTTTTAAAATTAGCTGATGGACATGTCTAATTCATCCCTTACCCATCAATTTGACGTCATTATTGTGGGCAGTGGCGGTGCCGGTTTAAGTTTAGCCTTATCGCTCCCGGACCATTTTAATATTGCAGTTTTAGCGAAATCCACCCTGACAGATGCCAGCACCTTTTATGCGCAAGGCGGTGTTGCTGCAGTACTCGATGAAATGGATTCGATTGAACAGCATATTGATGACACCATGATTGCAGGCGCACAGCTATGTGAAATGGACGCAGTCAAACAGACGGTAGAAGGGGGCAAACCATCAGTTGACTTTCTGCTAAAACACGGTGTGCAATTTACCCTGGATGAACAGGAACAGTTGCATCTCACCCGTGAAGGCGGCCATTCACAGCGCCGGATTATTCATGCTGCCGATGCCACAGGTCGTGCAATTTCGACTACTTTGGTACAACGCGCCCAAGAAAAATCAAATATCACTATTTTTGAAAATTATATTGCGATTGATCTGATCTGTTCACATAAACTTGGCCTAGACGGTGAAAACCGCGCGCTAGGTTTATATGTGCTGGATGAAAAAAATGAAAAAGTACATACTTTTTTAGCGCCCTTTACCGCCCTTGCCTGTGGCGGTGCAATGAAAGCCTATCTTTATACGTCAAATCCGGATATTGCCACAGGTGACGGCATTGCCATGGCCTATCGTGCCGGCTGCCGGGTGGCTAACATGGAATTTAACCAGTTCCATCCGACCTGCCTCTATCATCCACAAGCGCGCTCCTTCCTGATCACTGAAGCAATGCGCGGCGAAGGGGCTTATCTGCGTCTGCCCGATGGCGAACGCTTTATGCTGCGTTTTGACGAGCGCGCCGAACTTGCACCACGCGATATTGTCGCACGCGCAATCGACTATGAAATTAAGCGCTTGGGTATTCGGCATGTCTGGCTGGATATTACCCATAAGGATGAAAGCTTTGTTAGAGAACATTTTCCTACGCTTTATGCCCGCCTGCTGGAACTGGGTATTGATATCACCAAAGATATGATTCCAGTGGTACCTGCAGCCCATTACACCTGTGGTGGCGTTGTGGTCGATGAACATAGCCAGACTGATATCGCAGGTCTATATGCAATTGGGGAAACCTCTTATACTGGTCTGCACGGTGCTAACCGAATGGCCAGCAACTCACTTTTAGAATGCTTTGTGTATGGTATGAGTGCAGCCAAGCATATCGAATCTCATTTCAATGCTGACTATACCTTTCCGCCCGTACCCATCTGGGATGACTCACAGGTAACCAATCCGGATGAAGATGTGGTGATTCTGCAAAACTGGGATGAGCTACGTCAGACCATGTGGAACTATGTCGGTATTGTGCGCAGCACCAAACGTCTGGAACGCGCCTTGCATCGTATTGAAATGCTGAAAAAAGAAATCACCGAGTATTACCAAGATTATCAGGTCAGCAAAAACCTGATCGAGCTTCGCAATCTGGTGCTGGTCTCAGAAATGATTGTGCGCTGTGCCATGCAGCGTAAAGAATCTCGCGGCCTGCATTTCACGCTGGACTATCCGGAATTATTGCCTGAATTACGCAAGACCATTCTAAATCCGGTGAATTTTGAAGTAGAAACACCCTTGGTCAATATTTAGATTATTGGGGAGATATGATTTTTAAATCATATCTCCCTGTCTTTTAGCGCTCACCTACTTAATTAAGCTTAGGCTATTTATATCACTGAACTTTTATTCTTCAGGTGTTTAGTGTTGAGGTGGAATGGCATAAGTCGCAGTAACATGCGCCACTGGCTCATCAAGGTCTACTGAATAAATCCAGACTTCCCCGACAATCAGAACTTTACCGACTTTAATAAGCTTGCACTCTCCTCGCAAATCCGTGCCACCTGAAGGTTTACGGAGAAAATTGATATTCAGATTGGTGGTGACAGCCAAACCCACCAGGCCAATTTCGCCCAGAATAGCGACATATAAGGCAAGATCGGCCAAGGTCATCATGGTTGGGCCAGAAACAGTACCACCCGGACGCAACTCTTGTGCGCTAACCTGATACAGCAAAGTTGCGCCGCGTGGAACAACGGCTTCGATCCTACATTTTTCTAGGCTTTGTGGAAATTCTTGTTGTAAAAATTGTTGGATTTCGGTTTTGGTCGTTTTCATCTTATTAAAAAAATCTTCTATATTGCCTTCAATATAGAAGATTTTTCACACATTCACCTAGTGAAAATTAAAATAAACAGGATTTCAATTTAAACCAGATTTCAAATAACTTAAAGCCTGCTCGAATACCTGCTCCGGTGTGCGGGTTGCATCCAGACGTTTGATCCGTTCCGGATAACGCTGCCACAACGTTTCATAGCCGACTCTTACTTTCTCAAAGAAAGTGACTTTCTCTTGTTCAAAGCGATCCAGTGCGCCACGCGCACGTGCCCGGTTCATTCCCAGTTCAATCGGTGCTTCTAACCAGAAGGTGATGTCTGGCATACGTGCCACAAAGTGATCATTTAATAACTGCAGCTTTGTTTCCCTGAGTCCACGACCTGCACATTGATAGGCAAAGCTGGCATCAGTAAAACGGTCACAGAGTACAATTTTTCCGGCTGCTAAGGCTGGCAGAATGACTTGTGCCAAATGCTGGGCACGCGCCGCATACATCAATAGTAATTCGGTATCATGCGCCATCGTTTCTTCATGATTCACAGCCAGAAGTAGTGCACGGATCTGCTCGGCCATCGGCGTACCACCCGGCTCGCGCGTAAGCACCACATCTTTACCTTGCGCCATAAAATCGTCATAGATCGAACGAATGAGTGTGGTTTTACCTACACCTTCTGTGCCTTCAAAGCTAATAAACATACTCATTCCTTATTCTTCGAGCGTAAAATGGTCAGATACTCCTGCACTGCTTTATTGTGATCATTCAGATTGGTCGTAAACGTATGTCCGCCATTGCCCGTGGCGACAAAATAAAGGTTGTCAGAATTATCCGGATGCATGGCTGCTTCAATGGCTTTCTTACTTGGCAGTGCAATTGGCGTTGGCGGCAAACCAGACATGGTATAGGTGTTATACGGCGTCGGCGTACGTAAATCCTTGCGGGTAATATTGCCATTATAGGCATCGCCCATTCCATAAATCACGGTAGGATCGGTCTGTAAACGCATGCCAATTTTTAAACGGCGCACGAACACTCCAGAAACCTGTTCTAGCTCACTATCCACACTGGTTTCTTTTTCAATGATCGACGCCATGATCAGCGCTTCATATTTATTCTGATAGGGCAGATCAGTCACGCGTTTTTCCCAGGCCTGATCCAGTGCCTTCATCTGGCGCTGATACAGATTGGTTAAAATTTTACGGTCAGTTTCACCTTTAGCAAAGAAGTATGTATCCGGTGCAAACAGACCTTCAGGATGTGAAAATGGAATATTGAGCTCTTTAAGGAGTTGTGCCGTTGGCAAATGTGACACTTCTTTGGTCACCAGATCATCTTTCTTCAAAGCATCAATCAGCTGTTTGAATGTGGTTCCTTCAATCACCAAAATCCGGTTCATCTGGGCATTTTCAGCATTGGAGATCATATCCAGAACCTGACGAATGCTCATGCCCTGGCGCACTTCATATACGCCAGCTTTCATGGTGTCATGAATCAGGATGCGCTGATAAAGCTTGAGAATAATCGGGAAACTGACCTGCTTTTCTTTGGCCAGACGGTCAATAAAACCAGAATAGGTTTCCCCTGACCCAATCGCCAGCAGCTGTTTTTGTCCGTCTACAGGATAGTCTTTCCACAAACTGCTTTTTAAGACCAGTGCCAAAATCAAGGCAAGTCCAATCAGGACGAAGGCAATTCCTTTGAAAAGTGACGAAAATTTGGCTGTATTGTTCTTTTTGGCTTTAGACTTGGAAGCTGACATATTAAGACATCTGATTTAATCGAAGACGGTTAAAAAGTTCAATACAAGCATCGCCATCCAGAGATCGCTGCTCAAATTGAGTGACAATTTTCATCGGGTTTAGCGCATTACAAAAAAACAGACTCTGAATATGGGCTATTTCCTCCATATCGATGTAACGTTGCTGACAGGCAATTCCCTGATCTTGCATCCGTTGTAGAATTTCTGCACGCATCACCCCAAAGACGCCATTATAACGAAGTTCCGGCGTAATCCATGTATTGTTTATACAAATGAAACAATTACTGCTCACCCCTTCGACAACCCCGCCCTGTACATCTGTCACCAGTGCCTCAGACCAACCGCGCTGATCCGCCTCCTGCTTGAGCAAAACCTGCTCCAGGCGATTCAAGGTTTTTAGTCCGACCAGACCCGGCATGGTCAATCCCAGTGCCTGCTGTAATACCCCACTTTGGATCTGTTCATACTTTAAATCATGTAGGGCTTGAGGATAATAAAATACCCACAGATCCGCCGGATGCTCTGGCAAACTATAGCCCCGCTCGCCGACTCCACGACTCAGCACGATCTTTAATGTTCCATTCAGCTGACTTTCTGATTCACGTAAAAGTTCTAAACTTTCTGCAATCAGAGCTAAATCAGCATGCAAACTTAATTTTTGATTACTGAGCTGCAAACGTGCCAGATGACGATCATATAATTCCACCCGGTCCTGTCGAATCCGGGCCGTGCTAAAACAGCCATCACCATAATGAAAGGCCCGATCGAGTACTTCTATCTCACTGACATGTTTCGCATTTTTCAAACAGAGCATATTTTATTGCCTCTCAAATCAACAATTGAGTACTGAGAGATAAGCTCCATCGATTTATCTCTTTTACTCACATCAAATGCATTTTTAATTATTTTTTATGCAAAATATCTCCAGCTATTCTTGCCTTATCCAACAAAAGCTAAAAAAATTGAGGCAAAAATGAATATTGGTAAATTAAAAATTGGGGTATTGGCTGCACTGGTTTCAGCCACTGCTTTCAGTGTGTCTGCAAAAGATTTCCTGAACGTGTCTTATGACCCAACTCGCGAATTATATGACAATTTTAATAAGGAATTCAGCGCATACTGGAAAAAAACCACGGGGCAAGACGTGAACTATAAACAGTCGCATGGCGGTTCAGGTAAACAGGCCCGTGCTGTGATTGATGGTCTGGATGCAGACGTCGTGACCCTGGCGCTGGCGGCCGACATTGATGAAATTGCAGCGAGAGGTCTGCTGCCTAAAGACTGGCAGAAAAAATTCCCGCAAAACTCAACCCCCTATACTTCCACCATCGTCTTTCTGGTCAAAAAAGGCAATCCAAAAGGGATTAAAGATTGGGGCGATCTGGTGAAGCCTGGAGTAGAGATCATTACGCCAAACCCGAAAACTTCTGGCGGTGCACGCTGGAACTATCTGGCGGCATGGGCATGGGCCAAACATCAACCTGGTGGCAATGACAGCAAAGCACAAGATTTTGTGCGTCAAATCTATAAACAGACCAAAGTTCTGGACTCAGGCGCACGTGGAGCCACCACCACTTTTGCTGAGCGCGGGATCGGTGATGTATTACTAGCTTGGGAAAATGAAGCCCATCTCGCTACTCGTGAACAGCCGGGTAAATTTGAAATCATCACGCCAAGTCTGTCAATTTTGGCCGAGCCACCGGTGGCAATTGTAGAGAAAAACGCCAAGAAAGATGGCAATGAAAACCTGGCCAAAGCTTATTTGAATTATCTGTATTCTCCTGCGGGGCAAACTGTGGCTGCGAAGAATTTCTATCGTCCACGTAATAGCGAAGTATTAAAGAAATATAGCAGCGTATTTAAACCTTTAAAGTTAGTCACCATCGACAAAGAATTTGGTGGCTGGACCAAGGTACAAAAAGCACATTTCGATAATGGCGGGATCTTTGATCAAATTGTAAAGGCAAATCATACGAAATAATGAGGCAGTCCAGCAGAAACAATGGCCTTTATTGATAAGGCCATTCTCATTTCAATAACTTCAGCTCTGTCTTATCTTTTTTTTTCATATAAAATTCGTTTTTATTTATTTTTTACGCATAAAGAATAGGTTTATTCTGCAGCTATGTTACAAAACGTGTAAGAAATTGAGGTTTCTAATGAGTATTTCAAAAACAATAAAACTTGGGGTTCTGGCTGCTGTGATTTCGGCAACCTCATTGGGTGCTTCAGCACGTGATTTTTTGAATGTTTCCTACGATCCGACACGTGAATTGTATGAAGATGTCAACAAGAGTTTTGGCAAATATTGGGAAAGCCGTACGGGTCAAAAAATTAACTTCAAGCAATCCCATGGTGGTTCTGGTAAACAGGCCCGCTCTGTTATTGATGGCTTGAATGCAGATGTGGTGACTTTGGCCCTCGCAGCCGATATTGATGTGCTTGCAGAAAAAGCCAAATTATTGCCAGCAGACTGGCAAAAGAAACTGCCACAAAACTCGACACCGTATACCTCAACAATCGTATTTTTGGTGCGTAAAGGCAACCCCAAAGGGATTAAAGACTGGGGCGATCTGGTGAAACCGGGTGTCGGCATTATTACCCCGAATCCGAAAACATCAGGTGGCGCGCGCTGGAACTATCTGGCGGCATGGGCATGGGCCAAACATCAGCCCGGTGGCAATGACACAACTGCACAAGAATTTGTTCGCCAAATTTATAAAAACACCAAAGTCCTGGATTCAGGTGCGCGTGGTGCAACCACCACCTTTGCCGAGCGCGGGATCGGTGATGTCTTGTTGGCCTGGGAAAATGAAGCGTACTTAGCGATTCGTGAGCAACCAGGTAAGTTTGAAATTATCACGCCAAGTCTGTCTATTCTGGCTGAACCGCCAGTGGCGATTGTAGAAAAAAATGCAGCGAAAAAAGGCAATAAGCATCTGGCTCAAGGTTATTTAAACTTCCTGTACTCGCCATTGGGTCAAGACCTGGCAGGCAAACATTATTATCGTCCACGCAGTGAAGTAGCTTTAAAGAAATATAATCATGTGTTCAAACCACTCAAACTGGTGACGATTGATCAGGAATTTGGCGGCTGGGCAAAAGTGCAAAAAGCGCATTTTGAGAATGGCGGTATTTTCGACCAGATTGTGAAGGCAAACAGCGCGAAGTAATTCGCAGCTGATCTGACAGGAGCATCGACATGATACATACGCTTATTGTTCCAGGTGTAGGTGGTAGCGAATACAATCACTGGCAAACATGCTTACAACATCAGCTCAGTCGATGCTCTCGTGTGCAACAAAAAGATTGGAATCATCCCGTTTTGCAGGAATGGATCACTGAATTTGTCAAAGCCCTGCAAGATATTCAAGATGATGTACAGGTTGTAGCGCATAGCTTTGGCTGTTTAACCTCGGTCGCGGCACTGGCACAACATCCAGAATTGACTGCTAAAGTTAAAAAGCTGATTCTGGTCGCACCGGCCAATCCGGCACGTTTTGGGGAAAATGGTTTTGCACCTAACAGCCAGACCGATTACAGCCATTATTTTCAGCAAGTGCAGATTCAGGTTCCGGCCACGTTATTAATCAGTGAAAATGATCCCTGGTTAAGCTATGCAGACGCCCAGTTTCTGGCCAAAGCGTGGAAACTCAAGCCGATTAATCTCGGACAGGTGGGGCATGTCAATGTCGCCTCAGGATTTGGCCCTTTTCCTGAACTTGCCCAGTATTTGATTTCAGAAAAGACTATGCAACATATCAGCAATACTGATGACAGCAAGTATTATTTCAAATTTGCATTTTAGTCGTTGCAAATTATGCTTGTGTCCAATTTCTTTTTTTAATTTTCGCTGGTTAGTTTTAACCAGCTTTCTCTCTTTTGAGGAGTCATCATGTCGCAGCGATCCCGAGTGCTGCCAGGATTTGGTCTTTCTCTAGGCTTTACCCTAGCGTATTTATCATTAATCGTTTTAATCCCGCTGTCTGCTGTTTTTATTAAATCACTGGGCATTGGCTGGGAAGGCTTGTGGGAAATCCTGAGCTCTGAACGTATTCAAAAATCCCTACAACTCAGTTTCAGTGCAGCCATTATTGCTGCGCTGGTGAATGTGGTGTTTGGCCTGTTATTGGCCTGGTGTCTGGTACGTTATAGCTTCCCGGGCAAACGTATTGTCGATGCCTTGGTCGATTTGCCTTTTGCGCTGCCAACAGCGGTGGCCGGTATTGCCTTGACCTCTTTATATGCGCCGACTGGCTGGATTGGTCAGTATCTTGAACCGATTGGTATTCAGGTTGCTTATACCCCGATTGGTATTAAGCTGGCTCTCATCTTTATTGGCCTGCCTTTTGTGGTTCGTACCGTACAGCCGGTACTCAGTGATCTGGAAACTGAACTGGAAGAAGCTGCATCTGCACTCGGGGCAAATCGCTTGCAAATTGTGACCAAGGTAATTTTCCCGATTTTACTTCCTGCGCTTATCACTGGCTTTGCGTTAGCTTTCGCTCGCGGTGTTGGTGAATATGGTTCGGTGATCTTCATTGCCGGGAATCAGCCTTTTGAAACAGAAATTGCCCCACTGATGATTATTTCCCGTTTAGAAGAATATGATTATGCCGGTGCAACCACAATTGCGGTGGTGATGTTGCTGATTTCATTTGTCCTGCTGTTCCTGATTAACTTACTGCAAGCTTGGGCCAGCCGCCGTACCGGGAGAACTGCACGATGAGTTTGAATACCAACAGCAATGCACTGGCTGAAAAACTGCAATCCCGTGATGCAACCCGTGAGCCAACCTGGGTACGTTATATCCTGATCACTATTGCACTGATTTTTTTCTTGAGCTGCCTGATCCTGCCTTTGATTCTGGTTTTTGTGGAAGCCTTTAAACAGGGAATTGGTGTCTATACACAGGCATTGGTGCATCCGGATACTTTATCTGCGGTCAAACTTACACTTTTGACTGCTGCAATCGCCGTACCGCTGAACGTGGTATTTGGTGTAGCTGCAGCATGGTCAGTGGCGAAGTTTAACTTTCGGGGTAAATCCTTCCTGACCACCTTGATTGATATGCCATTTTCGGTCTCTCCCGTGATTGCCGGTTTAATGCTGGTACTGATTTTCGGTACGCAAGGCTGGATGGGGTCCTGGCTAATGGACAATGACATCAAGATCCTTTATGCAGTGCCTGCCATTGTCCTGGCGACCATCTTTATTACTGTACCTTTCGTGGCTCGTGAGTTAATTCCATTAATGGAAGCACAAGGCACGGAAGAAGAAGAAGCTGCGATTGTGCTCGGTGCATCTGGCTGGCAAACTTTCTGGAAAGTGACCCTGCCAAATATCAAATGGGGTCTGATTTACGGCGTGATTCTGTGTAATGCACGGGCCATGGGTGAGTTTGGTGCAGTATCGGTTGTATCCGGTCATATCCGCGGTGAAACCAATACTTTACCGCTACACGTCGAAATTCTTTATAACGAATATACCTTTAGTGCTGCGTTTGCCGTGTCTTCGCTTCTGGCTCTCCTCGCAATTGTCACCCTGATTTTAAAAACATGGGTGGAACTGCGCCAGGAAAAACAGGACAAGCGTAATCAAGATTCTACAGTTTCTTAAGGAATGCCAACATGAGTATTCAAGTACAAAATATTGAAAAACACTTTGGTGCATTCCATGCACTTAAAAATATCTCGCTGGATTTTCCAGATGGTCAACTGGTGGCCCTGCTCGGCCCATCAGGTTGCGGCAAAACCACGCTGCTACGGATTATTGCAGGTCTAGAATCTGCAGATGGCGGTCAGGTCATTCTGGAAGGTCAGGATGCGACCAATGTTCATGTACGTGAACGTGAAGTCGGCTTCGTGTTTCAACATTATGCCCTGTTTCGTCATATGACGGTATTTGACAATATTGCTTTTGGTCTGCGTGTTCGCCCACGTAAAACCCGTCCATCTGAAGCGGAAATTAAAAAACGTGTTACGCGTTTACTTGATTTGGTTCAGCTGGGTTTTCTGGCTGACCGTTACCCTGCTCAGCTTTCAGGTGGCCAGCGTCAGCGTATTGCATTGGCACGTGCCTTAGCCGTTGAACCGCGTGTGCTGTTGCTAGATGAACCTTTCGGTGCACTGGATGCCAAAGTCCGTAAGGAATTACGTCGCTGGTTACGTACCTTGCATGATGAGTTGCACATCACCTCGATCTTTGTGACCCACGATCAGGAAGAAGCACTGGAAGTGGCCGATCAGATTGTGGTGATGAACAAAGGTAATGTCGAACAGATCGGTTCGCCACGTGAGGTCTATGAAACGCCGGCAACCCCATTTGTGTTTGATTTCTTGGGTCAAGCCAATCGTTTTGAAGGCCAGAACAACGGCGGCATTATTCAACTCGGTCAAGATCGCATTCACTTTGATGGCGCAAAAAATGCTGCTCAAGGTGAAGTGATTTTATTCGCACGTCCTGATGAGCTGCGCATTCATGCACAGCCACAAGACAATGCCATTCAGGCCACCTTCATTCGTGAATTATGGATTGCGGGTAAAGTCGTTGCAGAACTGAATGACCGTCAGGGTAACTTGATTGAAATCTTACTGACACCTGATGAAGCAAGAGCACACCAATTCCGCCCCAATCAAACCGTGTGGTTAAGTGCGGTGAACTTGCATTTATTTGAAAATCAGGTCGCTTAAGACCAAAAGATGGGGCTTCGAAATGCCCCATCCTCTTCTAAGGTAAAGAGAATTATGAATTTCCAACAATTAAGAATTATACGAGAAACGGTTAGACAGAACTTTAATTTAACTGAAGCCTCAGCTGCACTTTATACTTCGCAGTCTGGAGTAAGTAAGCATATTAAAGATCTGGAAGATGAGCTTGGCGTGCAGCTGTTTATCCGTAAGGGTAAGCGTCTACTGGGTTTAACCGAGCCGGGACAGGCTCTTTTAGGAATTGTAGAACGCATGCTGGTCGATGCCGATAATATTAAGCGACTGGCTGATGATTTTAATAAAGTTGATGAAGGCACATTGACCATTGCCACCACGCATACCCAGGCGCGCTATGTGCTACCGCCGATTGTCAGCCAATTTAAAAAAGAATTTCCTAAAGTGCATTTGATTCTGCAACAGGCCAGCCCGGTAGAAATCACGGAAATGCTGCTGCAAGGTCAAGCCGATATCGGTATTGCAACCGAAGCACTGACGACTGAAGACAATCTGGCCAGCGTACCTTATTATAACTGGCAACATAGTATTATTACGCCGCAAAATCATCCACTTGCAATTAAAGATCAGATCCGGATCGAAGATCTGGCCCATTACCCGATTATTACCTATCATGGTGGTTTTACCGGTCGCTCCAAGATTGATACTGCCTTTGAAGAAGCCGGCTTTGATGTCGATATCGTGATGTCCGCACTCGATGCCGATGTCATCAAAACCTATGTGGAAATGAATATGGGCGTCGGCATTGTCAACGATGTCGCTTATGACCCGGAGCGTGATTACCGTTTAAAGCAGATTAAAACGGATATTTTTGGCATGAATACCACCTGGATTGCGGTACGTAAAGGACATTTACTACGTGGTTATGGCTATGAGTTTATTTCCCTGTGCTCGCCGGATGCCGATATTAAAGCGCTTAAAAAAGTCGCCTATCCAGACGAATAAAAATATATAAGTTTTCAATCAAAGAGGCCAGCGAGCCTCTTTATTATTTTCAAGTGGATAATCTGTATAAATATCAAGCATAATCACATTAATAATAAATTGAATTATACCAATATGATCGACAGCAAATTTGCTCTTTTCTGTATGGGCTGCGCTTTTTCTGGGTCAGGTTATAGCGCTGCTTTTGAACAGTCCAATCAAAGCATCCAATCGTTTTTTGAAAAAAATCATTATGCTGAAGTTTCACTGGCCTGGGTTCGCCCTGATATCAGCGGTCAGGTACAACATACCGAAGAGCTGCAACAGTTAGGCATCACCGATTTTTCTACAGGAAATCTTGCCCATAGCCAATTTATTTCAAATGTCGCATTAAAATTCCAGTTGCATCCTCAAGTGTCGTGGGGACTGATTTACGATCAGCCTTATTCTCTAGATATCGCTTATCATTATGATCCTGTTTTTGCAGGTGCAGCACTTCCGATTGAGGCGGCTACCATTCGGTTTGAGAGCCATAATTTGACCTCATTAATTGGCTTTCAACCAGATAATCACTGGAATTTTTATACTGGCTTAAATTATCAGAGCTTGGAAGGAAATTTATATTTAGCTGGACAGACATTTTATGTATTCAATGGTTATCGGGCCACATTTGAACGAGATCCCGCTTGGGGCTGGCTTGCAGGAATTAGTTATCAGATTCCAGAATATTTTTTTAGAACCGCACTGACCTATCGTTCTGCAATCACTCATCACAATAAAACCACTGAATCGATTGTTGTAGGTACGACTCCAGCACCTTATACAGAAATTCAAACTCCTCAGTCAGTAAATCTGGATTTTCAGACAGCTTTAACTGATCAAAATGCGCTCTATGGCACACTGCGTTGGTTAAACTGGCAAAATTTTGTCATTCAGCCGCCTAAATTCGGTGCAGTGATTGACTATGCGGCCTTAGAATTTCCAGAATTAAAATCATTCAGGATGATTGATTATCGGGAGGATCAATGGTCTGCCAAAATTGGTCTGGCACATCAATGGCCCTCCTTTGGCATAAATTCTATCGAACTTTTATGGGATTCCGGTACAGGAAATCCGGCTTCGACATTAAATCCGAGTGATGGATATTGGGGTATTGGACTAGGTCATCTTTACAAGATTCAAGATACTTGGGATATTGCCACAGGATTCTATTATTTAAAATTTCAAAAACCTGAGGTCTCAACATCTGAGTCACTTATGCCTCAGATTGCAGGCTTATCCGCTGTTTCTGATAATAGTGCTTGGATCATGGGCTTAAAACTGGGTTATCACTTTTAAAACTTTCATTACAACGCATAAAAAAAACGAGCCGAAGCTCGTTTTTTATAAATAGACTGACTATTAGAAGCGGAAGCTTACACCCAGTTTCGCAACTGGCAACCATTCGTATTCATTATCATTACGAATATTGTCTTCTTCAAGTCCAACTTGCTGTGCAAAGTCAGCAGTAACTCCTTCAGTATTAGCAGTAGCTGAGCCACTTGGAGTCAAATTAACTGTTGGATTACCATTATAGTAGGCACCAATTTCACCAAACACGCCCCAACGGTTAGTAATCGCTGGAGAGAAACCAATCCCTACATACGGTGCAAGATTGTTTTTATATGATAAGTCACCATTAATACGCGCCTCTCCATTAGCACGGAATTCAACACCATTTACAGAGAAGGTTTCACCATCACGAACACGGCGATCGATTTCATAATCATTGTCAACATATCCCACACCAGCAGCTACATAGAACCAGTTCGCCCAAGGACGAATCTCAGCATTTAAATAGGTCAGGTTATTGTCCATATCTAGATCATATTTCGAGCCATTAATTGACAAGTCATCAGACCAGGAAATGTCACCACCATTATAACCTAAAGTCACGCCGACATATGGGTTCACATTCCATGAAAGTGCACCACCGTAACCGGTAGTACCGACTTCAGCACGAACAGCTGCGGGTTTAAAGAAAGAAAAAGATGCCACACCTTCATCTGTTACGATTGTTTCATCAGCAGCCATAGCAGAGCCAGCTGCTGCAGCCAAAATGGAAACTGCTAAAATTTTATGTAAAGACTTCATTATTTCTCTCCTCAAAAGAACTTATTTTGATCATTAGTTATTCGTGATGGGTTCAATATAAAGGACTTAAAAAATATTTTTTATTCATGTTTTGCTGATCTTTTGTTATTTTTTGATACAAATTAGTTTTTCTTGTTGATAACCTGGCTTTTTCTAACACTTCTACTACATTTTAAAATAATGAAAAATAACACTTATCACGTTCATTATTTCAAACTTCCCACACTTTTGGCTATTTTTCATCTATTTTCAGTCTGCTCAACTATTTTTAATGCAATATAGTGTAAAATCTAGAAAATTTTTTCTGGAAGGAAGATCATGTCGCAGCTTTCAACAATCATTGAAAAAGCGTTTGAAGATCGTGCGAATTTCACAGCTGCAGATTGCCCTGCTGAAATCCGTCAAGCAGTTGAGGACGTAATTGCTGGTCTAGACAATGGTACTTTACGTGTTGCTGAAAAAATCGATGGTGAATGGATTGTTCATCAATGGATTAAGAAAGCGGTATTGTTATCATTTAAATTAAACGACAACAAACCAATGCAAGCTTGTGATCTTCGTTTCTATGACAAAGTAGATACTAAATTCTCAGACTGGACTGAAGAACAATTCAAAGCGGCTGGCGTACGTGTAGTTCCTCCTGCGGTGGCGCGTAAAGGTTCGTTCCAGGCCAAAGGCGTGATCTTGATGCCTTCTTATGTCAACATCGGTGCCTATGTAGATGAAGGTACGATGGTGGACACATGGGCAACTGTGGGTTCATGTGCACAGATTGGTAAAAATGTTCACTTGTCTGGTGGTGTTGGTATTGGTGGTGTACTTGAACCACTTCAAGCCAACCCAACCATTATCGAAGACAACTGCTTTATCGGTGCACGTTCTGAAATCGTTGAAGGCGTGATCGTTGAAGAAGGTTCTGTAATTTCAATGGGCGTATTCATTGGTCAATCGACCAAGATTTATGATCGTGCCACTGGTGAAATTCACTATGGTCGCGTACCAGCAGGTTCAGTCGTTGTTGCAGGTAGTCTGCCTTCTAAATGTGGTACTTACAGCCTTTATGCTGCAATTATCGTGAAAAAAGTAGATGCGCAAACTCGTTCTAAAACCAGCCTGAACGATCTATTACGCGAAGACTAATATGTCTTAACTTAGAGGGCACATTGGTGTTCCTCGGAGCTTCAAGCGCTCCCCGTCTCTACGATCAGTCATGATCGTAGGGATTTTTATTTTTATACCCGGTTATTTATTTCTCAGTGGTTAGTTTTGTTATGAATACGCTTCGTTCTTCCGCAATTCCAGTTTCTGATCCGTCTGCGGGTTTACGCATTACGGAGATCTTCTATTCATTACAAGGTGAAGCCAATGCTGCGGGCTTGCCAACGGTTTTTATCCGCTTAACCGGCTGCCCGTTACGTTGTAGCTACTGTGATACCACCTATTCCTTTGAAGGTGGTGAGCGTCAATCTCTGGATGAAATTATTCAGACCACGCTCGATTTTAAAACACCCTTTGTCTGTGTGACCGGTGGTGAACCACTGGCTCAACCGAATGCCTTGCCTTTAATGCAGCGCCTTGCCGATTTAGGTTGTGAGGTTTCTTTAGAGACCAGTGGCGCTTTAGATGTTGCTAAAGTAGATCCGCGCGTTTCCAAAGTTCTAGATTTAAAAACCCCAACTTCAGGTGAAGTTGCACGAAATTTGTTATCCAATCTGGATCATTTAACGCCACATGATCAAATCAAGTTTGTGATCTGCAACCGTGAAGACTATGAATGGTCAAAGCAGCAGCTTGAACAGTATCAGCTCCAAGAGAAAGTCAGTACAGTCTGGTTCTCGCCTGCATTTGCGGTTGAAAAAGGCGCGGTTCGTTTACCGCAACTGGCGCGTGATTTGGCTCAGTGGATTTTAGAAGACCATCTCCCTGTTCGTTTCCAGTTACAGCTGCACAAGTTGTTATGGAATGATGAAACTGGTCGTTAATTTTTTGTAAAGTTACTTTTTTGGAGAATCAGCTTATGCGCCCTCGTGCCATTGTTCTGTTATCTGGCGGATTAGACTCAACTACATGTCTGGCTTGGGCACAGGCACGCTACGAATGTATCGCGATCAGTTTTAAGTATGGTCAGCGTTCAACCACAGAGCTGGATGCAGCCAAAGCACTGACTCAAGCTGCCGGTGTGGAACATCGTGTGATTAATATTGATCTGGGCAATCTGGGTGGCTCAGCCCTTACCGATCATAGCATTGAGGTGCCTGATCATGAACAAGCCGGTATCCCGATTACCTATGTTCCGGCACGTAATACCATCTTCCTGTCTTATGCTTTAGCCGCTGCGGAAGTATTTAAAGCCGAAGCAATTGTGATCGGAATTAATGCGGTTGATTACTCGGGCTATCCGGATTGCCGACCGGAATTTATTGACGCATTTGCCAACATGGCACGCCTTGCGACCAAGGTTGGCGTAGAGGGTCAGGCGCTCAAATTTGAAACACCTTTGTTACATTTATCCAAAGCAAATATTATTCGCTTAGGTATTGAACATGGCGTAGACTACAGTCAAACGGTGTCATGCTATCAAGCAGATGACCAAGGACGTGCCTGTGGCAAATGTGACAGTTGCCGTTTACGTAAACAGGGTTTTGCGGACGCAGGTGTTGAAGACCCGACACGTTATATACCGTAATAACAAGGTAGAGTTTATGAAGAATTTAAAATCAAGCATCGTGCTTTCAGCAATTGTTTCAGCTGCTGCTATGTTCGCAACAACGGCTCAGGCAGCTGATGACAAATTACAACAAGCTTATAAAAGCACCAATGTAAAATCTGCATTGATCAATGTTTGTAAAGATGAAACTGGCAAAGGTAAAAAACTGACCGCTGCTGAAGTCAGTAAATATTGTACTTGCGCTGTTGAAGCAGATGGTAAACTAACCAATGCACAAAAATGGGAAATCCAAAGCACCATTAATCAGAAGAAAAGTCCTGGAACTTTAGCTTTTGTACAGAAGCAGAATAAAGACCTGCAAGCATGTTTTGGTCCACAGTTAACAGGCAAACTGAAAACTTTGACTGAAGAAGCAATGAAATCAGCTCAAGCTGCGCCGAAGAAATAATATCTCATTATTCTTTGATGAAATAAGCCACTATAATGTGGCTTATTTTTTTGAAAAATTTAAATAAAACAGGAGTTAATATGACTGCCATCAGTTTGCTTGACCAGAGTTTCCCTGCAACGACAGCTGAAATCAATTTAACCCAGCTGGATACAGAATGGCTGGTGATTTATTTTTATCCTAAAGATTCTACTCCGGGTTGTACCACTCAAGCCGTCGGATTTTCTTGTTTAAAAGATCAGTTTGATGCTTTAAATACCACCATTATTGGCGTATCTCGTGATTCGGTCAAAGCCCATCAAAACTTTACTGAAAAGCAGAATCTGAGTATTAATCTGATCAGTGATAAAGAAGAAATCCTGTGTAATCACTTTGATGTGATTAAAGAAAAAAACATGTATGGCAAACAAGTCATGGGGATCGAGCGTTCGACTTTTATTTTCCATAACGGCGAACTGGTCAAAGAATATCGTAAAGTCAAAGCCGCAGGTCATGCCGAACAAGTCCTGGAAGATTTAAAAGCTCTGCAAAGTGCTTAATTGACTATTTCCTGCAAGGATAAAAGCTCGAAAAAATCGGGCTTTTTTTGTGATTACTTTGATGTAATACAAGCATTTTATATGTCTTCTATGCTTCAATTTTTAAAGCTAAGCAATAGACATGCAGCAGTCTATTAATCTGAAAAAAGACTGTATTCAAACACCCTTAATTAACTTCACAATGACCCGAGAGATGCAGATTCACTTTCTCCCCTACGCCTGCGATCCCCTTTCTCATGCCGAAATCACTGCGGTTAATCACTGCAAATGCCTGGACTTCGAGCAAGTTGTCATTAGACAGACTCGACTTAAAGGTTGTTTCAAAAATCACCGGTTTGGTCACACCACGCAAAGTCAAATTGCCTAAAACATTGTATTTACCATTGCCCAGGTCTTTAAACTGGATACTTTTAAAACTTACCGTTTTGTATTTTTCAACATAAAAAAGGTCTTCACCCAAAATCATATGTTTCAATAACGGTTTATTAAAACTCAAACTCTCGACATCCATGACCAGATGCGTTGAAGCATTTTGCGGTGCTTTGGCATCAAACTGCATGCTGGATTGCACCTGATTAAACTTGGCTTTGACCACAGTCAGTCCCATTGACTTGATCTCAAAGCCGACATCACTTTTAGGAGTGAGCGTCCATGATTTTGCAAAAGTCTGACTGCTGAAAAATAAACAGATTGCCAGGCCAATCAGTCCAGTTTTTACTGTTGTTTTCAATTTTAAATCCACCTTGTTTAATTTCTTATTGATCGGATTTAGATACACGCTTCAAGCTGAAATTAAATTTTCTTTTCAGTTTTAGAATTTTTGTTTTCGTTATTTTTATACCAGTTAACTGAAGTTTTTGTAAAACCCTTAGTGACTAATGGAAAAAATAATCGTTAGTATTTATTTTTAAGAAATGGCTTAATCGAAGTATACTCATCGAATGGAGACTGTTAATAGTTTGATTTTAAAATTCATCTCCTAAATATGATCATATATTCCAACAAAATCTGAAGTAAAATTTGCTTACACAGCGAGCACTGCAAACTCCATTTTCTATTGTGATTCTCTTTGAAAAATGTTTAAACAGAATGTTTAGACAAATATCAATTACAGACCTTACTCGCATTCTCTTGTTCAAAATATAAAAATCCTCAATTGAGGATTTTTATATTACCAGTTGAATTAAATGCTTAGAATTAATGACCCTGCGACGATCCACATGGTACAAGCAATGAGAGCATCCAGAACCTTCCAGGCATGGCGATGCTGAAACCAGGGTGTCAATATCTTTGCCCCATAGCCCAAGCTAAAAAAGAAAAACCAGGATGCACACACAGCACCAAGCGCAAACCACCATTTTCCTAGGCTATATTGCGTTGAAATTGAACCAATCAGGATGACGGTTTCTAAATAAACATGCGGGTTTAACCAAGTAAATGCCAGACAGATCATCAACACTTGTAAAAAATGTGCTGTAACTTGATCACTTGGAGCCAAAACTTCTGTTGATTTAAATGCACTGATTGCATGTTGCAGACCATAATAAAACAGGAATCCTGCGCCAATATATTTAGAAAACATAACCGCATTTGGATAATGTTCAATGATGTGAGCAAAACCAAAAACACCTAATAATATCAAAATAGTATCAGACAAGGCACACGTCAAACAGACCAAGAAGATATGCTGCTGTTTTAAACCCTGTTTTAGTACAAAGGCATTCTGCGCCCCGATACTGACAATCAGGCTCATACCTACAGCAAAGCCACTGACCATATAACTGAACATCACATTCCCCTTTTTTGAATACATGAATTATTCAACAAAAAGGAAGCTATTCATTAAAACTAAGTTAATATCAATTTAACTAAATTTTTCTTAGATTGTAGCGATGCTGAATGCGAAACAATGTGATGCTTTTTACGCAGTTGCAAAAACTGGAAGTTTTGATCTGGCGGCAGAACAACTCAATATTACTGCCTCAGCAGTGACCCTTCGTGTTCAGAGTCTGGAAAAACAATTGGGACACTTGCTGCTGGTGAGAGACCGGCCTTGTCGCGTGACTCAATCTGGACAAACTTTATTGCATTATTTACAGCATCAGCGTTTGCTAGAACAGAATTTGATGCAGGATTTGGGCGGACAGGTACAACAGGAAGGTTTTTACTGTCTGAATATTGCCACCAATGCCGATTCACTTGCGACCTGGTTATTGCCGACCTTACAAGCCCAACTGATCCAGCATAAAATTGTGCTGCATTTTCAACTGGATGACCAATCACAAACCCATCATTTACTGGAAGCCGGACTGGTCAATGCCTGTTTGAGCACTGAAGCCAAAGCCATGAAAGGCTGTCTGGCCGAGCGGATTGGACAAATGCACTACCGTCTGGTTGCCACGCCTGAATTTGCCCGGAACTGGTTTCAACAAGGAATACATCGTGATGCCTTACGCCACGCACCGGCGATTCTGTTTAATGAAAAAGACCAGTTGCATACCCAGTATATCCAGCAAGAATTTGGCCTGAGTCCGGCACAATATCCTCACTTTTTTATTCCATCGACGCATGCATTTTTTGATGCCATTGTCATGGGCTTGGGTTATGGCTGGTTGCCGGATTATCAAACCCGGCATTTGCTGGAATCAGGACAATTGATTGAACTTTCCGGTGAAATGCGAATTGAAGTCCCCTTGTATTGGCATCACTGGAAACAGCAGTCTCCTGCTCTGGCGATTCTGGGTGAATGTTTAAAACAGCATGCTCAGACCACCATGAATCAGCCTCTAGCCATCTGATCGAGTCAGGCCAGATTGCTTTTATCCTTCTGGACAAATTTTTGACTGAGTTGCTGATAGGTTTCGGTATGCTGGAATTGCTCTAGAAACTCAATCGTGCCTTGTGGAAATTTATCCCGTTGAATTTCACCGCGATAATAAGCTTCACGCATCGGCGTAGCGGATAAAGCACCTTCTAGGCTTTCCAGTTCGACCATTTCCCATTCCGGGAAAAATTTTAAATAATATGAAGAATCATCTTTAAAATGTCCAATCAGTCCGACTTTGGCATTCGGTTCTATGGCCTGATTTATCAGCGATTTCACCAGTTTTTGCCATTTTTCATCATTATAAACATCAATGACTTCTACAAATTGAATCCGCGCCTGATCTTCCGGACTAAAATTTGCAAGGATCATGGCTTCACGTTCCGAAGCCAGAAATGGATTTTTGATATTGCGCTCATTCTGCGCAGAACCAAGGGCCAAAATCACATTTTGACTGTGTTCCAAAGCAATCTGAATGGTTTGCATATGCGCCAGATGAAAAGGCTGAAAACGGCCAATGAAAACCAGATAATCAAATGTATAGTTCATAACAGATCATTTTTATGACTCATGAGTTGTGCCGCCCCAATAAATATGCGACATAATCAATCTCATAAAATCAAATTAAGTTTTAAAGCAAGGATAGTACGATGACACTGAGCTGTATTCAACAACCTCATGAGCATTTGCATGCGAATTTAGAACATGGCGTACTCACTTTAGCCATCAATCGCCCGGAAGCGAAAAATGCCTTATACAGCGAGCTGTATTTATGGATTGCTCAAGCGCTCGATGAAGCAGATCAGGACAATCAGGTGCGTGTGGTGGTGTTACGCGGTCAGGACACGGACTTTAGCGCGGGCAATGATATGCAGGATTTCATGAAATCTGCTGTGAAAAAAGGTCAGGCCCCTGCGGCTGAAGGCCCGCCCTTTATTTTACTCAAAGCGGCTGCCAAGTTTTCCAAGCCTTTAATTGCAGCGGTACGTGGCGTTGCAATCGGGATTGGGGTAACCATCTTATTGCATTGTGACTTGGTCTATAGTGACAATACTGCCCTGTTCCAGATTCCATTTGTCAGTCTGGGCCTATCGCCTGAAGGCGCTTCAAGCAAATTGCTGATTCAGCAGGCGGGCTATCATAAAGCGGCTGAATTATTGCTGACTGCACAAAAATTCAATAGCGAAAAAGCACTCGGTGCCGGTCTGGTGAATAGTATTGAAGAAGATGCCTATGCGGCTGCACAAAAACAGGCGCAGACTTTAGCAGCATTACCTTTGGCGTCTTTGAAGCAAACCAAAGCCTTGATGAAACATAATCTGGATGAAATTGTGGCCTGCATCGACCATGAAGCAGAAATTTTCATGCAGCGCGTTGGCTCTCCGGAAATGCTGGAAGCCGTACAAGCTTTTATGCAAAAACGTAAACCTGATTTCACACAATTCAACTAATTTTCAAACTTAGGATCTCAATGAGCTGGTTTAGACTGCCTCATTGATTCCTTTACCTGTAAGAATAAAGAATATGTCTACTGAAAATTCATCCATTATTGCCCAGTCTCCTGAAACCATTGATAGCGCCAATCCTGATAAAAAACGTTATTATGAACCTGCTCCACAGGATATTGATGTCGATAATTTCCGTAAAGTGATCGAAAGTCGTCGTTCAGTGCGTAAATTTACCAAAACACCAATTCCAGAAGATGTACTTGATGCTTGTCTGGATCTGGCGTTGCTGGCTCCCAATTCGTCAAACTTGCAGCCCTGGACATTTTATGTGGTACAAAACCCGGCGAAGAAAAAGCGACTGGTCAAAGCCTGCATGAGCCAACTGGCAGCAAAAACGGCTTCTGAGCTGATTATCTGTGTGGCACGTACCGACCGTATTGATGAAATGGCCAAACGGAATGTCAATGAATTTCCATATCCGGAAGCACCAGCTGCCATCAAAAAATACTATAAATACATTCCATATAACTATAAAACCGGTTATTTAAATGTCTTTGGCAACTTTAAAAAAGTGGCTTTCAAAGTTGCCCGCACTTTAGATAAACAGATGCCTGTTTCTGCCTTTAGTCCAAGTGATGCCAAACTTTGGGCAACCAAAACAACGGCACTGGCTTGCGAAAATCTGGTCTTGGCCTTACGTGCTTATGGTTTTGACAGCTGCATGATGGAAGGTTTTGATGAACCGATGGTACGCGATATCTTGAGCTTAAATGATCAGCAATATCCAGTCATGGTGATTGGTGCAGGTGAACGCGCCAAAGACGGCGTGTTCTTCCCGCAATACCGTTTTGATCGTGAGTTGTTTATCCAGAAAGTTTAACAGCAGCAATAAAAGAATAAATCCTTGATTTGATATTCTTGGCGATATGAATACCACTCTTAGGCAGAGATTCAGAAATGAATTTTCTGCCTAACCGGGGATCTCGGTTAATTTAGACATACCCTTCTTATCCTTCAAAGTAACATCAACCTATTAAATAAAGATTTAAATCTTCACGCGATATGAGACTGTGCCAGCACCCAAAGTGCTTATGCATCATCAAAATCTAAGAATAGTAAGTTCTCAATTTCCGGTCATCCATCCAGTTACAATGAAATCCGACGGGTACACGAACCGGTAAATGAATCGTGGCAATAGGCCCCTTCTGAATATATTGCGCATCTAAAATCACCACTTTCGATGGACTGCCATCCAAGGCGTGTAGATAAGACATCAGCCAGCCATCATTTTCTGTTTGAGCACCTTCTCGGGCGACAAAAACTGCCTCACCTGTAACCCAGTTTGCTCCAAAGGAATAGCTTGCTGTACTGCCGGTTTCCAGATCATGGTACAAGAGTGTATTACTGCTAACATGATAAGGATCATCAAAGCCGGCAAAGGAAACACTATAGGCATAGCGATAAGGTCGCCCTGTATAGGCTTCATTGATCCGCGGAAATTCCTGCTTGATATTGGATAATACAGTTCGAGTGACTTTTCCTGTTTGCTGCTCGAAGATCAATCTTTCCAGCCGAATCTCCTGATCTTCTATTGGTCCCTGAATGGAACTGACCAGTGCCTGGGAATGTACCACTGCATCCATCACTACATCACCTGTGTTCAGGTCATAAGCATTGACCGTATGGAAAATAAAACAGGGATCAATCTCATACCAGCGGATGTCTGCCGCACTGCCACCAAAAGGCAGCATACCTATACGAGCCTGATGTTTAGGATTCCATTGATAGGGCAGTAATGAGCCTTTTAAGGCACTACGCATAGAAAAGTTGACATTCAAATCCAGAATCAGCACCTGAGATTGAGTAATGGCACAGTCATGCACCATCGGGCCATGTTTGACTGGAATTTCGACATGATGTTGCAATTTGCCTTGAGCATCAATATGTAAATAAAAAACCTGATGATGATTCAAGGCATCATAACAAACCGCATGAATATCTCCTGTTTCCGGGTCGATATGCGGATGAGCCGTAAACGGTAAATCCTGATCATTTTCAAAAAGTTGATGCCGTTTTGATTCCAGTTCACGATTTACTTCGATCGGATAAGCCCCCGCTTCGACCAGTGCCCAGATTTTCCCGGCAAAGTGGATGATATTGGTATTGACCGCATCCGCGATTCCACGCGTTTTCCCTGAAATCTGTGGTCTATGCAATTTTTTCTGCACACTGGCCGATCCGACATAAGCACTTTTATAGCAATGTGCTTCACCAGCTTTGAGTTTCAGCGCGTGAATCATGCCATCACCGGTGAACCAGTGATAATTTCGTGGGTTCTTTACCGTGATCGGATTCGGGCCAATCCGCATCAGCGCACCTTCCAGTTCTACAGGAATTTGCCCTTCTACCATCAATTGAGTAGCAAAATGCTCCTGTCGTTGTGGCGCAAATATCCCATCCAGATAGGGATTGTCATGAGAATAGGGAATGCGGCTATGCAGGATTCCCGCACCATGTTTGATAGTTTTACTGAGCGTATTCTTGAGGATATTGCCGAGCTGTTTTGACCACTGCATTATTATTTTCCTGTTTTATTTTTATGATGATGACTGATTTTATACTCATAAAAGGAGGTTAATCATTTTAAACAGATAAGCTGATGGTACGCTAAAACACGATGCGCACCATTACTTCTAGCAGCAATAAGGTTGCACGTTTAGACTTTAATATCCAGGAGCTGAATAAACTCAAAAGCAGGCTCTTCATAAGGATGGCTTGCTTTCAGAGCTTTGGCGACCTCGACCGCCTTTTCATCAGCAACCAGCATTTCTACTCGCCACTCTTCAACCTGCTCTAATTCCCCGACTTCACCAATATAAGGATCTGCACCTTGCTGCGCTTTAAACTGTCCTGTTCCCAGTACCTGCCAGGCACAGTGGGTATAATCACCGATGCCGCCTGCACCCGCTTTAAACAAGGCTTCCTTAGTCACTTCAAGATGTTCATCTGGTACATAATAAATGAGTTTTAGCATGTTTCCCTTCAACATTTTCAATGGCTTATTTAAGATCTATTGTCCAGTGCCTGGGTAATAATATTCAATGCAGAATTATGAGAATTCTTGTTAAATGTTGCATAAAGTCCTAATTGTGGCAGGACTTGATCTGTTTGCACGATTTTCACATGCTCATTTAAAAAACGCAGCAGATATTCCGGGACGAAGCTAAAACCCATGCCCATATTGATCAGGTTAATATGTTGCAACACATTGGTAACCCACAGTATTTGGTCATGCTGCAATTGTTCAAAAGACATCAGGTGATTCAACTGCGCATAAAAGACTGGCGAGGCATTTTGCTCACACATAATCAACTGATGATTTTTCAGTTCTTGTAACTTCAATGGCCGATCTGTGGGATGTAAATACTCGGCTGCCACCAGATAAATCTGTTCATTCATTAAATGAATATTGTCAAAATCGGGATGTTGCAGACAATAGCGGGTAAAGCTCAAATCCAGCTCGGCATTTTTCAGGCGTTGAATCTGCTCCATACAGGTCAGACTATGCAGATGAATTTTTAAATCAGGAATATTCTGCTTCAGTTTGGCCAGAATATTTGGCATCACTTTCAGTTCTGCAACATTTAAAAAGCCAATATGGATCTGGTTATTTTTCTGCTGCGCCACCTGACGCGCCGCGGCAACTGCCAGTTTGGCACTTTCAAGCGCCTGTTCAGCATGAATCAAAAAAGCTTGCCCTTCATCGGTCAGTTTGATTTGCCGGGATGAACGATCAAACAGCATTACACCGACTTCCTGCTCCAGATCCTTAATCTGCTGACTTAAAGAAGGCTGCGCCGTGAACAGCTTATCTGCTGCTTTGGTAAAACTCTGTTCCTGAGCTACTGTTAAAAAAGCACGTAAATGTCGAAGTTCCATAAACTCAGCCGCATATTCTCAGGCATTTTAAGCTGCCAAACGAGAAAGTAGTAAGAATCTCAATAGACCTATAGTTTATATGAATACTCCTATTGTATTGCCTGAATTTCACTACACTGGATTGTAAATATATTCAAATCTTGTTCTTCAGACAGACACATGGAGTCATGTATGACACAGCATTACGATACTGACGTATTGGTAATTGGCACAGGACCTGCAGGATCGACCTTAGGTTTAGCACTGGCAAACTATGGAATTAAAGTTCAACTCTTCACACAGTTTAACTGGCTGGCCAATAGTCCACGTGCACATATTACCAATCAGCGTGCTATGGAAGTATTACGTGATTTAGGCATTGAAGAACAAGTCAAAGAAATTGCGACACCGTGGGAACACATGGGCGAAAGCCTGATTACCACCAGTCTGGTCGGTGAAGAAATTGCCCGTTTAAGCGCTTGGGGCACAGGTGATGAACGTCATGGCGACTATATCAAAGGCAGTCCATGTCCATTGGTGGATTTGATTCAGCCGAAAATGGAAGCCTTACTGGTCAAGAATGCCGGTGAGCGCGGTGCAATCTATAACTTCAATACTGAATATTTATCGCATGTTCAGGATGAAAATGGTGTCACCGCTACTTTCCTGAACCGGATTACCAACACAGAATTTAGTTTAAGAGCCAAATATCTGATTGGTATGGATGGCGCACGCTCAACGTGCGGGTACAGTCTATGTGACTTTTAAAGCCGATCTAAGCAAATATGTTCAGCACCGCCCTGCGATTCTGCAATGGATCGTCAATCCTGAAGCCAGCTTTGGTGATCTCGGCATGGGCTTGCTACGTGCCATTACGCCTTGGAATGAATGGATTATGGGCTGGGGCTTTGATATTTCCAAAGGCGAGCCACAAGTGACTGACGAGCAGGTTCGATCGCGTCTGAATACATTTGTTGGCGCTGAAGTGGAAGATGTCGAAATCCAAAAACTGTCCTACTGGTATGTAAACCAGACTTGGGCAACTGAATACTCTAAAGGCCGCGTGTTCTGTGGTGGTGATGCTGTACACCGTCACCCGCCTTCAAGCGGTTTAGGTTCAAATACCTGTATGCAGGATGCGTTTAACCTTGGCTGGAAACTCACCTATGCAATCAAAGGTTGGGCCGCACCTTCCCTCCTCGATTCATATACGTCTGAACGTGCGCCTGTAGGCAAGCAGATTGTCGCACGTGCCAACCAGTCCCGTTTTGACTATAAGCATTTAAAAGAAGTCTTTGGTTTTGACCAAGGCATCACTACGCAAAAACAAATGCTGGAACGTATTTTTGCTGAAGATGAGCAAGGTGCCAAAATTCGTAAAAAGTTATTTGAAGCACTTGAAATTAAGCATTTTGAATTTAATGCCCAAGGTGTTGAACTGAATCAGCGCTATAGCTCAAATGCGGTAATGAATGAAGCTGAGCCCGAGATCTTTGACAAAGATGAACAGCTTTATCTGCAAGCCACGACTCGTCCGGGTGCCAAAGTTCCACATACCTGGCTAATCAATAGCAAAGGCCAAAAGCAATCCACTTTGGATATTAGCGGTAAAGGCCGTTTTACCTTACTGACAGGTTTATCAGGTAAAGGCTGGAGATTGGCTGCCGAGACTCTAGATTTACCTTATTTAGATGTAATTCAGATTGGTTCACGTGAGTATCGTGATGTCTATGGTACTTGGAATGCCAAGTCTGAAGTTCATGAATCAGGTGCGGTGCTGGTTCGTCCAGATGGTTATGTGGCTTGGCGTTATCAGGACAGTACCAATGCATCTTTTGATTATGAAAATACGTTAAAGGCGGTATTGAAGCAGGTTCAACTCATAATCTAACTATTCCATCAATCATATTTAATTGACCATCGACATGGATGTCACCTGTCAGCCTGTGGGATATAGTCATTCTATCAGTCTGACGAAGGATTTTGGTTACCTTACGGAATATATCCCTCATCCTTCAAAGTAACGAATATTCTTATAAAAAAGTAAGTCTAACAATTTATGAAAAAACCACCTCAACGGTGGTTTTTTAAATCAGATAATTAAGAGCCTTGAAGTAAATAACTGCCCACAACAAACAATATTTGTAGTCCTACGACAATAGCAAACAACATCCAACCTTTCTGACGCATTGCCGCCTTATCCATTATTCTAAGTGTTTTAGCCATGTCATCACCTCATACTTGAGAATTGATACTGAACTGATCTATTCCATCTTTCTTTTATAGTGCAATAAAGTTGTGCATAAAACATACCATAGCACTTTATATACAATATGAAAGCAAAATCTAAACCAAGTTCAGTGGGAGAAGTTAAATTAAAAAATCAGAATGCTTAAAAAGCAAAAATCCACCCCAAGGTGGATACGAATTAAGTAATTATAGATATTTTTAAATTATTTTTCCATAAAGTATAATTAAGTTAATATTTTTAAATGTTATTTATTGAAAATTAAGAAAATTAATGATTAGTAATTTTCTGATATTTCCACATGAGAAGTGACTTTGCTGTAAGCCTGAATTATTCATTACATAAGTTCTCATTTGGAAGTGTGATACTTTTACCATCCATCGCTTTACTAAAAGCTAAATACGCCTTAAAGCGCTGTTTTGTGTTTGTGGTGACTGCAATGACATGCTGAACGACATTGGATGGTTTGTACAAAGTATCTTGAGAAAAACGCTCGTAAATGCAGCCTATCGCGCGCGATTTTTCAAATGCAATTTTTCGTAGCGGGTATTGCTGAGAAGTATCGAGTAATAAGCTCTCTTGCAGAACCATAGCCAATTGTTTTACTGCCTGTCTTTGTTCCATATTTATAAAATTCTTTTCAATATAGAGATCAATATCATCACGAATTCCGTTTTGATTCACATCAGGGCCTTCGATATCACGATCACGATTGAGTTTCGGCAAATAACCACTTTGTTTTATTTCATCTAAATGCTTGATATTAGCTCGCCACATGTATGTATCACACCCCGCCAATGTGAATAGTGAAATAAGTAAAATGCACCTTGAGAATCTGATAAATATTCTTGGCATGAGGTACCTCTTTATTTTATATGCATCATCATTGTCAAAAAGCTCAACATCTATCCTGAATCTCAATATATTTTCATGATTTAGTAGATCTGTAGTGTTTACGATATTTCATATAAAAGATCGCAACAGCGATCAAATGCAAAGCTAAACACAAGATGATTTTTAAATGTGGACTATACAGCTCATCCGACATTTTTTCGAAGAGAGTCAAATAAACCAGACTATAGGAAACGAGTCCTAAAATGGTTATTGCCGTTATTTCTATTTTTAAATATGCACCATCTGCAAAGTTATAATCTGCACTAAAACACAATAATGCAAAGATAAAATATGTAAATATTTTCATGATTTAAACTGGTTACTTATTTGAATTATTTAAACGATGTTAACTCCGAAACATACATAAAAAAAGGGCTGCTGACGCAACCCTTTTTTAATCTAAAACCGATTAACCAATGAACTTACGTGCATTACGGAACATACGTAACCAAGCACCATCTTGATCCCAGTCTTCTGGTTTCCAAGAATGCTGAATCGCACGGAAGTTACGTTCAGGGTGCGGCATCATAATTGTTGCACGACCGTCTTGAGAGGTTACACCGGTAATACCTTCCGGTGAGCCGTTCGGGTTCAATGGATAATGTTGTGTTGCATTCCCCAAGCTATCTACATAACGCAGAACCACCTGATTCGATGCGTTGAGCGCAGCAAAGTTTTCCGCAGTTGCAACCGCACGACCTTCACCATGTGCTACAGCGATCGGCAGAATCGAACCTTCCATGCCCTGAAGCAATACAGAGTTTGATTTTTCCACACGAACATTCACCGCACGTGCTTCAAACACTTCAGAAGTATTGCGGTGGAAACGTGGCCAAGCATCAGCACCCGGAATCAGCGGAGCCAACTGAGACAACATTTGACAGCCGTTACAGATACCCAGCGAGAAGGTTTCCTGACGGTTAAAGAATTTCTCAAACTGGTCACGCAATTTAGTATTGAACAATACTGATTTTGCCCAGCCGCCACCAGCGCCCATCACGTCACCGTAAGAGAAGCCACCACAAGTCACTAAGCCTTCAAAATCATCCAGGCTGATACGACCTGCCAGCAAGTCACTCATATGTACGTCAACGGTATTGAAGCCGACTTTATCAAATGCTGCTGCCATTTCGATATGACCATTGACACCCTGCTCACGCAGAATCGCCATGTTCGGACGACGTGAATTAATGTACGGCGCTTCAATCGCTTCATTCAAATCAAATGTCGGTTTCGCAATGATACCTGCATGAGATTTGTCAGTGATAAGAGCAAATTCCTGATCCGCAGTTTGTACGTTGTCACGTAGGCGCTGGATTTGGTGGGATACTTCCGTCCATGCCACTTGCAGGTCAGCCCGTTCAAGTACTAGACCGTTTACAGATAACTGATCCGTGTTATTTACCGTACCCACCACCTGAATGGCATCTTTCAGGGTAGATGCTGCAACTTCAGCTTGTAGCGCTTCCCAGTCTGCTTTGGCAATTTGAAGGACTGCACCAATTTCTTCAGCGAATAAGCTTGCAATTGATTGATCTTCTAGTGCTACACCCAAACGTGATGCGAACATCATTTCTGCAACAGTCGCCAATAAACCACCATCACCGATGTCATGATATGCCTTGATCAGACCACGGTTGTTCCAGTCTTGAACCAAAGCGAAAAATGCTTTGAAGTCATCGAAGCTGTCGACATCAGGCGTCACAGAACCGATTGCTTTATACACCTGAGACAGAATCGAACCACCTAGACGGAACTGACCTTTAGACAAGTCAATACGAACCAGTACCGACTCTTCATTTTTCAATTCAGGGGTCAATGTTTTACGAACATCGGTCACAGGTGCAAATGCAGTAATCACGCCTGACATTGGAGAAGTGACAGACTTGTCTTCGCCTTCGTCATTCCAGGTGGTACGCATTGACAATGAGTCTTTACCGACTGGAATTGCGATACCCAGTGCTGGACACATTTCCATACCGATGGCTTTTACACCTTCGAATAGCGCTTGATCTTCGCCCGGTTGACCTGCAGCAGCCATCCAGTTTGCAGACAATTTAATGTCGCTGATTTTTTCAATCTTTGCAGACATGATGTTCGAGATTGATTCAGCCACTGATAAACGTGCCGATGCAGCAGGATTGAGCAATGCGACTGGTGGACGTTCACCCATCGCCATCGCTTCACCGGTGTAGCCTACTAGGCTTGTCGTTGTTACCGCAGCATCCGCCACCGGAACCTGCCAGCGACCGACCATTTGATCACGTGCCACCATACCAGTAATCGAACGGTCACCAATACTGATCAGGAATGATTTAGAAGCCACTGTCGGGTTTTTCAAAACACGATAAATCGCATCTTTCAGATCTGTGACTTTAGCCGCGTCGAAATCATCGCCTTTGCGTTCAATGGTTTCATATGAACGGCTCATACGCGGTGTACCACCAAGCATTACCTGCATTGGCATATCCACTGGCTTGTTGCCAAATAACGGATCTTCAACGGTTAAGTGACGCGCTTCAGTTGCTTCACCGAGTACCGCAAACGGACAACGTTCACGCGCACAGATCGATTCAAATAATTCTAAAGAAGATGGACGAATCGCCAGTACATAACGCTCTTGCGCTTCATTTGACCAGATCTCCATAGGCGACATGCCCGGCTCAAGCGATGGAATCTTACGCAGATCCAGCACCGCACCGAGTTCATGGTCATTCACCAGTTCAGGCATGGCATTCGATACACCACCTGCACCCACATCATGTACAGACACGATCGGGTTCTGGTCTTCCATGCGCCAGCAAGTATCAATCACTTCCTGACAACGGCGTTCCATTTCCGGGTTTTCACGTTGTACCGAAGCGAAATCCAGGTTTTCGCCGAGTTTACCGCTGTCTACAGAAGATGCTGCACCACCGCCGAGACCGATCAGCATGGCAGGGCCACCGAGCACGATCAATAAATCGCCCGGCAAGATTGGATCTTTTTCAACGTGATCTGGACGGATGTTGCCATAACCACCGGCAATCATGATTGGCTTATGGAAACCTTTAACATCGCCATTGATGTTTTGTTCAAAGGTACGGAAGTAACCATTTAAGGCAGGACGACCAAATTCGTTGTTAAACGCAGCGCCACCCAATGGGCCTTCAATCATGATTTGTAGCGGCGATGCCATACGCGATGGCTTGCCATAGTTTTCTTCCCAAGGCTGTTCAAAGCCCGGAATGTTCAGGTTAGATACTGTAAAGCCGGTTAAACCTGCTTTAGGCTTACCACCACGACCGGTCGCACCTTCATCACGGATTTCACCGCCCGAACCTGTCGCAGCACCGGCAAATGGTGCAATCGCTGTCGGATGGTTGTGAGTTTCCACTTTCATCAAGATATGCGCGGCTTGACTCTTATATTTATAAACCTGCTGGCCATTGTCTTCTTTGGTTGGATAAAAACGCTGGGTATCCGAACCGACAATCACCGAAGCATTGTCTTTATAAGCCGACAATACATCTGTAGGTGATTCTTTATAAGTATTCTTGATCATCTGAAACAATGACAATGGCTGAACTTCACCATCAATCGTCCATTCAGAACCGAAGATTTTATGACGGCAATGCTCAGAGTTTGCCTGTGCAAACATCATCAGTTCGATGTCATTTGGATTACGACCCAGCTTGATAAACGCTTCAGTCAGGTAATCAATTTCTTCCATCGACAATGCAAAACCAAATTCGTTGTTGGCCTTAACCAGTGCCTCTTTACCTTCACCCAGAATATCAATCGAGTTCAGTGGTTTTGGTGCTGTTTCAACAAACAGTACCGCAGCCTCTTCAATCGCATTGAATACGCTTTCAGTCATACGGTCATGCAAAATCTGTTGAACTTCATTTGATACGTGTTTTAGACCCTTCAACGTAAATAAAACGCCGCGCTCAAGACGATGCACCGGCGTATTACAGTTTTTGAAAATGTCTGTAGCTTTAGAAGACCAAGGCGAGATGGTGCCGACACGCGGTGTCACTAAAATTTGGATTTCATCACTTGCAGCCTGGTGCAATTCAAAAGATTGCCCATCGTTGAGAAGCTGTAAAGCTGATTGCTGTTGTTGCTCGCTGAGCGCTTGGTCAAAGAGGTAGACCCATTGACTTTCAATTGATTGAACAGAACTAATTGACGTCAAACGCGATAATAGTTGAGTTTTCTTAAAAGAAGAATGTGCGGGTGCACCGGCAACGATAAACATGCTGATTTTGGCTCCACGGGATGGTCTGAACAACCATGCCACAATGTGACTTGAGAGAGCGCATATTCTACTGTGAAATAAGGAAATCGGCTAGATGGCAAATACGAAAACTACGGCTGAAATATTCTGTATTTTTAAAATATTGTGTTTATTTTCAGGCAGGAAAATTGAATGTAGTCGCGTAGATTAACACAATTTGTTAAAGAAAAATCAAAACCGATTAACAATAATTTCACTTAAGAAAATTGTATTATTTTTCAACAGCAAGACCACTTAAAATGCGTACAGAACTTATTCTTGAGCCGTTATAAAAAACTTATTAAGGCTAGGCTAAAGCTTCTCGGGATAGACTGAAACAGTCGAGTTCATTTTTTAGCTCATCTCTCTGTCGGCGAGTTGCACTACTGAAATAATTTTGTATCCAGCTATCCCCATTCCGGGCTCCATTGCAGGATTTAAGACTCTGCCCCGCTGTTCTCCCTTTTCGAGCCTGTCTGTATGAGCAAACTATATCGCCTGCTTCAATCAACTTTCAATAATATCCGGTAGCCCAGATTATCCCGCTCACTCATCTTAATATCTGAGCTCTATTTAAAGATACCTGAATCTCACATATAAGCCTCAATCATAGTTTCTAATAAAGAGCTAAACTTAAAATTAATAGATCTATTTTAGCAAATAAATTTCCAGGATATTAAGCCTCTTGTTATTAATATATTGACTTAGCAAATTTATTTAAAAATTTCTTATTTTACCTCTATGAAATAGGTTATTTTCAAGCTAATCAATTGAAAATATACAGCTTAAATTCAAACTGATTCTCGGTCTCTATTCTTATGCAAAAATTCAGAATATATAAGCATCATCAGACATGAATTAATGAAAGTTTTTTAGGCTATTATTAAAAAAATCACTACTCATAATGAAGAAAATAAGCAATATTAAAATTTTGTTACTTTTTCATTTTCTGACTGACATCCATCTTTATTCTAATAAAAACCATGCAATAAATACCTGTAATTCCTATAAAAATATAGAAACAACAAATCTATATTTGATAAGATGTTGAAATCAAAAATAGCCTTATATCAGCAAAGAATCTACATAATTAATGACTTCATCAGTAAATTTGATGATTTTATGTTAACCTCTACGCCAATTGCTGAGGAAATGTCCACATTCAGGACGCATGAATCATCCTCTTTTCTGCTGCAGATATGAATATCCAATTGATATTCAGACGCTGGTTTTTTTATTTTCTGTAGCTTCACTGCTCTGTCTAATCTAGAGCCTTAATCTGTTGCCAATGATTTAATTTTCAAAAACAAAAGGTGACCCGCTTAAGGAGTATGTATGTTTCAATTCACTAGTACAGCAACTGTACTATTGATGGTGCTTTTCTATGGCATCACCTTTCTATTGTCGTTACGCATTAAGCAAAAAAATGAAAATGTCGATGGATATATGGTCTCGAATGGCTCCATCGGATTTGGAATGTCTGCGGCCAGTATGACCGCCACCTGGATCTGGGCCGCTTCATTTTATGCAGCAGCTTCGTCCGGATATAAATACGGTGTTTCCGGTGCCTTACACTATGGTTTGTGGGGTGCACTGATGATTTTATTTATCTACCCATTCGGCAAACGTTTCCGCGACCTGGCACCCAATGCACACACTTTGGCAGAAATCATGCATGCACGGCATGGTAACCAGAGCCAGATGATTCTGGCAGGCTCCAACATTGTCGGGAGCGTGATCAGTCTGATGGTAAACTTTACCGCAGCAGGTGCGCTGGTTGAAATTCTGTCTCCCCTCAGCTTTATCCATGGGGTCTTGATTACCGGAATTGGCGTCCTGTCCTATACCTTATGGTCCGGTTTCCGCTCCTCGGTATTTACCGACTTTGGGCAACTGGTCGCCATGATTGTGGCGGCAGTGATCATTATTCCGACGCTATTTTTCACCCTGGGCGGCCCTTCACTGTTCCAGACCGGCATGCATAATCTGCAACCGGAACAACTGGATTTCTTTTCGAAAACCGCATTTTTAGAACAGGGTGCACCATTTTTTGTGGCGGTACTGGCTTATGCGATTGGTAACCAGACCATCGCCCAACGCCTGTTTGCAGTGCGTAAAGACTTGATCAAACCCAGCTTCATTACTGCAACCATCGGTTATGCCGCGATTGTCGTCGGTTTGGGAATGCTCGGATTATTGGCGCTATTTGCCGGGATTCAGCCGATTGATGGCAACCTGAACAACCTGATTCCACAAATGGCAGCAACGTATCTGTCTCCATTTATGGTGGCCTTACTCTTTGTCATGGTGATTGGCGCGCTTTCGTCAACGGCGGATTCGGATTTATCTGCCCTGTCTGCCATCGTAATGACCGATATTTATGGCAAACAGATTGCTAAAAATCGTCCTGATCCGAAGAAAATGCTGTTTATTGGCCGGATGACCATGATTGTAGCCACCATGCTCGGTATTTTAATTGCCACGCTTAAATTCGACATTCTAGCGATGCTGATTTTCGTCGGTGCACTCTGGGGTGCCATCGTATTCCCGGTGATTGCCAGCCTGTACTGGGACAAGGTCAATGCCCGTGCCTTTAACTGGTCTGTCGGTATCGCATTTTTAAGCTTTCTGGTGGTTCGATTTGAATGGCTGCCAATTCAGGGTCTGATCGCACTCAGTTTTGAGCTTATGGCCACCATCGGTATTGGTGTGGTACTGGGTCTGATGAGCTTTGGCTTCTTTGGCAAGAAAGTCGGCCTGGTGGTCGGTATTCTGGCCAGTATCGGCTTCCTTCCATGGACCATCGGCTTCCTGCGTGATTATGGCACGCTATTGAGTTCCCTGACCGCCTACGGCAGCAGCGCCATTGTCTGTACCGTACTGACTTTAATGAATAGCAAAGAACGATTTGATTTTAAACAAATCAATAAGATGGTGATTGAATTTCACCAGGTATCTGAGAAAAGTAAATAAGGAGATTTCAGATGAGTAGTCAATTTATGACCCTATATGTACTTTTTTGGCCATTGGTGGCGACGATGATTTTGTTCGTCATTTGCATGGGGGTCTATAAAGACATCCAGGAAGCCAAGATCAGTGGTGAAGATTTGCTTTAGTCCACTTCTATCATGAGATAAAAACAGGTCAATATGACCTGTTTTTTTATAGCGATTGTTCAGCTGAAATTTCCACAGGGTTTTGTTTGTTCCGACAATTCATGTCGCAGCACTCTAGTGCTGTTGCTACTTTTTTGGCATGATGCACTTAGCAAAGAATTGAATAATGATAAATGACTCAAATGCGTTGGTTAGAGCTGCTTTCGACAGTTCGGATTGGTAGTAAAAAGCAAAGTACTGAACTGGCACGTAGCCCGTTCCACAAAGATTATGACCGTATTATTTTTTCACAAAGTTTCCGCCAGCTGAACCGTAAAACTCAGGTTCACCCTTTAACCCAGCACGATGGTATTCATACACGACTCACACATTCACTTGAAGTGTCCTGTATTGGGCGTTCACTCGGGATGCTGGCCGCAGAGAAAATAAAAGATCAGTTACCGCCCTGGATTTCCCCGGCCGATGTCGGTGCCATTATTCAGGCTGCCTGTCTGGCACATGATATTGGTAATCCCCCTTTTGGCCATGCCGGTGAATATGCCATTCGAGAATGGTTCGACGATGCATCGCATACCGATTTTTTAAAAGATCTCAGTCCTGAACAAGAAGCCGATGTACGTCAGTTTGAAGGCAATGCCCAAGGTCTACGCCTGTTGACCAAAATCGATTACCATCCCAATGATGGCGGCATGCGTTTGACTTATGCCACGTTAGGGGCTTATTTAAAATATCCGTGGCTGTCAAAAACCATGGCATCTCAAGTCGATTTACCTGCCAGCAATCGGGCCAAGTTTGGCTGCTATCAGGCCGAGAAAGAGATTTTAAAGCAGATTGCAGAACAACTCGGACTGATTCAGTTAGCTGAATATCATTACTGCCGTCATCCACTGACCTATCTGCTCGAAGCGGCTGATGATATCTGTTATGCTCTGATTGACCTTGAAGATGGTATTAGCCTGAATATGCTCAGTTATGACGAAGTTGAGCCGGTCTTTTTAAATCTGCTCGGTGATTATGGTATTCCTTCTGAAATCGCCATGAGCAATACCACCTGGCAGCAAAAAATTGCCGCCTTGCGTGGTCGGGTCATGAAACGTCTGGTCGATGAAGTGACAACGGCTTTTGCCCGTCATCATGACCAGATTTTATCGGGTCAGTTACAAGGTACTTTATTGCAATATTGTACTGCGGACATTGAAATCGGGATTAATCGCGCCAAAGAACTGGCACGGGATAAAATTTTTGAGCATCCGCAAAAAGCAGGACTGGAAATTATCGCGCATCAATGTTTGCAAAATATTCTGGATGCCTTTATTCCCTTAACAACGCCGCATAAAAACCTGAGTTTTAAAGAACAGCGCTTGATGTCGATTCTGCAACGTTCAGGGGCGAATTTTAGCGCCAGCCATTATGACAATATCATGCAGGTGCTGGATATTGTTTCGAAATTTTCTGATCATCAGGCTTATAACCTGTCGCAGGAATTACAAGGCAATAAAGCCGGATTGTTATAAAATATTCTGCTGTATAGGAGGATGATTGTAATAAAATCATCTATTTTACAGCGGCAGATTTTGCCTTTCCGGAAAATGCTGACTACTATGCAGCAAAACTGAATTTAGTGATGATAAAAGATGATTGGATGTCTGATTGGTGAAGTACTGGCTTTAGAAGCACCGACCGTACTGTTAAATGTAAATGGTGTCGGTTATGAAATTGATACGCCGCTGACGACTTTCTGCCAGCTGCAAAAAGGACAACAAGTCACACTCTGGACCCATCTGGCCGTGCGTGAAGATGCACAGTTGCTGTATGGCTTTATCAATGCGCAGGAAAAAACCATTTTCCGCACCTTACTCAAAGTCAACGGCGTTGGCCCCAAAATGGCCTTGGGTATTCTTTCAACTTTAAGTGTGGAAATGCTGATTCATACCGTTGAAAATGAAGATGTGAATACCTTGGTCAAAGTTCCCGGTGTCGGTAAAAAAACCGCTGAACGTTTAATGATTGAATTACGTGACCGCTTTAAAGCCATGGCTTCAGGTGCTGCGCCAAGCAATTCAACTGCACCACAGATTCAGTTTATGGGCAATTCAGCCGTGGCTGAAGCAGAAGCTGCATTACAGTCTTTGGGTTATAAACCTGCCGAAGCGCAAAAACTGATTAATGCGGTTAAAGCAGATTACACTGAAGCCAGCGACATTATCCGCGCTGCATTAAAGTCGATGAATCGTTAATACTGATTTAAATATTCGCTGCAAAATGAAGATGAGAAGGCAGCATGAATGCTGCAGCAGAAATATGGCATAGGATGTGCCATTATTTCTGCAAAGGGTTTTGTTACTTTTGCCCTGTCAAAAGTAAGAGCATGCCTGCACAATGGCATACGAATTGTTAAAGCATTTTGAGGCTATGACTTTATTCACCTCAAATAAACCATAGAGATTAACTCAAAAGATATGCAAGACCGTCTCATCAGTGGTTCTGAAAAACCAGAAGATCATTTTGATCGTGCCATCCGCCCAACTTCACTCGATGACTATATTGGTCAGCCTGTGGTTCGAGAGCAAATGGAAATCTTTATTGGTGCCGCCCGTGGCCGTGAAGAAGCGCTGGATCATACATTGATTTTTGGCCCGCCCGGCCTGGGTAAAACCACGCTGGCGAATATTATTGCCCGCGAAATGGGCGGTAATCTTAAGTCGACTTCAGGTCCGGTGCTAGAACGTGCCGGTGATTTGGCCGCCATGCTGACCAATCTGGAAGAAGGTGATGTCCTGTTCATTGATGAGATCCACCGTCTTTCACCGGTGATTGAGGAAATTCTCTATCCAGCGATGGAAGACTACCAGCTCGACATCATGATTGGCGAAGGGCCTGCTGCACGATCAATCAAACTGGATTTGCCACCCTTTACCCTGGTTGCAGCAACCACACGTGCAGGTCTGCTTACCTCTCCTTTGCGTGACCGTTTCGGCATCGTACAGCGTTTAGAATTTTATTCAGTTGAAGATTTGACCCACATTGTCAAACGTTCAGCCAACCTGATGGATGTACCCATGACCGGTGATGGCGCAAAAGAAATTGCCCGTCGCTCACGGGGTACACCGCGTATTGCCAACCGCTTATTGCGTCGTGTACGTGACTATGCTCAGGTCAAAGGCACTGGTGAAATTAATCAGGATATGGCGCAACGTGCTTTGGACATGCTCAAAGTCGATAAAGATGGTTTAGATACTTTAGACCGCCGTTATCTATCGATGTTATTAGAACGTTTTGATGGTGGCCCTGCTGGTGTTGAAGCGTTGGCTGCTGCCATGGCAGAAGATTCTGGTACGCTGGAAGATGTGATTGAACCATATTTGATTCAGCAAGGTTATGTGATGCGTACTGCACGTGGCCGTATTGCCACCAATATGGCCTATTTACAGTTTGGATTGACACCACCTGAGCCAAAAGAAAAGTGATTCAAAAAGCAGCTTAGGCTGCTTTTTTATTGAATATAGATTTCAAATTTTGAATAAGAGAATCTACTACAATGTTTAGAGCTTTGAAACTATCAGCAATACCTTCTTTATCAATTACCGCGGTAATACACATGATTTGTAGCTGAGTGAGATAACGCTCAAATTCGTCCCATTCAGATACTAATTCATGATCTTCCTCTACTAACATTTTTAAATGAGTACTAATACGAGCTATTAAAGGGAATATATCATCTTCTAAACTCTTTAATTCTGAACGCATATCTTCGTATTCATTATTTTTGAACCAGTCTTTCACATCATTTAGTACTAAAGCTACAGAGCCTAACAATGTAATGTATTTATGCACTAATGGTTTCAATACAGCAAGATCGTCTATTAACTTAAGTTTCCAACCTCTATAAAATTCTTCTTGTAATTCAACTCTTTTTAAATTTTCTTGACTTTCTATAAGTTGTTTAGTCATATTTCTATGAGATTCTGCTGCTTCTTTAATATCTTCACTTACTACTTTAAAAGATAGTTCTGTGAGTTGAAAACTCTTACGTCCATACCAATAAGCAAGCCAAGTTGCGAAACTACCTAAAATAAGCGCAATAATGACAGATAAAGTAAATGATGAAATTGCTGTCGTATCTGTCGAATGATTGAGATCAAGCTCCATCTTTCTATTTGGATTCTCTACAACACTTGCCGTTTGATCAAAAGGCTGCTGTGGCACTGTCCATGGCAATTGAAATCATCACTGCATTATTATTCTGCTCTGCCACAATTTCCCCATTTCATTTCAATAAATTTTTATTATTGATATTCTAAAAATTTTCAAACCATTACAAAAGAAAAAGCCAACTGACATGTCTAAATCAGTTGGCAAAAGCACAAAACAAAAAACTAAATAAAAAAATTACTTCTCTTTTTTCTTAAACTCCTAAAAGTCCGCTTTACGAATCATCGCGTGAATACCTTTGGTTTTATCTACCACTTGCGATACTTTAAAATCCGTTGCAGCACTTAAATATGCATAAGCAATTTCTTCTGAAATTCCGTATTCATTGACCAAAAAACGGATTGCTTCGCGTGTCGATTTACGCATGGCTTCGTCTAAGTCTTCATCTAAACCTAGAGTAATCCACAACTCATCATTTTCGCCCAAAGGTTGCGTTAATGATTGTCGCGGAATCTTGTCCTGATCTATTTTTGATATTTGTTTTTATTTTGTCTTATTGATAATTTTGATACCTTTAGCATATAGAAAATAAATAAGGGTACATAATTTTACAATGTAAAAGTATTCATAAAGCTCTTTTAGAACAAGGTCTAACAAGCAATATACCTTAAAGGTATTATCATAATACTTAGAGAGTTTTGGTCAAATTTAAATCAATATGCAATCCTAGAGAATCACTTTAACCATTTAAAATTCTTAAGGTTCTCCCCAAGTATGAATATGTATAAGCAGATTTCCCTTTGTCTTCCTCTTCTTTTCTGTAGCCAACTCAGTCTGGCCGACTGGATTGATGATTCTGTACAAACGGCTGAAGCGCACACCATAAAATTACGCCAGCATATTCATCAATATCCTGAGCTGGGGAATATGGAATTTAAAACCTCGGAACTGGTTCAAAAAGAATTAAAATCCTATGGGATTGAAGTACGAAAAGGTTATGCCAAAACGGGTGTGATCGGTGTACTAAAAGGTGGTAAACCCGGCCCGGTCATGGCATTGCGTGCAGATATGGATGCATTACCAATTAAGGAAACTGCACCGGTATCATTCGCCAGCAAACAAAAAGCCATTTATCAGGGCAAAGAATCTTATGTGATGCATGCCTGTGGTCATGATGCGCATACCGCCATGTTACTGGGTGCAGCCAAAGTTCTGGCCGCCAACAAAGATAAAATTGCAGGAACGGTGGTATTTGTGTTCCAGCCAGCCGAAGAAGGTGGTGCAGATATTGATAACTTTACCCAAGGCGATCAGATTGGTTCGCGTAAAATGATTGCGGACGGCGCCCTGAAAAATCCAAAACCTGAAGTCATTTTCGGTATGCATGTCATGGCCGGTATGCCAAGTGGCAATATCTTCTACAAAGATGGTGCCATTTTAAACAGTGCCGATCATTTACGCATCCAGGTCAATGGAAGTCAGGTTCATGGTTCGATGCCTTGGGCAGGAAAAGATCCAATTTATGCCTCTGCCCAGATGGTCACCAATCTGCAAAGTTTGATCAGCCGTAAAGCGGATCTGACCAAAGGAATGGGCGTGGTCAGTATTGGTAGCATTCAGGGTGGTACCACCGGTAACGTGATTCCAGATCAGGTCAATATGGTCGGGACTATTCGCTCCAATAGTGAAGACGTTCGTCAAGGCATTTTAAAAGACTTACCGAAGATGCTAGAACACAATGCAGCAGCCAACGATGTCAAGGTGAAAGTCGAAATTGCGCCTTATGCCCCGGTCACCACCAATGACAAAACTTTGACCAAGCTGATGCAACCGACCCTGGCCAAAGTCCATGGTGAAGATAAATTGCATGTCTTGGATAATAATGCCAGTGCGAGTGAAGACTTTGCTTACTATGGCCAGCTCATGCCATCCCTGTTTGTCTTTGTCGGTGCCACGCCGGCCGATCAAGATCCGGCTAAAGCCGCGCCAAACCATAATCCGAACTTTATTGTCGATGATGCGACCTTAAAAACCGGTGTCGAAAGTCATGTGCGCTTTATTCTGGATTATCCAAAAGTGGCTGAACAGGTTCAGGCCAACTGGAAACAGAACAATAAAGGTTAATTGCCTGCTATAAAAATGCGCGAGTTGATGAGCTCGCGCATTTCATCATCTTCTGCTGTTTTATAAATGAGCTATCAGGTGCTCTGCGCTTCCTCTTGACTATTTCTAGCCAGATTTGACATCTTGTGCCATTGGTCTCAAAACTCAAAATGCTAAACTTTGTCCCGCTAAATTGCTTGACTTTGGACAGGAATCCGGCAAATTCAAGGATTTTCCTCTCTCCAAAAAACAAGCAAAAATTTCGAACATCTGCATGGAACAAAACTATGGCGAATCATTTTGAATTCAATATCCGCGTATATATTGAAGATACTGATCTAGGTGGTATTGTCTACCATGCTAACCACATTCGCTATATGGAACGTACCCGTACCGAATGGCTGCGTGCTGCCGGAGTCAGTCATTACTGGCAACAGGCAGAATATAATTTTGTGGTACACAAAATTAATGTCAAATATATGCGCCCCATCCTGATGGATGATTTAATTACTGTTACTGCACGTGTGATTTCATGTAAAGCTTCATCATTTGTATTGCAACAAAATATTTATCGTGGTGAAATCATGCTTGCATCGGGTGAGGTTGAGTTGGCATGTATCAGTGCAGAGATGCGACCACGTCGACTCCCGGATGAAATACGCGAACTAATTCAAAAAGAATTGGAACAAGACTAAAAAATTTATTGGCACACGTAACAACTATGGCGACTCAGTTAGAATCATCTCTTCAAGTTTCAGATCTTATTTTACAAGCAAGCCCTGTCGTACAACTGGTGATGCTTTCTCTTCTGTTAGCCTCAATATATAGCTGGTATCTGATTGCCAGACTCTATATGAGTTATAAAAAAGCCCAGGCCGATGATGAACATTTCCAGAAAATCTTCTGGTCTGGCGCTGAACTGAATACCCTGTATAACAATGCCCAGCTCAACTCTAAACGCACTGGCCTTGAAGATATTTTCTATCAGGGTCTGGGTGAGTTCCTGAAACTGAAAAAACGCCATGCACCGACTGCCCAGTCCATTGAAGGAACAGAGCGTATTCTGCGTGTCGGCCTGAGCCGTGATCAAGGTCATCTGGAGCAAGGACTCGGTGCTTTGGCCAGTATTGGTTCGGTTGCACCTTATGTTGGTCTGTTCGGTACCGTCTGGGGCATCATGAACGCTTTTATTGGCCTGGCAGATGTCGATCAGGTGACGCTGGCGACGGTTGCACCTGGTATTGCTGAAGCCCTGATTGCAACTGCCATTGGCCTGTTCGCAGCTATTCCAGCAGTGTTGGCCTTTAACCATTTCACGGCCAAAGGTGAAACCGTTTACTCTGATCGTGCCCTGTTTGCCGAAGAAATGGTGGCACTGCTACAACGTCAGTCCGTGGGCATAACTCAGGACAAAGACTAATGGCGATTCAAGGTTCAGGACGCTTTCAGCGTATTAAAAAGCCACTGAAAAGTGACATGAATGTCGTACCTTATATTGATGTGATGCTGGTGCTTCTGGTGATCTTTATGGTCACTGCACCCATGATCACCAGTGGCATCAAGGTCGACCTACCTCAGGCCAATGGGCTACCGATTGAATCTAAAGATGCACCGACCATTGTCACCCTGAAAGAAGATGGTTCCTATTATTTAGAACATAAAAATCAGGCCACTGGCCCAGTCACGCTGGATGAATTGACTGCTGCCCTTGTTGAAGCGCAAACACAGGCACAAAATGACAATAAAGTGCTGAATGTCGTGATTAATGGCCACAATACCCGTCCTTATGGCGATGTCATGGCCTTGATGTCCAGCCTGCAGGATGCCGGTTTATCTCAGGTCGGTTTACTGACCCAGCCATTAGAATAATGTATGAAAGATTATAAAAAGCCACCATTTCAGAAAAAAGCCATCGCGATTGGATTCACCTTAGGAATCCATGCCGTGGCTTTGGTGGGTTTACTTTATCTTGGCATGAGTAAACCACCTGAACCGCCGAAGCAGATTAAAACGGTCCTGATCAAACCTGAGGACCTCAAACCGGTCACCCGAGAAGAAACGCCGTTTGAGGAAACTGCACATGAAAATGTCGCAGAAGAAATTACTCAAACAGCTGAACCTAGTCCTGAGCCTGCGCCAGTCATTCCGACAGCGGCGCCTGCCACACCTGCTGCTCCGCCTGCACCGAAAGTGGATACACAAAAAGCCCAGCAGGAACTCAAAGAGGTAGCGCAAGCCAAGGCTGTACAACAAGCTGCTGAAGCAGCGAAACGTGCCGAAGCTGCCGAACAGGCGAAACAGGCAGCAGCCAGAGCAAAAGCGGAGGCAGCACAAAAATCCAAGGCAGATGCCGAAGCTGCTCGTAAGGCTGAAATCGATGCACAGCGTAAAGCGGACGCTGCACAGAAAGCCAAATTAGATGCTCAGAAAAAAGCGGATTTGGCCGCCAAACAAAAAGCCGATGCCGCTGCGAAAGCCAAGGCAGATGCTGCTGCAAAGGCGAAAGCTGAGGCGGCAGCTAAAGCAAAAACTGACGCGGATGCAAAACGTAAGGCAGATGCGGAGGCGAAACGTAAAGCTGATGCGGATGCAAAAGCCAAAGCAGAGGCGACAGCTAAAGCAAAAGCTGAGGCGGATGCAAAACGTAAGGCGGATGCCGATGCAAAAGCCAAAAACGATGCTGCTGCAAAGGCCAAAGCAGAGGCGACAGCTAAAGCAAAAGCTGAGGCGGATGCAAAACGTAAGGCGGATGCCGATGCAAAAGCCAAAAACGATGCTGCTGCAAAGGCAAAAGCAGACGCGGATGCAAAACGTAAGGCAGATGCCGATGCAAAAGCCAAAGCAGAGGCAGATGCCAAGGCTTCAGCAGCCAAACAGGCCGCTGAAGAAGCTGCTCAGAAAAAAGCGGAATCAAAACGGATTGCGTCTACTGCAAAACGTGATTTCGAAAATAAAATTAAACGTGCTTGGGATACCCCAGTGGGATCGTCAGGTCAGCGCGCTACTGCTCGTGTGACCTTGAATGACAATGGCGGTGTGGTTTCTGTCATCGTGAACTCAAGTGATGCAGACATGAAAGCCAGTGTCGAAGCTGCGGTGCGGGCTGCTGCGCCGTATCCGATGCCTTCAGATCCAGATGCACGCCGAGAAGCACGAAGTTTTACATCAACCTTTACCGCACAATAAAAACCAAGCCATCACACATTATTGAGGTGATGGCTTTGATTTTTTCAGCTAAACTTCACTTTAATATGATTAAATAATATTCATTTTTCACAGTGTCATAACAGTTTGGTCATAAAATCCTGGTTTTATTCTATTAAATCCATGCGATGATGTAGCCCAAGCTACCTATACAATAAATCCGTTGATTTGAGTAAATAACGAATGATGGAAAAGACTCGCAAACACCTACTCTGCCTCGCAATCATTGGCGCTTTAAGTCCTGTATTGGCAACTCAGTCCTATGCCCAGTTGCATCTGGAAATTACCAAGGCACCTGAGGCAGCACCTAAAATCGCCATTGTGCCATTCAGTCAGGATCAGAGCATCTATCCTATTGTTGAAAATGACTTGAATCGTTCAGGCAGATTTACCAGTGTTTCAAAAAACCTGCCTGCGACTGCCACATTAAATAACCCGAATGCAGAAGCTTGGGCATCCGCTGGCGTTCCCTATGTCGTGACCGGTTCATCAAAAACCACAGCGGATGGTTCTTTTGAAATCCAGTATCAGTTATACGATATCGAAAAAAAACAATATCTATTAAATGAATTACTAACTGTTCCAGCCTCACGTACCCGTCAGGCAGCGCATATGATCAGTGATGCCATCTATCAGGCATTAACTGGCATTCCAGGTGATTTTACTGGACGTATTGCTTATGTACTGCGTAATCCAGCAACACCAGAACAACGTTATACCTTGCAAATTGCCGATACCGATGGCGAACAGCCAAAAACCATTTTGACTTCGCGTGATCCGATTCTTTCTCCAGCCTGGACACCGGATGCCAAAAAAATTGCTTATGTCTCGTTTGAAACCAAACGTCCGGCAATTTATGTACAGGATCTGGCTACAGGACAACGCGAAAAACTGGCCAGTTTCCGTGGCTTAAATGGCGCACCAAGTTTCTCTCCAGATGGCAAGAGCATGCTGTTTACTGCATCCATGCATGGCAATCCGGAAATCTATCAGATGAATCTGGAAACACGTCAATTACAACGTATGACCAATGACAGTGCGATCGATACCGAAGCACGTTATGCTCCAGATGGAAAATCCTTTATCTTTACTTCTGATCGTGGTGGATCTCCACAGATTTATCGCCATGATCTCGCTTCAAGTAGCAATAAACGTCTGACCTTCCGTGGTGCATTTAATGCACGTGGTACGCTGAGCGCAGATGGCAAGAAACTTGCATTGGTTCATCGTCCAAGCGGCAGTAACTATCGGGTTGCCGTTCAAGACATGAACTCTGGTGTAAATAATATTCTGACGCCAACAACTCTAGACGAATCACCAAGTTTCTCGCCAAATGGCCAGATGGTGGTGTATGCCACACGTGAAGGCGCGCGCGGACTTCTGTCGATCATGTCACTAGATGGTCGTTTCCGTATGAACTTGCCAAGTGAAACGGGCGAAGTCCGTGAACCGGCTTGGGCACCAAAATAACATTGGTATTTGTATAAACCTTTTACCCCATAATCAAACTTCATGGAGATGAAGATGAACAAAGTAAAATTATTTGCCTTACCACTTTTAGCAGCAGCTGTCGTCATGACAGGTTGTGCGAGCCGTAAACCTGCCGCTGAAGTTCAAACCGGCGGTTTAGATACAACCAGCTCAACCACAGTGGATACGCAAGGTCTGAGTGAAGATGCTGCATTAAATGCACAAAACATGGCGGGTGCATCGGCAAAGGGTGTCACTGCGGAAAACAAGGCTTTCTTGGCAAAACGTGTCGTACATTTTGACTATGACAGTACTGAACTCAGCAATGAAGATCTTCGTACACTACAAGCACATGCACAGTTCCTGATGGCCAATGCCAACTCACGTGTCGCACTCACCGGCCACACCGATGAACGTGGTACCCGTGAATACAACATGGCGCTTGGTGAGCGTCGTGCCAAAGCTGTTGAAAGCTTCCTGGTGACCACTGGTGTAAATGCTGCTCAATTAGAAGCCGTCAGCTATGGTAAGGAAATGCCAATCAATCCAGGTCATGATGAAAATGCCTGGAAAGAAAACCGCCGTGTTGAAATTAATTATGAAGCGGTACCACCATTGTTGAAATAACTTTCAATGCTGGCGTATCAAATAAAAAGCACTCATGATTGAGTGCTTTTTATTGGGTTGAATGAACAAATCTGTTTATTCTACGGTCTGGCCTGGTTCAACTGCTTGCATCGATTCAATCAGGTCGTGTTTATTGAATTGTTTGTACTCTGGTTTTGCTTCATAATCCCGCCAGGCTTCTTTCATCTTGTCTTCAGAGATATCATCTAAAGTAATGCCTTCACTTGGCGTTGGAGTCGCATCAAACTTTAATGTTGTCATATCTGTGCTCCTATTCTCAATTTTCCCTTGCATTCAACATAGCACTTTCCACAGGAGTTGCAAGGGCAAAATCGATACAAATAATCCAGTTTGATTTTTCTTTTAGTACGTTCTCATCTAAAATATAGCCGCATATCGTTTTGATCATTTTTTCCCGATTTAAGTCTTGGAGTTTTCCCTTATGTCATACCGCACCCTATCCCAGTTTTTACAGCAACAAAGCGGGAATCTCACACCTGAACTTGCACAAGTTATTGAAACGATTGCAAACACTTGCAAGGACATCGATCTGTTGCTGCAAAAAGGTGCTTTAGCGGGTGTATTGGGAAGTGCACAGCATGAAAATGTTCAAGGCGAAGAGCAAAAGAAACTGGATGTCATTTCCAATGATTATCTGATTGATGCTTTACAGCAACACCCGAATGTCGGTGGTTTGGCCTCAGAAGAACTGGATGAATTCACGCCTGCACAGGAAAATGGTCAATTTCTGGTCTTGTTCGACCCACTCGATGGTTCAAGTAATATCGACATCAATATGTGTGTGGGTACGATTTTCTCGATTCTTCCTGCGAAAAATGCCGTGACTCAGGCCGAAGACTTTATGCAAGCCGGTGTCAATCAAGTGGCTGCAGGTTATGTACTGTATGGTCCATCGACCATGATGGCATTGACTGTCGGTGCAGGCGTAGTGTTCTTTACCTTTGACCCGGAAACTCAAGAATTCCTGCTAACTTCTGAAGCGATTCAAGTCGCTGCAGATACCAAAGAATATGCGATCAATGCCTCGAATCAACGCCACTGGGAAGCACCAGTACAACGTTATATCGATGAATTATTGGCAGGCAAAACCGGTCCTCGTGAAAAAGATTTCAATATGCGCTGGGTTGCCTGTATGGTGGGCGATATTCACCGTATTCTTTGTCGTAGCGGTATCTTCATGTATCCATACGACTTTAAAGATCCGGCTAAAGCTGGTCGTCTGCGTTTAATGTATGAAGCCAACCCAATGAGTATGCTCATGGAGCAGGCTGGCGGCGCATCCACCACAGGCCGTGTCCGTATTCTGGAGATCGAACCAACCGATCTACATCAACGTGTGCCAGTGATTATCGGTTCTAAAAACGAAGTTGATCTTGTGACCAGCTATCATAACTAATTTTTTATAGCGGTAGCCGATATTGAATCGGCTACCGTGGATTATATCTCCCATGCCAACTTTTTTTCTTGATTCAAAAGACAATCCAAAAATTAAACACTTACGTGGTTTGATTGAACAAAACACCTATCGTAAAAAACAGGGGCAAACTGTGCTGGAAGGCACGCATCTGTCTCTCGCCTGGCTGCATGAAAACCGTAAAATTGATTCGATTTTTACCACTGAACATGCACTTTCGCATCCTGATTTCGAGAAAATTCTCGCAAAATACACAGGGATGGTCTTTGTTTTAAGCGAATCTTTATACAAAGATTTAAGTACCTTAGGAACATCTTTAGCCTGTTTAGCTGTGGTCACTTTACCGACAGCAAATTATGCACTGGATTTTAAAGCCGACACTTTAATTCTGGAAAATGTACAGGATCCGGGTAATGTCGGTACCCTGCTTCGCTCTGCAGCAGCAGCCGGTATTGAACAGATTGTCTGCACCAAAGGTTCTGCATCACTTTGGTCACCACGAGTATTACGTGCCGGTATGGGCGCACACTTCACGCTGCAAACTTTTGAAAATATTGCACTTGAACAAATTCTTGAGCAATTTCAAATTCCTGTATACGTCACCAGCTCACATCGTGCCGAAAGTCTGTACTCAAAAGATTTAGGTAAACCTTGCGTATGGATCTTGGGCAATGAAGGTCAAGGCGTTTCTGATTATGCAATGCAACACGCAGAAGCTGTCAGTATTCCGCAGCCGGGTGGTCAGGAATCCTTAAATGTTGCGATTGCAGGATCGATCTGTTTCTTTGAAATGGTACGTCAACGTATCTAATTAGGGATTTAGGTTACAGTGTTTTAATTCGGCCCTGCCCGTTTATAAAATAGATTACACTACAAAAATAATAAACTTAATTGTCAACCAAACCATAATTCCCAACGTTATATGATTATGAACTTGGGAATCATGGTGGGTGTCCAATGACAGGATTTTCCATCTCTATGGATTTAGCACCAAAACAGTTGCAATCACACGATGTAAGTATTCTGAAGAGTACGGCTGAAGCACGTCTGAAGAATTTTATGCAAGATGTGACTGGACGCGCCTTGGTGATGATGGAAAGTGCAACTCAAGGTCATCATGGTATTGCCATGGATCTGGTTCAGGAAGCTTTCATTTCCTTACATAAATCCTATGCGGAAAAAAGTACTGAAGAATGGTATCCCCTATTTTATACAATTCTGAACAACAAATTACAGGATTGGCGTCGTAAAGAAGCACGGCGTGGTCAGATGTTTTCATTTTTTAAGAAAGTCAGTCTGGATGATGACGAAATTGAACTTGAGGATATCGTGGACGAAGCTACACCGACGCCTTTGGACTTTCTGGATCAGGCAGTGACAGCTGAAGAAATCCAGGAAGCTATTGCCAAACTACCTGTACGTCAGCAGCAGGCATTTATGCTGAGAGCTTGGGAAGGATTTGATACGCATACCACCGCACAAATTATGGACTGCTCAGAAGGCAGTGTAAAAACTCATTATCACCGTGCTATTCAAGGCTTACGTACCTCTTTGGCACATTTAAATCCATATCTGGGAGGGTCATCCGAATGAATCAAGATGATTTCTTAAAACAAGTAACTTCCAAACTCGATGGACTGGCACAACAACATAAACACAAACCTGTTGTCATGCACCATGTTCTTGAAGAAATTCAGGATTCTAAACATTCACGTTTTGCATTTTTAAAAATGTCAGGTTTTGCCTTGGCAGCAGCAATTGCAGGTGTTGTAGTATTACCCAATATTTCTAGCCACAATGAGCCGCAAACCCAAATGGTGTCAGTACCGAAACTGTCCCCACAAATGCTTGAAGATTTAGAAATGCTAATGGTTCTAGGTGAGGACAAAGTTCCACATGGCAGCTAAAAGATTGGCAATTGCTTTTTGTGCATTCAGTTTTCTGCAAACCAGTTTTGCAGGATTTGAACGTTTTTGGATCTTTTCTAAAGATGCAAATACTCAGGTTTCCGATACCTGGGATAGTCTTTCTGATTCCGAACAGTTGGCACTTATTAAACGCTATCAGTCCCTCAAGGAAATTCCAGAACAGCAGAGCGTCAGCTTACAGCAGCGTATGGACTGGTTTACCCAGCTTCCTGAGGTTGAAAAACAAAGAATGCGTGAGACTTGGCAAATGATGAGCAGTCAGGAACGTCGAGAACTTGGCTTACGCATGCAAAATGCCAAACCTGAAGAACGACTTGCCATTCGGGAAGAGTACATTCTCAAATACCAGCAAACGACTCAACCACCCTCTAGCTCGCATTAAGCGACCCATATAAAAAGCCTCCAAATGGATAATGCCAGTCAGTTAAACAATTGACTGGCATTTTCTTTTTTAAATTCATGATCATATTTGCCAGGTGGAAAAGTCATCCGCAACTGTTGGATGCATGAGGTGTATTGCTCCGCAAGATGCCTTCCTTGTGAAACTCCGCTTCTCATTTGAGCAAAACCAAAGTCACAAATGATATGACAAATATTTGATTTAAAACCTTAAGACTCCATCGTGAACCACTAAAAAGTTAAAGCGTCTATTGCTAAACTCCTTAACTGATCAGCATTCTTCCAAATGGAGGCTTTTGAATTTTCCAATTAGGTTTTATTTTCTTAGACGGCGATAAGCGACCAGCCCAAATAATCCGAATAGTCCCCAAATTCCGAATGAACCACCACTACTTGATGACGTATTGGCATTTTTTACCATATTTCGTAGCAGGATCGTTGCTGTTTCAGACATTTTTTCATCTGCATCAAAAATCGTATACTGCATGCTGTAATCTGCCTGACTTAAGTTATTTCTCACACTAAATGTCAGCTTTCCACCATAGCAGGTCTCGCGCTGATAAGTATCAGGACAAGGGCCTTGTCGCTCTGCATTAAGAGAAACTCCGGCAGGAATCTTCACAATACGAATTGGAATCTCTTTTCCCTCTTTATCCTGATAAAAAGCCGACTTTCCTGAAGGTAGAGGCCCATCACCATCATCACTATCATTTTCAAGTGGATTCACAGTCACTGTCAGATTATTCTCTGGGCTAATCCAATATTCATCACTCTTGGCAATCGGTGCAATATTGTTAAAAGCTGCTTTTAAAATTCCAGCACTGCTGATCCCCGTGGCCTTATCTTTGAGAGTATAGCTACAGAATTCCATATCTGTTGCCTTGGTCATTTTCCCATCGGTACGATACATCATGATCCGGTTGAGATCAGGCTTCCATTCACACTTAAGATTGGGGTCATTCGGATCACCCTTCACACTGGTCGAACTACCGGTACCAATTAACTCACCTACTCCTAAAGACTTAACACTAATATCATAATTTTGTGCATTCAAGACTTTGGTTTGAACCGTATTGCCCATCAAGGTTTCCTGAGGCATGGCCAGCACAAAGGGATTGACATAAATTGCACGGTATTGCTGATATTGCTTGGTATATTTAAGTAAATCTTCGTATTCTTTTAACTCTTCCTTTAAACCAGGTATTTCCTCTGCTGGCGTATTCTTATTTGCAATAATACTTTTGATGTCAGTTATATTGTCCTGATAAAAATTATTCAAATCGACCAAGCTGCTATTTTTCAGATCTGTGATATCTGCTGCGGTCAGACGTCGGATTTCGATTGAACCGATTTCACAGCTATTTTTTGCATCTGGATTTAAGGTAAGAGTAGATCCCACCACCCGATCAATGCCACGTTGATCCTGTTCAGCACAGCCACTTACCCCTACATCTACCAAATCTGTAGCTGTTCCATTATCACGTGGGTAATACATGCCTAGAAAACGGTTATCAATTGCAGGCTCAATATAGGCTGTTAATAAGTTGTTTATCGTGCTGTCAGAAACGTCAAGATTGTTTGAAGTTTCATCCGCATCTAACTCTGGCAATACACAACGTGATAGTCCAGTGGTTTGTATGGCATTTTTAACAGTAGTAAATACGACGCTTTGCTCCTTAGTCGGATTCCCCTGATTTAAGGCATATTCACAAGATAAGCCCTGATTAAATGCTAAAACATTAAAATAGAAATATTTAGAACCTGTTTTGTCATAAAATAAAGTAGATTGAGCTGCATTCTCAACAATAGTATTACTTAAGGCAGTTAAACTGGAAAAGGCACTGAGAGGGCGATTAGCTTGATTGGTCATACGCAAAATATGTCCTGTCTGACTCGCAGTATTTTTGGCAATGGTAGAATTATTCAACTCTACGGTTGCATAACCACAAAAATCAAGAATGCTGGCCGTATTTTCTGACCCATTTTTAACAATACTACTAGAACTAACTTTTACATTGGTTTGAGTCGTCCCTAAATTCCCCTGGCAATCCATAGCCAGCACACTACCATATGAACTTGCCTTATTTTGGTGAAGCAGCGAATCCTGGATGATCACACTCCTTTCGGTATTCATCGCCACCGTATAAATAGCCCCCCCTTCTGCATCTGCCCGGGAATTTACGATTTCACTGCTATTAATGCTTAAGGGGCCCGCCACATAAAAGGTACCGCCATTGCCCTTATCCTGTGTATTTTTTGCCGCATAACCATCTTTTAAGATGAGATGATAGACTTCCAGACTGGATTGACTGGCCATACTGTTAAAGAGACGGGTTTTTCCCTGACCTGAAATCGTGGTTTTTAAAGCATCACGGGTTGGGTATAAATTCGTAATCGGACTACGACTGGTATAACTAAAGGGCGTTTTTCCATAAATTTTGAGCGCGGACTCAATGACAAGTTCGCTGTCTAATTTGTATTCACCCGCTTCAAGCTGAATCACGTCTGGGGCTGAACCATCCAGCCGAAGCGTACGGCCGACGTTACATCCACCATAGGATTTATCTAGTTTTGCAGTTTTAATCGCTTCTCGCAAAGAGCAGGCATTACTGTTCTCTCCGTCTTCATCCACCAAAGTGGTGACATAGATAGTTTTATCTTCGGCTGCCATCAAACTCATGGCAGATAAAATCATGGCCGCAAGCAGTCCTTTTTTATAATTTTTCATGATTTTTCCTTAATCTTTTAATTCACGGCGCAAACCCATTAACCCAATTAAAATCAGTAGCCCACCAAAGCCCCATGCGCCACCTGAAGTTTTGACTGATTTGTCTTCCATTTCATTTTTTGGCTCCTGCACGATTTGAGTGGTAATGGTCAGATAAGGTTTACTTTTATTAAATCGCGTGGATGTGGTTACCACTTGCAGCTCGAAGATATCTGCCCCATGCCAAGTCGAATCTGGGGTATACACCACATTGCCATGAATATCGATACGTGTTTTACCTTTGGACTCTGTTTTAGTTTGCACAACTTTCAAACATCCATCTTGCCAAGGCTCACCTGTCGGCTGTTGACCAACTATGACATTGCATTGTTCTTTTGGAATTAAATCACTATCACCCAAAAAGGATTCAATTGAAAATTTGGCAATTTCACCTTTTAACAGGTCTTGTCCAACCAGACTCCCTGAGGTTGGCACAGTGATTTCAATCGCACCACGGTCACAGAACAGATTATCCATTAAACGGTTGATACCACGCTGGTCAGCAGCTTCACATGCCACTGTCGGGGCTGCAAGATTAAGCGCTGTACCTCTATTTACAATAGATGAGTCGCTGACCTGATTATGACTTAATAAAATACGTGGACGCATATAACCAAGAAATTGCCCTTTAGCAACGCTGTATGGACAAAGTATGGCTGTGCTATTTTCACTCAAGGTTTGACAAACACCTTCACTCTTATTTGAAGCTTCGGCTAAGATTTGTGTACCATTCCAGAGCTCATTTGGAGCAACAGCATCCCCTGTACCGCAGGACACAGTCAGCAGATTGTTTTGAATCAGGGTTTTATCGCCGGTTTCAATTTGGCAGTCCTGTGCACCATTTCTTAAAATAATACTATTTGCCACATAAGCCCTGCCAGCCGGGGCATTCATACGTAAAGCAGTATCAGCATTATCAACGATCGTTAGGTTATTTAATCCCATCCCGTCCATGACATTAATGAGTGTCCCCTTATTTTTTAATAGGGTACTACTTAATACTTCGGCACTAATATTTTGAAGATTCTCTGTGTCAGCAAACTGCCCGGCGCTATAAATATTGGCCGCCGAGTTATCTAAGGTCTGGTTATTTTTAAGGACACTTTGCCTGATAAGGAAAGCGGGCAACTCGCTATATAAAATGCCACCTCGTTGTGCTTTGTTATTTTCAATCAGGCTATTTTTAATTTCAACACGACTGAGAAAGTTCTGACCAAATTGACCCGTATTATAAATTGCCCCACCCAAATTGGCTGCACCATTAAATAAACGGCTATATTCAACCACCACTTGGCCTTTATTATGAATCAGACCACCTTGTTCAGCACAACTGACTTTGCCACAGCCTTCGAGGTCTAGTTCTTTTAAGTTAAGCTGAACCAGTGTATCTGTGCTGTTAAGGCGAAATAGATTGTCAGTTCCTTGCATTTGAATATGGGCATTATGCAGACCCAGTGTTTTTTCAGTTGTACTGAATTCTTCATCGCTATCAGCTACAGACCGAATGCTTAGAGATTTTTTGATTGCTATATGCTTATTGAGCACATAAGTATTTTTTTCTTTTAAAATAATGGTACTGGATGAATTTTCTCCACCACATCCCATAAAACCTTCTTTGGCTAAGCCCCGGTTAATATATCCAACGGCTTCTCGAAGTGAACATTCCTTGTCATCTTTTTCAATATCTTCTGTCGTGGTTACAATAATATCTGCACTATACGCCTGCCCTGCCATACACAGCAAAGCCATGCCTATGCTCTTCTTGAGCATAACCTTCTCCTTAATTTTTATTTCTTTCTTTTTCTTCTAAAGTTGCAGAATCCTTGCAACTGTGAATTATTTTGCCTTACTGTGGCATAGACTGAGCAATTACTCAAGAATTTTTATGATTTACCGATATTCGTCAATCAAGGCATAAATCTGTCGCAGATTGGCATTGCTGACCTTCAGTTTTTCTCCCTTAAGCAGTTGAATAATTTGCTCTAATCTCTTAAGAAGTACCGAAGTTTGATGTGGCCCATGACTCAGTAAATAGTCAAAAATTTGAGGATCTAAATGAATCCCCCGACGATCCAGTACGGATGAAACCAGCGCATAACGATCAGCATAAAGGCTACCACTCGGCACACGGGTACTCACCGCTTGTGTTAAGCGTGACTGTAGATCTGGCAGCTCAAGCTTAAGTTCAATCGGCGCAAAGCGTGAAGAAAATACCAGCTGTCCGCCGCCTTCATTATTATAATTAATCAGATGAAAGACTGCGCGCTGCCAATGCGGCACACCACTAATCGCTTCAATATCATCGAGTGCGACCAGATCAAAACGATCCAGCGAGGTAATCGCCTCGGTCGGTGCATCTAGAAGCTCAAGTAAAGAGACCTGAATCGCAGATTTCCCTACTTCAAGATAAGAGTCACAGATAGCAGACAATAAATGACTTTTTCCTGTACCCGCCCCACCATAGACATAAAAACGGCTGATTAAGCCTGCATGTAATTGACGCACTGCATCAATCACATGCCCCCAACCCGGCCCTGAAAAATCACTGATTCGGGCATCGAGCTGAGGTTCTATATCTAACTGCAATTGACGCATATGATTTTTTGGCCTTATGAGTCTTTACCATGGGGATCATGAATTTTACTTGAGTTCTCCTCTGCTTGCAGCGGTTTTTTCTCTGGCTTTTTCATTTCAATATCAACATCTAAGTCTGCTGTTTCGATATTGATTGAACCGGTAGAGGCATCTTGCATCACAATGGCCCGATCGCCATAAAATGTTGTGTGTTCATAGTACTCGCGTACATGCCGCAGTAGTACCACAATGACGGCTGCCACCGGTAATGCAATCAGCATTCCCAGGAAGCCTGCCAGCTGTGCACCTGCCAATACGGCAAATACTACGGCAACAGGAGAAAGACCAATTTTATCGCCCAGCAAGAATGGTTGCAGAATATAACCTTCAACTGCCTGTCCGACCATAAACACAATGCCGACCAATACCAGTTGCCACCAGTCAATCCCAAATTGCAGTAAGGTCGCAATCACCGCTGCGATAATACCGACTGCAAAGCCCAGATAAGGAATAATACTGGCCAGACCTGCCACCATACCAATAATCAATCCAACCTCAAGACCAATCAGTTGCAAGCCCACCGCATAGACAATTCCCAGCAAGATCATGACCAGAAACTGCCCTTTAACAAAAGCACCCAGCACGCTATGACATTCGCCTACAATTTTTAGTGTACTTTTTTCATAAGGACGCGGAATCAGGCGGCGCAAGCTCCCCAGCATACGATCCCAATCCAGCAGGAAATAGAAGGCAATGATGGGAATTAAGACAATCGTACCGCCAATCTGGAGAAAATTAATTCCGGATTGAGCAAGGCGTAACAAGAATGCCTGAATACTGTCTGCGCTATAATTGGTTTGTACATAATTCATGACCACATCAGAAATCTGATTGGTATCAATTTCCATTTCAACGACATTAAAGGTATTGGACAACCATGGTAAAAAGGTCGAATTAATCCATCCAATGATCGCGGGTATATTGTCACGTGCATACATCAACTGTTGCCAGATCAGTGGCACTAAATACCAGATGGCCAAGGTCAGTACAATTCCGATTCCGATAAAAACAATACTAATAGAAAGCCAACGCGGCAGACCCACATCATGCAATTTATCCACCAGCGGGCTAAATAGATAAGCCACTAAAAGTGCTGCAACAAATGGAATTACAACGGGTTTTAATAAGTATAAAGTCCATAACAATAAAGCTATCCCAGCTAGGATAAACACGCGACGCAATGTGCGATCTACCATAAAGTTTCGCCTTTTCTCTATTAATCATTCTAAAAATTAAAATATTTCAATAAAGATAGCATTTTAGATCAGAAATACCATAAGAGTTTTATATATTCAGGTTATAATCGCCACCGCGAATGCGGAGACTTCATTATGAGCAACTCAACTTCTACCCCAAATACTGGTTTAAGCTACAAAGATGCAGGTGTCGACATTGAAGCGGGCGACGCGTTAGTCGATCGTATCAAATCTGTCGCTAAGCGTACCTCACGTCCCGAAGTTATGGGCGGTCTAGGTGGCTTTGGTGCACTTTGTAAAATTCCTAAAGGTTATGAAGAACCTGTTCTCGTATCTGGCACAGATGGTGTGGGTACAAAATTACGTTTAGCATTGAATTTGAACCGTCATGACACCATTGGTCAAGACCTGGTGGCAATGTGTGTTAACGACCTTCTCGTGTGTGGTGCTGAACCACTGTTCTTCCTCGACTATTATGCAACTGGTCATTTGAATGTGGATGTTGCTGCAAATGTTGTCACTGGTATCGGTACTGGTTGTGAGCTTGCTGGCTGTGCACTGGTCGGCGGTGAAACTGCTGAAATGCCAGGCATGTATGAAGGCGAAGATTACGATCTTGCAGGTTTCTGTGTCGGTGTCGTTGAGCAAAGCAAAATTATTGATGGCTCTAAAGTCAAAGCCGGTGACGTTTTAGTTGGTGTTGCTTCTTCAGGTGCGCACTCAAACGGTTACTCACTGCTTCGTAAAATTCTAGACGTGAAAAATGTTGATTTAACTCAAATCGTTGATGGTCGCCCACTTGCAGATGTTGCAATGGAACCAACCCGTATTTATGTCAAATCGATTCTCGAATTGCTTAAACATGTCGATGTACATGCCATGGCGCACATCACCGGTGGCGGTTTGCCAGGTAACTTACCTCGCGTCCTTCCAAATGGTGCTCAAGCGCTTGTGAATGAATCTTCTTGGGAATGGCCTGAGCTATTCAAACTTCTACAACGTGAAGGCGGTGTAGAGCAGTTTGAAATGTATCGTACCTTTAACTGTGGCGTCGGCATGGTGCTTGTGGTTGATGCAAATGAAGCTGACAAAACTGTTGAATTACTCAACGGTCTTGGTGAGAAAGCATGGACAATGGGTCAGATTCAAGACAATGCTGAATCGGTTGCAGGTGCAGACGAAAAAATTCGTGTGATCTTCGCATAATTTCGCATGATTAAAATTGCTGTACTTGTTTCAGGTAGCGGATCAAATCTACAAGCCTTGATTGATGCCAATCTTTCAGGGCAAATTGTCGGCGTGATTTCCAATAAACCTGAAGCCTTTGCTTTAACGCGTGCGCAACAAGCAGGAATTCAAACTGCAGTTATTGAACACAGGCAATATCCAAACCGAGAAGCGTTTGATGATGTGATGCATCAGCAACTGCTGGACTGGGATGCGGATCTGGTGGTACTTGCCGGCTTTATGCGAATTTTAAGTGAAAAATTTGTAAAAGCCTGGGAGGGGAAAATGTTGAACATTCACCCTTCTCTATTGCCTTATTACAAAGGCATGCATACCCATCAGCGTGTACTCAATACCGGTGATGTTCTGCACGGCTGTACGGTGCATTATGTCACGGCTGAACTTGACGCAGGCCAAGCGCTTGCTCAAGGTGTGCTCAAGGTTTCTCACCACGATACGGTAGACAGTTTGGCAATGCGTGTGCATAGCCTTGAACATGTAATCTATCCTCAAGTCGTAGAATGGATTTGCAGCGGTGCGATTCAATACACTGAAGACGGTGTGCTATATCGAAACGAGAAAATGCAAGAACCTGTTCAATTCTGCAAGTTTTAACATCATTTAAATATAAAAAACGCATCCTCGGATGCGTTTTTTATATTCTCTTTTTAATGATTCAAACAGATTGTTGCTGAATCAATTGCTTTACCAAGTCCGCTACCTGATCGGGTTGTTCCAATGGAAACATATGTCCTCCCTCTACCACGGTAAAAGGAATACCAAATTTCTTTTCGACCTGCTGCGGGAACTTGCGGGCCAGAAATGGACCTTGCTCAGCCACGACCAAATGTACCGGAACTTTCGGTTTCGCCTGAGGCAACCACCACAGTGAGGGATTGGTTCTAAACACGGCCACTTCATCCTTTTTAGGAATGGTGAGTTCTACTCCGCCCCGAATCGGATCATCTTGCAAGGCATGCTCAATATAGGCCTGGAAGCAATCTGCATCAAAGTCTTGATAAAAACCTTTAGGACGCAACAACGCTGCTGCCTGTTCACGTGAATCCCAATGATCACGACGGCGCTTGGACAGGCCTGCCGGAGACATTCTGTCCAAAGCTTTTAAGCGCAAAGTTTTCGCAAGATGCAAGGCAAAGGCTTCTTTACCCATAATCATCGGCGGGTCCAGCATGATCATCTGCGAAAACAGTTCGGGACGCTGCAAGGTAGCCTGGAAAGTTAATACTGATCCTAGAGAATGTCCCAAACCAATCACCGGTCGACCTTTTGACTGACGCACAATACTGTCAATCACTTGCTGAGTCAGGCTTTTCCAATGGTTATCCACTGGATAACGTTTATCAGGCCCTAAGAGCGGCACATAGATAATATCGTAATCATCTTGCAGTCCATCAAACAGCTTTTGATAGACTTTCGATGGTACGCCATTGGCGTGCGCGAAATGAATCAATGGCTTCATTGCAATGTCGTACTGTTTTCTGACTGAAGTTTCTGCGCAACTGAAGTGGCAATTCCGTCACCAATCGATGAGCCCATGCGACCCAATACGGACTCAAATGGACTATATTCAATCGTATAATTCAAGGCTCTTTCAGTTTTAAGTTCGCGCTTCAAGGTGTTTAAACTTCCAATCCGATCTGCAATTCCTAATTTCACCGCCTGATCACCGGTCCAGAACAAACCAGAGAAAATCGTAGGATCGGTTGATTTCAGTTTATTACCACGCCCCTGTTTTACCGCATTAATAAAGTGACTATGCACATTATCCAAGACACCTTGTACATGGGCTTTTTGTGCAGGATCGACTGGTTGAGTCATCGACAGCAAGGCTTTATTGTCACCTGAAGTCATGGTGCGATCTTCAACACCAAGCTTTTGCAGCAAATTACTCACGCCATAATTTGGCATGATCACACCAATCGAACCGACTAAACTCGATGGATTGACAATAATCTCATCCGCAGCAGAAGCGATATAATAAGCACCCGAAGCACCGGTATCACCGATCACTGCATAGAGTTTTTTCTCGGGATACTGCTTTTTCAAATACTGAATTTCTTGCCAGATTTCATCGGACTGTACCGGTGAACCACCCGGCGAGTTGACATTCAGCACTACGGCTTTACTTTGTTTATTTTCAAAAGCTTTTTTCAGCGATTTAATCGTATTGCTACTGTTGACACTCTGCTTGTCGGCAGCAATCGTACCAATAATATCGACGACGGCAATATGAGCACCTGCGCCAGCGCTGGCATCTGAGGAAACTGAACTACAGCTCTTGCCGAGTGCCAAAATCACCACAAGCAGATAAGCAAAAGTCAGGAATTTAAAGAAAATTCCCCAACGGCGCGCACGGCGCTGCTCTTCAACCGAAGCTAAAACCGCTTTTTCCAGCAATTTCCATTCCGGACCAGTCGGTTGAACTGGCTGTTGCGTATTTTGTATTTGATTTTCAGGTTTTGGTGGCCAATCGGACATAAATAATCCAATAAATTGATTTATATTGAACCCATTATATACACTGAATCGGGTAATTCTGTCTAAACAAAACGTTTTCGCCTATAATAAATTTTGTTCTCTTTTTATTGTACTTAGACGAAATCAATGACCAAACAGGACTCACGGAATTCAGCTTACGGTTTACTCAAATACATTAGCCGCCAACCGCTTCCGGTTTCTCGATGGATGGCCCGTCTTCTGGCCTTTATTGTGAACAGTTTCAAAGTCACCAAAACTTCGGAAATCATTCGCCTCAATCTCGAGATCAGCCTTTCTGAACTGTCCAATGACGAACGTGAGCGTATTAACCGTGCTGCGGTTCGCAATGAATTAATGTCATATTTCGAGTTTTTTACCATTTGGGGCTCAACTAATCAGAAAAATATCAAACGGGTGCATCGCGTCATTGGCGAAGATCTACTGCATGATGCACTGGCACAAAATAAAGGCCTGGTGTTAATCGTGCCACATTTTGGTACCTGGGAAATCATGAATGCCTATGTCGCCCAGTTTACTTCCATGACCATTATGTATAAACCTGTAAAAAATCAGGCAGCGGATCAGTTTGTACGGGCTGCGCGTAGCCGCGAACAGGCACATCTGGTGCCGACCGATGAATCTGGCGTCCGTCAGATTTTTAAGGCCTTAAAACAAGGTGGCACCACCGTGATCTTGCCAGACCATACCCCAAATGTCGGTGGTGAATATATACCGTATTTTGGGGTGCCTTTGGCCACCAGTAATTTAAGTGCCAAGCTGATTCAAAAGACCAAAGCCCGCGCCCTGTTTCTATATGCCCTGCGGAATACCGAAGATGGTTTTGATATCTTCATCGAGGCAGTTGATGAGAAAATTTATAGTGGCAATGCCAATCAGGGTACGCAAGTCATTATCAATAGTATTGAAAATTTAATCCGTCGCCACCCTGAACATTATCACTGGAGCTATAAACGCTTTAATGCACATCAGGGCTTGGGCAATCTTTATACACTGGAGCATGAACAGGCTTTGGGCAAAGTAAATGCGTTAAGAACTCAGGAATTACATGAAGCTTCGCCCGCTCTAGAATCAGCGACTTAAAGGCTGACGATATAACCATTGCCATCCATGTCGTTCGGTAGAAAGTACCAGCTTTGAGCTTTGTTGCTGAAAGTGCACGCTGCCCTGTTCTGCCGTGGTCAATAAAGGAATATTAAGAGCTTTTAACCGTTGCTGAGTCAGTTGGCTTGGGTGGCCATAGCGATTAAATTTCCCAGCCGATGCAATCGCCAGTTTAGGCTGCAAAACCTGTAAAAATTGATAGGCTGAACTGTGCTGACTGCCATGATGGCCGAGTACCAGCACATCGACCTGAAGTTCGGGATAGTCTTGAAGCAGCTGATATTCAGTCTCCCAGCCCGCATCTCCCATCAATAAAAAATTTTGATAAGGCCCGGCATTTTTAACTTGCAGATATACCACACAAGACCGGTCATTTTTATTGAAATGGGCTGTATTTAACTGCTGCTGCCGAGGTGCCAAAATTTTAAACTGAATATCTTCAGACCATTGCCACTGCTGACCTTGATGACAGAACTGAAAACGGGAGGAGTGCGCTATTTCAGGAATCTGATTGGACGATACCTCTTTAATTTTCAATTGATGTTTAATACTGTGATAAGCGCCACTATGATCTTGATCCAGATGGGTTAAAATCAGTTGATCCAGCTTACCCACACCTTGCACAGACAGAAATGGCAGAATCACCTGTCGACCGATACTGAATTTTTCTTCATCATAATAGCCGCCCATATCGACCATCATACTGCGTGCTCCATCCCGAAGAAAAATTGCTTGTCCCTGCCCCACATCCAGAATAGAGAGCTGAAATGCATGCTGATTGAGCTGAGGAATGCACAGCGGCACACAGGCAAGCACCGTCCAGCTTTTGGGCAATAGGCCACGCGGTAAAAATACAATAATTAAGGCCAGAATACACAGCGTAATCATCCAGACATTCATCGCCACCGGAATCAGTTGTGGAGCAAACAGCCGATCAAGCAGATCCAGAAATGCCAGCAGCATGTGAATGAAAACATCATTCAATTGAAATACCACACTGGAAAGTGGCTCTGAAATAAAAAACAACAAAGCCGCCAGAATATCTATAGGCACAATCAGCAGCCCAATCCATGGAATCGCGACCAGGTTACTGAATGGGGTAATCCAGGCGATTTGCTTAAAAAACAGCATCATCAAGGGAAATAGTGCCAGAAAGATTTTCCATTGTGATTCCAGCAGCACTTTCAACGCAAAATATAGCCGTTGTAATAAGGTTTGTTCTATCTGACGCGGTTGCTGCTGAATGGTCTGATAGATTCGCAGCAAAACAAAACAGGCCCCATAAGACAGCCAGAATGCAGCCGACAAAATACTGAAAGGATCAAAGAGCAATAATAAGGCAGCACTCAGAATCAGTAATTTTAAAGCTTGCACATTTTGCCTGAGCAACAAGGTAAAGGTCACAATCACGCAGATCAATAAAGTGCGTAGCGCTGGAATTTCAAAGCCCACAAAGGCGCAGTACAGCAAGACACATAGTAAAAAAGGCAGGCTCAAAAAATACTGCCTTGGCCATTTCAGATAAATATGCGGCATAAATCTTGAAATCAGATATTGCAAAGTACCACAGACCATCAAGGCAAAGATCAGAACGTGCGGCCCGGAAATGGCTAATAAATGGCTCATACCAAAACGCTGGAATTGTCGCTCTGTCGCTGGATCTAACAGGCTTTCATCACCGCTTAATAAGGCCAATAACAAACCTTTATGCTGTACGGGTTGCCTGGCTACAAATTCTCTTAATGCCAGTCGCTGCCGCTCTACCCAAAGTAAAATTCGCGGACTTAAATTTTGCTGCTGGCGTAAATATTTGCCATGACCAAGCGCATAAAGTTGTTGCGGTTGTAACTCCTGAATGCTCTTGATTCGGAAACCGGCCATGATATTTTGCTGTAATGCCCACTTTTCAGCGTCAAAAGATCCGGGGGTGGCATAACTATGATGAGGTCGGATTTGGCCTTGAATTAAGTAATATCGTCCAAGTTCAAGGGAGTGCTGCTTTATCTGCGTATTTATCAAACTGGATTGAGTCACGGGTTCTTGGACAGGCAAAAAGCCCATCCATTTAACTGTACTGCCATCAGGACTGAGCACATGCAGAGCTTGCTGGATATTCTGCTCACCAAGCTTATTCAGGTCTTTGATATGCACCACGATCTGTTTTTCGGAGACTTCATGTTCACGCGTCGACAAGCGTTCAGACAGTTGCAGATTGGCATAGCCATGGCCTAGAAATAATCCTAACAACAGGCTTGAACCAGTCATGACCAAATTACTGAATGGTGTGTTGAAAATGTGCTTTAATTTACGGCAACCCAGATACCACAGTAATACCGCGATTAGAACGACCGTGCTGCTCAGTTGAACAGACAGAAAACTTTTCCCCATACAGGCCAGACCTAAAATCCAGCCGATACACAGCCACTGCAACATTGGATCTTATTCTTTATGGTTATTATTTCACCCAATAATAAAGCCCACCGGAGTGAGCTTCAATCAAATGCGAATATTCTCTTGATTTAGGGTGTGACCCACAGACCATCCTGCATATGTAAAATTCGGTCTGCTGCATGTGCCAGTTGTTCATCATGCGTCACAATCAGCATCGCCATATTGAATTCACGTTGCAATTCGGTGAGCAGTTCAAAAATCTTTGCTGCAGTCTTACGATCCAGATTTCCGGTCGGTTCATCCGCCATCATCAGTTTAGGTTTGCCCACCACTGCACGCGCTAAGGCCACACGCTGGCGCTCACCTCCAGATAATTCACCTGGCTTATGTGTCAGACGATGCGAAAGACCAACCCGCTCCAGCAAGTATTCAGCCTGCTGTTTGGCTTCTTTAAATTTCACATTATCGCGGAGCATCAGGGGCATGGCTACATTTTCCAGTGCCGTAAACTCTGGCAACAGATGATGAAACTGATACACAAAACCCAAATGCTCATTGCGCACATAGCCGCGTTCTGCTTCAGACAGGGTATCGAAACGGCGACCATTGACCATCACTTGCCCTGATGTTGGCCGATCCAGTCCACCCAAAACATGCAATAAGGTACTTTTACCAGAACCACTCGAACCGACAATCGAGACAAACTCACCTGCTTTGACCTGCAGCGACAAGCCTCGAATCACATCGACGGTGGCTTTGCCATCGGTAAAGGATTTGTGAATATTCTGGGCATCTAAAATCAGATTACTCATAACGCAAAGCCTCTGCCGGTTGAATTTTTGCTGCACGTAAAGCGGGGTAAATCGTCGCGACAAAACTTAAGGCCAATGACAAGCCGACAATCACCAAGACATCCTGCCAGCGCAAATAAGAAGGTAGATAATTGATAAAATAGGCATCAAACATATTCAGACCCAAGGTATTGTTTAACCAGCCAATAAAGCTACTGATACTGGTCGCTGCAATAATCCCGAGGATTGCGCCGGCACATGTCCCAATCACCCCAATCACCGTACCTTGCACCATAAAGATTTTGGTAATGGTGGCAGGCGAAGCACCCAAAGTCCGTAAAATCGCAATGTCCGATTTTTTATCCGTCACCACCATCACCAGTGATGAAACGATATTAAATGCTGCCACCAGCACAATCAGGAATAATAACAAGCTGACCATGGCTTTTTCCATCTGGATCGCGCTGAACAGATTACCATGAGTATAAGTCCAGTCAGATGCATAGAAGTTGGCTGGTAAATCCCGCACGATTTCCTGAGACACTTGCGGTGCGACAAAAATATCATCCAGTTTTAAACGCACGCCTTGTGCACCATCTGGTAGACGCAATAAAGTTGAAGCATCATTTAAAGCGATATATCCCATCATCGAGTCGACTTCAGCACCAATACTGAAAATTCCCACCACTTTAAAGCGCTTGAAACGAGGCACCACACCTGCTGGTGAAGGGGTCGCCTCTGGCAATACCAGAGTAATATTATCGTTTAAACCGACCCCCATGGCATCGGTCATCTGCTTGCCCAGAACAATACCAAATTCACCTTTTTTCAGGCTATCAATACTGCCCTCGACCATATGGTTTTGTATAATGGATACTTTTTTCTCATACTCGGGTTCAATCCCGCTGACCATAATCCCGGCAACCTGTCCCTGTGCCGTCAGCATGCCCTGTAATTGGGTAAATGGTGCGACCCCTTGGACATGCTCATGCTGCTCAATCTGCTTTGCAAGTTCGGGCCAATTTGTTAGAATTTGCGTTGAAGAAACAGTAGCTTGAGGTATCATTCCCAAGACACGATTTTTCAACTCTCGGTCAAACCCATTCATCACAGACAAAACTGTAATGAGGACTGCTACACCGAGCGTGAGACCGATCATTGAGACCAATGCAATAAAAGAAATGAAGTGGTTACTACGCCGTGCGCGAGTATATTTCAACCCTATATACAGCGAGATTGGTTTAAACATAACCATCTAGTCCGAGGTAATAAATTATGGAAAATGTACAGCATCCAAACGGATACACGGAAAGACGCGTTATGTCTCGCATCGATGCTGCCTTACGAATTAATTATCAGATTATTTCCGATGATGTTGCCTTAAATGATCCTTATGACTCTAACTTTGTCTTGCCCCGCTATTTTCTACTACTTGCAGAGCTAGATCAATTTGATCATGCGGTTAACTACGAATTAGAACAATTATCTGAAAAAGATCAACAAATTGCTCGAATCTTATCCTTATTCAACCAAAAATTAAACCTTATTACCGGTTCTTTGTATGACGCAATTGTACAAAGCATGTTACCTGTACCAGAGCAGGTGAACTTTTCGGAAACCGGTTTTAGTTTCTTTAGTGACCGCCCCATCACTGAAGGCACCTATCTGCACGTGACTTTAAGCCACCCGGAAAATTTCTTCCATATTGCGGCAACCGCCCAAGTGGCCTACAGTCGTGAAGAAGAAAATAGCAAATTCCGGACCGGTGCTTATTTCATTACCATGCACCCACAAGACCGTGTCAAACTGGGTGAATGTGTCAAAGCCAACTTTGCTTAAATCACTGATTTAGTCATTGTGAATACTGGATGAAAGGCGAGCTGCATAGCTCGCTTTAATTTCTCTGGAAAAATACAACAATAAACCCGTCAACAAAATACCGACACCGATTAAGGCCTCACCCGACAAGCTTTCACCATTCAAAAGCACACCTACGAATAAAGCAAGCATTGGAGTCAATACCGTCGTCAAAGACAAGGTGGTCGCCCTGATTTTCTGTACCAGTTTAAAATAACAGAACATGGCAATCAGCGAAGCCATCACCACGGCATATCCTAGCCCGATCAGTGATTTTGCCTGAGGCATTTGGGTTGGCACAAATTGCCAGATAAATGGCAACATGGCACACGCCATGACTGCTGAAACTGCAATGGAACCTGCCGCTTGCGCCATCGGTTGTAAGGGTGCATTGACTTTTTTGACCCAGAACATCGAAACACAATAAATAAACACACTCAGTAACATCAGACCAATGCCGATTGGCTGAATGTGCTGGTCTTTACCACCGAGACAAATCACTGCCAAACCAGTCAGGGCAATCGCCATCCCGCACCACTGTGAAGGATAGAGCTTGAGCTGAAACACGAAACGGCCAATCAATCCGGTAATAATAGGTGCCAGACCAAACATCAGCGCAATAATGCCTGAGCTGAGATAATCCGTGGCCAGATAGGTAAAAATCTGCGAGCCAATAAAACTGCAAGCTCCAGCCAGATAACTGTGCATCGAGAGAGAATCGACAGGAAAACGGGTTTTAAACAGCCACAACAAGATAAATGCAAAAGGCAATGCCAGAAAAAATCGCAGAGCCAGTGCCCAGAGCGGATGCAGATCGCTCACACTCCAGACAATGGCTAGCGGTGTAGTGGCCCAGATAAAAACCAATAAAAGATAGGTCACAACCATATTGGTTTGTGTTGACATGCGCGATTGCTCTTAAAGTGCAGATGTTTTACGTTTTTGTTTTTGAATGGTTTGATCCAGTGCGCTTGAAAATTCACGCTTATCCCGCTCTGAAATCGGAGGTGGCCCACCCGTTTGTACACCGGCACCACGCAAACTATCCATAAAGTCTCTTAGATGTAAACGTGCTTTGACATTGGCCGTGGTATACACTTCACCGCGTGGATGAATGGCAATCCCGCCCTTTTCAATCACTTCTGCCGCCAGGGGAATATCTTGGGTCATGACAATATCATGCTCTTTCATGCGCAGAATAATCTCTTTATCTGCAGCATCAGCGCCACTCATCACCTGAATTGAATTAATCCGGACTGAAGGCGTAATGCCCACCGACTGATTGGCCACAAAAGTCACTTCCAACTGATAGCGATCCGACGCACGGATAATCACATCTCTTAAAATACGGGGTAATGCATCAGCATCGACCCAAAGTTTGAATGGCAACACAGGGTTTCCCATTAAGGTATAAATCCTGGGTATTCTAGCAAATTGAGAGGATCAGGTTGATGATTAAATCGTTGCATTTTCATCGCTGCTGTCGCTCATGTTTTTTTGAATCTATTTGATTTGAGCCGTAACTGTGATTCAGTCTAGAAAAAAAATTGACTGCATTTAATTTGAAAATTCATTCGATTGACTTGAAAAATCGTAATGACCCTCGATTAACTATAAATAAGTCATCCAAGATCAATTGTGCATATGAAAAATCAGAATAGCCCAGAGATCATCACCATTGATGATCAGAATTTCGGTAGTCACGTCGAACACTGGACATTACTCACCGAGAATCCAGGTACAGATGTGCCACAGTGGTTAGGCAAAGCTCTTGATGCGCCTATTATGCCGATGGGCATTTGCACACAAGAATGTGATATGGATGAAAATACCTGGCTGATTCAGGGGCCGAGTAAAGCTGCGGTGCAATTGAGCCAAGTGATCGCCATAGAAAATAATAAGCCACAGGCCGTAAAAACTGCATTCCCCTGCTTTGACAGTCCTTATCAGGTCAAAGCGACCATCGACCGAATTATTTCCTGCAAATCCAATACTCAAGCGGTATTACGTCTGAATCTGGGTGCCAACAATATTATTTATGCTTTCGATAGTCTGTATAGCGTCAATCATCCGCATTATGAAAAAGACCAGTCCTATGTGGTGAATCTGAATGCTTGGGCCTATGAGCTTGAAGCAGTGGCTGACCATGAACATCTGGTGGTGGATGATCCGGCTTCGATCAAGCATCACCGTGCCTTGAATGATATTCTGGCAGCCAACCAAGGCGTGGCACCCGATAATTTGCAGGAACAGATTGATGCCTGGCAGCCACAGTCAGAAGAAGATAAAGCACCTGTCACTGTAGATTTCTCTAAAATGGTGGCTTATCTTTATGGTGAAACCATGGGTCAGGAAGATGAAGCCTGGTTTCAGGGCAATATTGTCGGTAAAACTGCCATGCAGTTTATGGATCAGGACTATACCCTGTATGATGTCACGCTGATTCATGATGAAGGTCAACCAGCCACCTTGATCCGGATTGCAACGCGGAATGAGCAGCATAAAAATTTCCAGATTGGTCAATATATTCGTGGAAATCTGTGGATTCAGGCCAATATTTATAGAAAATCGGCTTAAGTTAAAATAAACAAAGAAGGTCTTCTTTTTGATGGGGATCTTCTTTGTTTAATCCGTATTTTCTGTTTTTAATTTTATTTTTTTGATTATTTTTTACCCATTTTTTCTAGCTTAATAACCTATTTAAATCATTTAAAAAATCGAGTTATCCACATTGTTAAATTCACATGAATTCATTTTATACATGCAATCGAATCCTAAAAATCTTGTAAAAATAAGACTTTGATTTCGCATACGAATAAGTTCAGACAAATCCAAAGCTGATATTTAAATAAAATGAAAATTTATGAACTTTAATCAAGAATGTACTTTATTTAATCAATTTTTTATGATAAAAATACTCACAACAAATAGTATTAACGATAAATAGATCGGACAATAAATATCTATGAAAATCGTGCAAGAAGAAACATTAGACCAGGTCGAGCATCATCTTAGCTCTCGCTATAATATTGATATGATGTCATGCCTTTTTTTCATGTTGGGAATGCTGATCTGCGGCTTTACCCTGCATACTTTTATTTTTTAAATTCCCTGACATAACCGAATGCATAAAAAAACCCAGCCTATGCTGGGTTTTTACATTTCAGGGATTAACCATTGCGTTTTGCAAAGTCATCCATAAAATTCACCAAGGCTTGTACGCCCTCTAATGGCACTGCATTATAAATACTGGCACGCATACCACCGACAGAGCGGTGACCCGCAAGATTCAATAAATGCTGGGCTTCTGCTTCTTTCAGGAATTGTTTTTCAAGATCTGCATTGGCCAAAGTAAATGGCACATTCATGATTGAACGATTTTCTTTGAAGATTGGATTGGCATAAAAATCGCTTTGATCGATATAACCATAAAGCAGATTGGCTTTTTCCAGGTTCACTTTATGCATGGCCTCTACACCACCATTTTCCAGCAACCATTCAAATACCAGACCAGACAAGTACCATGCATAAGTCGACGGCGTATTTACCATAGAACCATTTTTGGCTTGATCTGAGTATTTTAAGATACTTGGAATTTCAGCTTTGGCTTGATCCAGTAAATCTTCACGAATAATCACCAGGGTTAAACCCGCTGGGCCGATATTCTTTTGCGCACCTGCATAGATCACACCAAATTTTGATACATCAAGTGGCGCAGATAAAATGCTTGACGAATAGTCACAAACAAGGGGCTTATCTGTTTCAGGAATAGAGGCAAACTGCAGACCACCAATAGTTTCGTTGTCTGCATAGTGCACATAGGCGGCATCGGCAGACAGCTTCCATTCGCTTTGCGCACTAATCGCGTGTTTAGCATCAATTTTGATACCTGCTTCTACGACATTGATATCGCCATAGCGTTGCGCTTCTTTCAAGGCCTTTTCAGACCAGATTCCGGTATGGATATAGTCCGCTTTGTTATTTTTACCCAGCAAGTTCAATGGAATTGCCGAAAATTGTAAGGATGCGCCACCCTGCAAGAACAATACTTTGTAGTTCTCGGGAATATTCATGAGTTTGCGTAGGTCTGCTTCCGCTTTTTCAGCCACGGCCACATAGTCGGAACTACGGTGGCTCATTTCCATGATCGAAAGACCTTTGCCATGCCAGTCAAGCATTTCAGCTTGAGCTTTTTCAAGTACGGTAGTCGGTAATGCAGCAGGACCAGCACAGAAGTTGTACGCGCGCATGAGTTTTCCTTATCTATGTGAGACACAATAAAATGATGGCATTTAACCATATCTGGCAAGGTCTTGCACAAAATTATTTCAATCTCGAACTGTAATTACAGTCAAAAAATCAATGTAGATTCACAAGATAAGTTGACCATTTATAGGGTTAATTAAACTTATTATGCCTATTTTTATTAAATGTTTGAGTTTAAAAATAAAACTATTATGATGAACTCACAATGATTAAAAAATAATCTGAAAAATTATAAGTAGGGAAAAAATGGATAACTTTATTAATCGCCTCAAATTACATATTGAGCATGTTAAACGTGTCGGTGCGCATTGCTCAACTGAAGAAACCACCAAACAAGCACTTATATTGCCACTTCTGGATATTTTAGGCTTCAGTCCTTATGATCCAACGAAAGTACTGGCAGAGTTTGCCGCTGATTTTCCTGGTGTCAAATCAACAGAGCGCGTTGACTACGCGCTATATTGTAATGGTCAACCGGTTATGTTTATTGAAGCCAAATCTTATGCAAGTAATTTAACAAATCACGCACCACAACTCTCCCGATATTTTAACTCTACTCTGGGAGTGACCATTGGCGTCATTACCAATGGACGTGAATGGCGTTTTTTTACTGACCTCATTAATCCAAATATTATGGATGAAAAACCTTTTCTGGTTGTTGATTTCACTAAACATCAAGCCGAAGAACTGACTCAATTAGCAGAATTCAAACATGATAATTTCCATGTAGAAAAATTACGATTTTTTGCCGAAGAGAATCAGTATATCCAACAGTTTAAAGCGGTAATCAAAAAATCAATTAATGAAGTCGATATTGATTTTGTACGTTATGTTGCTCAGCAAGCCAATATTCCAAGACAGCTCAATACAAAATTCCTTGAATCAATTCAACCCTTCGTTAAACAAGCAGTCGAACGTGCAATTAGCGATACGGTTTTAAAAGGCTTATCTGCACCCACCGTCATTACAGCACAACCCATTGAGCAACAAACTGAATTAAGGACTGATGAAGTTTCAGAAGAGCCGACTCCCTCAAATCTTCAACAAGACATTATAAATCCTCAGAATCAAAGAATTGTTACCACGGTAGATGAACAAAGCTTACAAAATATTATCCATGAACTTTTTCCAGACCATGAACTCACCGGAAAAGATACGGAGAGCTATTATTCCATTCTGTATCAAAGTAAAAATAATAGATGGTTATTCCGCTATGATGTGAACCGAAAACGTCCTACTGTTCAATTTATTGTTCCCATTGATGAGAGACATAAACTTGAATTAAATAGAGCGGGTCTAGAAGTGTTAAATAATGGACAAATTTATCTGGATAAACCGGAGCATATTTATAGAGCCGTAGGGGTTTTAAAAGATTGTTTAGATTTTTGCATGAATGATGAAAATTTCAAAAGAACCGCCCTAAGTTAGTCAGGACGCGCAAGCGTCCTTGATGCTAGACAGATGTAAAATAAACAATACTACAACCATGCCCCTTACTGAGCTGCAAACCACTGATTTATAATGTACACAAATCAACTTATTCTTCACTTTGGCCATCTGCTTGCATGAATATGACGAACTATAAAAGTAAATTATTTTTGGGGTGTGGATTATTGTCAGGTCTATGGTTGAATAGCCAGGGTCTATACGCCCAGACTTTGAGTTTTCAAGACGCCGAAAAACAGTTATTGCAGTCTTCTTATAGCAGTCAGGCCTATCAAAGCTTGGAACAAGCCTCAAAACTTGAAGCTGAAGCGGTAAAAGGTTTGGGATTACCACGTGTCGATCTGAATGTGCGTGCTTATGCCTTTCATAATGAATTAGATATTCCTTTGGGTGCTCTTAAAAACAACCTGGAGCAATCTCTCACCAATGGCTTAAATAATAAAATTGATGAGTTTAATTTAGCTGAGAATATTGCCAATCCTTTAAAAGAAGGTTTACAACAACCGATTCATGACGGTGTAGGCTTAATTCCCGATACCTCCAAGGTCGTACTCGAAGATCAAGTGATTCGTCCTACCGTGTCCATGATGATGCCGCTTTATACCGGTGGTTTGACTCATAGCGCCAAGGAGATTGCCAATCTTCAGGTCGGTCGCAGTCAGCTCAGTAATCAACAGCAACAAGACACGCAGCGTTTCGAACTGATTCAAAGTTATTTTAATGTGCAACTGCAAAAGCAACTCCATGCAGCAGCAGTATTTAATCTGAATGCCATGCAACAGCATTATCGCAATGCCTTAAAAATGGAACAGCAAGGTTTTATTAGCAAAGGCCAGCGCATGCAGTTTGAAGTGGCGCGTAATAATGCCGAGCGCAGTCAGCAAAATATGCAAACCAATTTAAATGCCAGTCTATTTCAACTGAATAATCTGCTGCAACAAAGCAGTATCACTGAACTGTCGACACCTTTATTTGTCAATCAGACCGAGCCACAGGCTTTAAATCAACTACTGAAAACCTTTAGTCAAAACTCTGCGCTGATTCAAAAAATGCAGCTAGATACCCAATTAGCACAAGCCAATGTCAAAGCTCAGCAAGCAGCAAAAAAACCCAATGTCTTTGCTTTTGGTGAATATAGTCTGGATCAGAATCAAAACTGGATTGTCGGTGTTGCCGCACGCTATAACCTGTTTTCAGGGATTGATAAAAACAAAAATATTCAGGCGGCCGAGCTCAAACGCTATGCCACAGAACTGCTCACCTCACGCACCCAGCAAGAGATTGAAAACCTGATTTATAAATCTTATAGCGAAGCCTTGAGTGCACAGCAAAGTCATGCTTTGTTGGAACAAAATCTAAAAGCTGCGCAGGAAAATTTACGCATTCAAGAGTTGTCCTTTAAAGAGGATATCGGAACAGCAACACAGGTCATTGATGCCCAAAACATGCTTAGCGGGCTACGAGCCGAAACTGCATTGAATGCCTATAAATATGTGATGTCACTGGCCACCCTGTTACAAAGCCATGGCTCGATTGCAGAATTTCCCAATTATATTCAACACACCAATACCCACTATATTCGCTAATGGAGCCGAACATGAACGACGATCAAAAACCCAATGATCCTGTGAATGAAGCGGTTTCATCTACCGAAACAGAAAGCTCTCCCGCTCCACAGACCCAATCAGCAACGCTAGAGGAAAATCACGCGACGACCTCGACCGATGAGCAGCCTCCTGAAATCTCCAAAAAGAAAAAATATCTACTGCTGGCGTTGCTTCCTATTCTGCTGGCCGTGATTATTTTTGGATTATGGAAAAGCTATCAACCAACGCCGATTGAATTGCAAGGTCGTGTCGAGGCTGAAACGATTCAGGTGGCCACCAAAGTGCCAAGCCGGATTGAAGAAATCTATGTGGAAGAAGGTCAGCGAGTTAAAAAAGGCGATGTTCTGGTTCGCTTAAATAGCCCGGAAATTGCAGCTAAAAAACAGCAAGCTACAGCAGCTTTACAATCGGCTTTGGCCTTACAGTCCACAGCTGAACGTGGCTCGCAGGAAGAAAATGTCGCGAGTCTGTATGCCAACTGGCAATCGCTAAAAGCACAGCAAAATCTCGCCACAGTATCTTATCAGCGTGGGGAAAATCTATTTAAGGAAGGTGTGATTTCACGTCAGCGCCGTGATGAACTGTATGCAGCCAGTCAATCTGCGCTAGAAATGACTGAGGCCGCCTATCAGCAATATGCACGTGCCAAGCGTGGCAGCACCCCGCAGCAAAAGAGTTCAGCCGATGCACAAGTAGACATTGCCCAGGCTGCTCTAAACGAAGCCAATGCGCTAGAAGCAGAAACCGAATTGCTGGCCCCCGTCAATGGAACGGTGTCTAAAACTTATGGCAAAATATCTGAGTTGGTCGCAACCGCAGTGCCCGTGGTCAGCCTGATTGAAGAGAAGATGTGGGTAAGCCTGAATATTCGCGAAGACCAGTATGCTCCATTTCAAAAATTAGAAAGCATTCAAGGTTATATTCCAGCCTTGGATCAAACAGCCAGTTTTCAGATCAAAAGTATTAGCGCTGAAGGTGAGTTTGCCACCATTAAAACCACCCGCCAAACCGGCGGCTATGATGTGAGAAGTTTTAAACTGCATTTGCTACCGACACAAACCATACCTGAACTGAAAGTCGGTATGAGCGTATTATTTAAACTTAAAGAGACACCCTAATGTGGCTGGGTATATGGCGCGAACTACGCTATTTGCTCCGAGAAAAATGGGATCTGTGCCTGGTTACGCTGGCACCCGCTCTGGTAATTATTTTATTCAGCAGCATGTTTGCGCAGGGCAAGCCTACTCATTTACCCATTGCCATTATTGATCAAGACCGAAGTGCGCTCAGCCGAAGCATCTATCAACATGTCTCGCTCAATCATACCCTTAAAATTGAAACGGTATCCCAGCAAGTCGCTGAAGTTGAACACCTACTGAATGAAAATAAAATTTGGGGTTATATCCATATTCCAAATGGTGCCGAACAACGTTTTGTTCGTGCTCAGGATGCAGAAATTAGCATTGCCTTTAACCAGAGTTATTTCAGTATCGGCAATACAATTTCTTCAGCCATGCTGGTGAGTACCTTACAAGCCCTAGCTGAGTTTACTGAACAGCACTATCTGGTGAATCGACTGCCCTATATCCAAGCACCGATACCACAGATCAAGATCTCACCTTTGTATAATCCGCAATTGAATTATGAGTTATATCTAGAACCTTATGTCATTCTCGCAGTTCTGCATTTACTGCTGTGTTGTTGTGTGGCATTTTCCGTCGGTCAGGAACTGAAGCGGCAGACCTTAACAAGCTGGATTAGCAACTCATCCATCTGGATGGCTTTAGTGTCTAAAAATCTGGTCTATGTGGCTATTTTTAGTCTATGGACTTGGGCGTGGATGTTTTGGATGATTGAAATTCGCGGCTGGTTTGTTGCCGGTTCGCTTGGTCTGATTTTATTGGCACAATTGCTGCTGTATAGCGCCTATGCATTTTTAAGCGCTACGGTGGTGCTGGCCACCCAAGATTTAAGTAAATCTTTCGGCTTGATTGCTGTATATGGTGGGTCATCATTGAGCTTTGCCGGGGTGACTTTACCCTTAAATAATGCACCCCTATTCACCCAGTTTTGGGCCAATATTATCCCCTTTACTCCTTATGCCAAATTACAAACTGAACAATGGATGATTGGCAGTCCAGTGCAGATCTCACTGCAAGCTGTATGGATCTTGCTGGCCTATGTGGTGGTGTACGCACTGCTAGCCTATATTTTTCTCAAGAAAATAGCCAAAGGAGCAGCCTGATGAAATCCCTTTGGTTTTATTATCTGCGCAGCTTTAAAGATATTGCCAGCCACGGCGCTATCTTTACCACACTGATTTTATCGGTCTTGTTTTATAGCTTCTTTTATCCCTTTGCTTATCAGGCACAGCAAGCCGAAGCCTTACCGATTATTATTGTTGATGCAGAACAAAGTCACTTGAGCGCGCGGATTATTGGCCAAGTCCATCAAAGCCCGAATGTTGAAATCAAGGCGATTACCAGCAATTTCGCCGAAGCCAAAACATGGGTTGAATCGCAACAAGCGGATGGGATTTTGCTGCTACCGGACAATTTATCGCAAACGTTAAGGCATGGTGAAACGGGCGGAATAGGACTGTACTTAAGTGCTGCCAATTTTTTAGTCACCAAACAGATGGGGATCGGTTTAGCGACCTCTCTTGAGCAGACCTTAGCAGACTATGCTGAACGTTTTGGCCAGGTTTCAGATTTTTCTCCTGCCCTATCAGTGCATCAGATTCCATTGTTTAATCCGCTCTCCGGCTATGGTAGTTATGTCTTTCCTGCGGTCGCCCCTCTCATCATTCATCAGACCATTTTTTTAGGTTTGAATATGCTGATTCTGGTGTACCGCGAAAGAAAAGTGCAGTTAAACTCAAATGCGTTGATTGGGCTATGTTTAGCGATATTGAGCATTGGCTGTCTGGGTTGTTTTTATTTATTTGGATTTACCTTTTGGTTATTTGATTATCCGCGAGGGGGTAACCTATTCGGCATGCTGCTGGCTGTGCCGGTTTTCGTTTATACTGTGATTGGAATCACCTGCCTATTTGCCAGTTTTCTGGATATGCCGGAACGCGCTGGACATGTAATTGTTTTTACTTCTATCCCTCTATTTTTTTTATCCGGTGCTGCCTGGCCACATGCAGCTATGCCCATCTGGATGCAAGTGATCGCTGAGATACTGCCTTCTACCCAAATGGTGCAGATGTTTATTCAACTGAATCAGATGGGTGTACCGACCGCACTGATTTTGCCTAAACTGATATATCTGGGGCTGATAGGCAGTTTATGTTTTTTCTTGGCTTATCGACGTTTGATTCAAGTGAGTCAAAGCAGATAAAGCATTGGATTTATGCTGCCATCAACTTATGGATTAAGATTCGCCAAAGACCTGAATATTAAAATTACGAATCTTGTTGCTACCATTCGGCTGGTCGAAACTGACATCATACTGCACCAGATTATTTGGATAGGCAATTTCATAGCTGATCTTATATTGGCCAGGCTGGTTGGTTGCTTCTTCAATCTGCTTGGTCATTAAAGTTTTAGACTTGTACTCACCTTTCGGAATTGAACGTGAAAAGCGTTTCATCAGCTTTTCGTTGTCCTTAAACTGTGTTTGCAATTGCGGCTCTAGCTGATCCAGAAACTCGTCATACTTCCCATCACGCAAATCCTCATAGGCCAGCTGTGCTGCCTGTTCCTGCTCAGGACTTGGGTTTGGGATATTGTCCATTGAGTTACAGCCACTTAATGCAACTGCTGCCGCTAACAACATTGATTGGGTTTTCATCGCTTACCTTCATTCAGTCAAGATTTATAAAAAAGGACGCCGAAGCGCCCTTTTTATCAATAGAACACTTATTCTTCTACTGAGTTTTCACCATCTTTTTCAACATGTTCAGCTACTGCATCTGTTTCAGTCGCTACATCTGTTTCTGCTACTAAAGATTCTTCACCTTCAATCGCTTCAACAAACTCATCTTCTTCAACAGCTTCAACTGAAACCACACCAACCAGTAACTCTTCATTACCGAGACGGATCAGACGAACACCTTGTGCATTACGACCGGTTTGAGCCACTTCAGAGGCACGGGTACGAACCAAAGTACCGCCATCGGAAATTAACATCAGCTCTTTAGATGCATCAATCGCTACTGCACCGACCAACTGACCATTACGTTCTGAGGTCTTGAGTGCAATCACACCCTTACCGCCACGTTTCTTGGTCGGGAAGTCATCCACCGGGGTACGTTTACCATAACCATTTTCAGAAGCACACAATACTTCGCCAGTTTCAGGGACAACAACTAAAGATACAATCCGGCTGATCAATGCTGAATCTGCAGCATCTTCATCATCAGACTCGATCTCAGTTTCTTCGCTTTCTTCCAGCAAGGCTGCTGCACCGATGGTCACGCGCATACCGCGCACACCTTTGGCTGAACGACCCATTGAACGTACATCAGTTTCTGCAAAGCGAATGGCTTTACCTTCGTTCGAGAACAACATGATTTGCTGTTCGCCGTCAGTAATCGCAACACCAATTAAAGTGTCATCGCCATTCAGTTCAATCGCACGTAAACCGTTTGAACGCACATTCGAGAACTGTTCAAGTTCTACACGTTTAATCGTACCGTATTCAGTCGCCATAAACACATAGAAGTTTTTACGAACCGCTTCAGCCTGCTGTGCAAAATCATTGATGATGTCATCATCAAGATCGGTCGTTGAAAGTTCTAAACCTAGCTCTTTCAATTGAACACGAAGTGCATCAGAAATATCATCCGCACCCTCTTCAGATTCAGCAAGTGCCGCTTCAAGTGCCGTAAAGTGACCATTAATCACTTCATTGCTTTGCAGTTGTGCAGCATTGGCTTTTACGAAGGCTTTGAAGTCCGCCAGACGTTCTTTGAATTTCTTCGGTGCATCAATCACCGGTAAAATTGCGGTAATGGTCTCGTTTTCGTCTAATGGCAACAAGTTCACCATTGGGCGACCTTTGGCACCACGTGATGCTTGTGGCACTTCATACACTTTCAGACGATAGACTTTACCAACGTTGGTAAAGCAAAGTACCGTCGCATGACTTGACGTCACAATCAGATGTTGAATGTAATCGTCTTCTTTCATGCTGGTCGCAGACTTGCCACGGCCACCACGACGCTGTGCGGCGTAATCAGACAATGGTTGAGTTTTCGCATAGCCTGTTTTTGAAACCGTCAGCACCATTTGCTCTTCAGGAATCAGATCTTCACGAGAGAAATCGATACGTGATTCAACAATCGACGTTTTACGTGCATCGCCATATTGCTGCAGAATTAACGCAAGCTCTTCGCGAATCACATTCATCAACAGATTAAAGTCATTTAAAATTGCAGTCAGTTCAGCAATTTGCGCCAGAATTTCACTATATTCAGCATGTAACTTGTCTTGTTCAAGACCGGTTAAACGATGCAGACGCAGTTCCATAATCGCATTGACTTGGGTGGGTGACAGACGATAAATATCGCCATCCAGACCAAACGGACGACTTGGGTCTTCACCTTCAATCTCATCCGGACGTACAGAAACTGAGCCAGCTTTTTCTAGCAATGCCAATACACCGCCACCTGCCCACTCACCTGCCTGCAAACGCTCACGCGCTTCAGCCGGGTTTGCAGAACTTTTGATGGTTTCGATGATGGCATCAATATTCGCCAGAGCAACGGTTAAACCTTCCAAGATATGACCACGTTCACGCGCTTTGCGTAATTCGAACATGGTACGACGGGTGACCACTTCCTGACGGTGACGGATAAACGCTGCAATAATATCTTTCAGGTTCATCAGTTTAGGCTGGCCATTGTCCAGGCAGACCATGTTGATGCTGAAAGAGTTTTCAAGTTGCGTATTCTGGAACAGGTTGTTCACGATCACTTCGGCGTTTTCGCCACGTTTCAAGTCAATCGCGATACGCATACCGTCTTTGTCAGACTCGTCACGCAGCTCGGAAATACCTTCCAGTTTTTTCTCTTTAACCAGTTCAGCAATACGTTCAATGGTTTTTGCTTTATTGACCTGATATGGAATTTCCGTAAACACGATCGTGGTACGGCCATTCTTCGGATCTTCTTCGAAGTGATACTTGCCACGGATGTGTAAACGGCCTTTACCGGTACGGTAGGCATCCACGATGCCCGATTTACCGTAAATAATACCACCTGTCGGGAAGTCCGGACCAGAAATGTGTTCCATCAACCCTTCGATGCTGATCTGGGGATCATTGGCATAGGCCAGACACGCATTCACAACTTCAGTCATGTTATGCGGCGCCATATTGGTCGCCATACCCACCGCAATACCGGTTACACCATTAACCAATAAGTTCGGTACACGGGTGGGCATCACCTGAGGAATACGCTCAGAGCCATCGTAGTTGTCTTCCCACTCGACGGTATCTTTTTCAAGATCCGCCAAGAGTTCGTGGGTCAGTTTACGCATACGCACTTCGGTATAACGCATCGCTGCTGCGCTGTCGCCATCGACCGAACCAAAGTTACCCTGACCATCGACCAACTGGTAACGCAAACTGAAATCTTGTGCCATACGTACAATGGTTTCGTATACGGCATAGTCACCATGCGGGTGATATTTACCGATCACGTCACCGACGACACGTGCAGACTTTTTATAAGCTTTGTTATAGTCATTGCCTAATTCGTGCATTGCGAAAAGCACACGACGATGAACAGGTTTTAAACCATCTCGTACATCGGGCAATGCACGTGACACAATCACGCTCATCGCATAATCGAGATATGAGCTTTTAAGTTCATCCTCAATGGCAATCGGTCTAATTTCCGATACGCTCATGCATACTCCTTATTCTACAAGCCAGTTTTGGCTTGTATTTATATGTCGTAAAACTAGCAAAATCATTAACTCAAACGACTGAGTTAAAAACTAAAATACAGCCCTAAATTATAGCATAAACACTTGTATTTTTGTGTCGAAATATTCAGCTTAACCTTGTTAATTATCTTCATTTTAGTGGTCATTTTCCTGTTATTTCAGCGTCAAAAACAAGTGCACCACATCCATATTTTTTTGCACCCAAAATATACATAAAAACAGCAGTGCAAAAAAAAGATGCACACACAAAATGGGCATCTTCCTTAGATTTAATCTGTCTTTTAATGCGCTTGATTCAGTACCTTGCGATAAGTCAGCACCGCCACAATCAATAGAATCGGCAATAGCATCTCCACCCCTTCCTCAATGGTCATGATCATGACCTGCGTATGTGGTATGAGCTGAATATTGAATTCCTCCCTGAGGGTTGACGTCGTGCGATCCAGAACCTTGCTCAGTCCGCCACAGGCAATGGTCAGGAAGATAAAAAAATGCGCAATATTCAAAGAATCTTTCATGCTGCGTATGGTGTTTACCAATTTTTTTGCCAGTACCAGAAAGACAAAAATAATGCCGAGCAATAAAATAAAGCCCAGCAGCTTGTCCATGAGCGGAATTTCAGCACTGCGATAGAAATTGGTTTTAATAAAGCTGTCGTCAAACAGTCGCTTATGAAAGTCCATTTCCCTGAAGCCCAACAATATCGCAGCAGCAGCGGTAAATATCCGGGTATTCAGTTTAATTTCAGTATTTAGCAGACACAGCATGGCCAGCAAGTACCATAGCCAAGGACTAAGCACTTCAAAAGCGCCCGACTCACTGAATAAATACTGGGTTACTGACAGCGGTGCATTCAACGCAGTATGCACACAAATACTCACATAGAGCGCAATCAGCAGGAAACTAATAAACAGGATATGAGCGGTTCTGGAAAAGGACATGATCAAAACAGGAGAAAAAGCAAAGCAGGATTTTATCACTTTTCATCCAAATCACATACTCTAGTTTCGACTGCCGAGTATCTTTAAAAATTTTCCAATAAAAAACGCCTCTTGGTACAGAGACTAAGAGGCGTTTTAAACTGTATTCAGGAATTAGATTTTAGAAACCAATTCAGGAATAACAGTGTTCAAGTCACCAACTAACCAGTAGTCAGCCACTGCATTGATTGGCGCTTCTTCATCTTTGTTGATCGCAACGATCACTTTAGATTCTTTCATACCGGCCAAATGCTGAATTGCACCAGAAATACCGACAGCGATGTACAGGTCAGGTGCAACGATTTTACCGGTTTGACCAACCTGCATATCGTTAGGAACGAAGCCAGCATCTACTGCAGCACGTGATGCACCTTGTGCAGCACCAAGCTTGTCCGCCAATGGATCAAGGATCGCGTGATAGTTCTCACCAGAACCCACACCACGACCACCAGACACCACGATGCGAGCAGCTGTTAATTCAGGACGCTCAGACTTTACGATTTCTTCGTTGATAAACTTGGAAATGCCTGCATCGCCAGCAACAGTCGCAGCTTCTACAGAGGCAGAACCGCCTTCAGCAGCAACAGCATCAAATGCTGTACCACGAACAGTTGCCAGTACGACAGTTTCGCCTGACTCTACAGTTGCAATCGCGTTGCCTGCATAGATCGGACGCTTGAATGTTTTAGGACCATCGACTGCGATGATGTCCGTAATCATGCTCACATCAAGAAGCGCAGCTGCACGTGGTAAAATGTTTTTACCAGTGGTAGTCGAAGCAGCAAGAATATGACTATAACCTTTACCTAATTCAGCAACCAGTTTCGCTACGTTTTCAGCCAGCTGGTTTGCATAAGCAGCATCATCAGCAAGTACGACTTTGCTTACACCCGCAACTTTCGCTGCTTGATCAGCAACTGCTTGAGCGCCAGAACCAGCAACCAATACAGTGATATCACCACCGATTTTTTGCGCCGCAGCAACAACGTTTAAAGTAGCAGCGTTTAATGCTTTGTTGTCGTGCTCAGCGATAACTAAAATACTCATGATTTTTATCCTTCTGTATTAGATCACTTTCGCTTCGTTTTTCAATTTTTCTACAAGCTCGTCTACAGACTTCACTTGTACGCCAGCTTTACGCTCTGCAGGTGATTCAACTTTTACTGTTTTCAGTTTAGTTGTGGTCGTTACACCAAAATCTGCAGGCGACTTGTTATCAAGCGGTTTTTTACGCGCTTTCATGATGTTTGGAAGCGCTGCATAACGTGGCTCGTTCAAACGCAAGTCAGTGGTAATAATGGCTGGAAGTGCAAGTTCAACAGTTTGTAAACCACCGTCTACTTCACGTGTTACTTGTACTTTGTCGCCATCTACTTTCACTTCAGAAGCAAATGTACCTTGGCCCGCACCCATTAGAGCGCCAAGCATCTGACCAACCTGATTAGAGTCGTCATCAATGGCTTGCTTACCTAGAAGGATTAATTGTGGTTGTTCAGCTTCAACAACACCTTTCAGGATTTTAGCAATTTCTAGCGCACCGAGCTGGCTGTCATCAGCTTCAACCAGAATACCACGGTCAGCACCAAGCGCCATTGCAGAACGGATCTGTTCTTGCGCTTCTTTAGGACCAATAGAAACAACAATGATTTCTGAAACAGTTCCTTTTTCTTTTAAACGAACCGCTTCTTCCACTGCGATTTCACAGAATGGGTTAATTGACATTTTAACGTTGGTTAAGTCAACACCACTGTTGTCCGGTTTAACACGAACTTTAACGTTGGCATCAACCACACGTTTTACAGCAACAAGAGCCTTCATGTAATCCTCGGCTGTTTTAGCAAATGTAAATGTTGAGAAAAGTTAGTGTAACTCTTCACTTAAATTTTTTTAGGTGCCCTATCTTGCAATGTGTACGGCATTTCGGTCAAGTCACAATTCAACAAAGAGCTGTAAAAATGCGTAAATTTACCTGAACGATGCGTTCACAATTAATTGTTATCCATTTATTACAATGAAATGTATAAACATTTACTTAAAATTTAAGCATTGATTTATATTATTTTTTTATTTGATTAGTCACATCAATAGTTCTGATTGAAAAGCTGTACGCAAAATGAAATGAAAGTAGTTGGCAGCAAAACTGGCAGGATGAACCCACAATCATATTTGTCATTTTAGACAGAAATCTTCTTTGAAACGGATTTGGCCCACTAAAAAGACCAATTGACTGAATAAGCAACCCGCTCACTTATAGATACGCCAGGAAAGTCATCTCTTTTTCAAATGCTTTTAACCATAAAAAAAGCATACTGTGAAAAGTATGCTTTTTGAATCGGGCTTAATTGATGATGAGCCAGCTTGCTGCAAGCGCCAATAAACCACCAGAACTTCCATCTACCCATTTTTGTTTACGTTCATCAATCTGGGTTTTCTGGCTGATTTTACTGAACAAAATACTTAAGCCACAATACACCACAAAAATCAGACCAATAAAAATAAAGGACAGAATCAAACCTTGACTGACAGTATTGGCCGATTTATCAATAAACTGCGGCAAAATCGCAAAATAAATCAGCATGCCTTTCGGGTTTAATAACGCAGTAAAAAAACCTTTTTGAATCGGATTGGCTGATGTCTTTTTCTCAATGTTCAGCACACTTTTACTGAATACTGACTTGAACAGGCCAAAGGCCAGATACAGCAGATAAGTAATTCCGAGCCAGCGAATCGTTTCAAACAGCACCGGAAAGGACACAATAATCGCAGCAATTCCGAGTGCGACCAGAATCGAATGTACCAGATAACCACAACACACACCGACAGTCGCCATCATGCCTGCTTTTGCATCTTTACCCATTACTTGAGACAGGATAAATAACATATCGGGTCCAGGCGTAAAAATCAGGGGAAGCACGGTCAGTGCAAAGAGTACAAATACAGACATTTCCTTTTCCTTTCAAACTCCAGAAAGTGAAACAAGTATCTGCGATTTTTTACAAAATTGGCTTTCAATTTATTTTATAATAAGTCTTATTTTTCGAATATTATTCTAATTTATGAAAATATCCACCAAGTCTGTGCGGGTAAAACTTGATCGAATTGATAAAAATATCATTCGACACTTACAAGCCAATGGCCGTATTCAGAATAACGATCTGGCGCGGGAAATCGGACTTTCGCCTTCCTCCTGTTTGCGGCGGGTCAAATTACTGGAAGATGCGGGTGTGATTCAGAATTACACCACCATTGTCGATCAGCAGAAAATTGGCTTTCAGCTGATTTTGTTTTCACGGATTTGGCTGGTCGGTCAAGATGCTGAAACCATTGACACCTTTATTGAGGCCATGAAAGAACTGCCTCAAGTGATGGAGTGCTATATCATTTTGGGAGAGAGTGATGCCATGCTGAAAGTTGTGGTGCCTGATCTGGAAAGTTACCGTAAATTCCAGTCGACCCATCTGACTAAAAAAAATGGTATTACCAGTGTTAAAACCGATTTACCGAGTCAGATTATTAAACAGAGTTTCCAATTGCCTTTAGAAGATTTATAAACGAATGGATTAAGAGTGACGATGGCGTATTTTTAATTCCAGCGCTAAATAATCATAGCCAGCTTGAATCAACCGCTATGTTGCAGATAGATAGATCGCAAGTTTGACGATAAGAAAAATATCAGGTTGCCTTGTTTAAAGACAACCTTTTTCTTGAGTAAAGCCGAGATACTAGGGAGTTTAGGCAGTTGCTTGTGCTAAAAAATCACGATGAATATGGCTTAAATCCACCAATTCATAGTCTGATAATTCAAAAACTGTCCAAATCGCAATCGCATCTTCTTTTAAATCGACCGCTTGGGTCGCACGATTCGACACTTGCCACTGTAAATCAGAAATCCATAAATAGTATTGTCCTGTCATTGCATTAAATGCCTGAACTTTACCATCGGCATTAATCCCTTGAATGATGGCACCTTCAGGTAAAGTCGCTGCAAGACTCGGTAAGCTAATGTCCACAAAATGCTTGATTTGTCGCAAACCATAACCGGCAAACATTTCTTTTTGAGCTGCGCTTAACTGTGCATATTTTTGTTCTATATCTGCAATCACTATTGTGTCCATATCAATTCCCATCCGCCAAATGCTGAGACTTTGCTCAGTCATACTTCATTTTAAATATTAATTACTCGTTCTTGTTATACCTGAAATGACGCATTTAACGAATAAGACAATAGTGAAATGCCCCAACAGAACGCCAGTTCTCAGTTCAATTCCATTTTAAGGTTTAAATATGAAAGTTTTATGCCAAAAATATATATTCATGATTTTTACTTTCTACCACTTGGCGCATGATCAATCCTTTTTATGCTGTGCACGCGGATGCGCCTGATCATAAATTTGTGCCAGATGATCAAAATCGACATGGGTATAAATCTGGGTGGTGCTTAAATTACTGTGGCCCAGCATTTCCTGAACCGCACGTAAGTCGCGGCTATTCGACAGCATATGACTGGCAAAGCAGTGACGTAACAAATGCGGATGTAAATCCACATTGACGCCTGCGCGCTGCGCCTGAAACTTGACCCGATTTTCAATTTGGCGTGCACCCAGTGGATTGCCCTTCTGGGTAATAAATACATTCGCTTCTGGCACAAAGTCGCCATTCCATAAAGGATAAACCTGCAACCAGGCCATGACACTTGCTTTGGCCTTGGAGCCAAAAGGCACGATCCGGGTTTTATTACCTTTACCAGTAATACGTAGCAACTGCCGGTTGAAGTCGATATCTTTGATTCTGAGGTTTTGTAATTCGGCCAGACGCAACCCACTGGAATACAGCAACTCCAGAATGGCTTTGTCCCGGAGCCACATTTGCTGCTGGATTTCATTTTCAGGCGCAGGCTGATCGATAATCTGATTCACGGTTTCAATATCCACCATGCCCGGCAAAGGACGCGATTGGCGCTTTAACTGAAAATCATCCGCCGGATTAAAGGCGAGATGCTGGGCCTGCTCTGCCCATTTCATAAACTGGCGAATGGACGACAGCATGCGCTGAAGACTACTGGGACTCAGCTGATGCTGTTCAACTTTTTCAGCCAGAAACTGGCGCAGGTCTGTGGCTTCTACATCGTTTAAATTGAGCTGCTCACGCTGGCAAAATTCTAAAAAATCCGAGACATCACGAGCATAGGCCTGCAAGGTATGTTTAGACTGGTTCTGGATTTCACGTTCTTTCAGCCACATATTGAGCAAAAGTTGAGGGGGCACAGTCACTGCCTGCTCCATTTAAAGTTGCTCCAGATAATCTTGAATCAGTGCTGCCACCTGATCTGCATGAGTGTGGGCAAAGAAATGATTTCCGCCTTGGATGATATGCAGTTTTGCTTTAAATATTTTTTCTAAGTATTGTCCTACTTGAATGGTGCTTAGAGGATCATGATCTGCCCAAATTAGCAAAATGGGAATTTTAAGACCGGCGAGCTGATCAGGATTAAATTCAGTGTGATCTTGTACAAACCAGTTCGGTACTGCTTTAAACTGTTCACGATAATCTGTTCGCCAGTCGGCACAGTGAAATCTCTTCAAATTCAAACCGCCTGATGTCGCCAACAATACCAGCCCTTTGACTTTTTGCGGATACTTAAGCGCCAACCCAACTGCCAGTACACCGCCCATCGACTGGGCAATCAGAATGGAGTCATCCTGAATCTGCCTATTTACTAGTTCTTGCAAATCATACAGGTTTTGAATGGCTACATTTGGCGTCACCCCATCAAATCCTGGATAGGCAATGACCTGCTGATCTGGATATTCGGTTAATGCTGCCCTTAACGGCTGCCAAAAACCTTGGCTGCCAGATGCACCCGGTAAAAATACAAGCTGATTCATGAAGGCATAATCATGCATATTAAATTTCAGTTTCATCCTAACATAAAAAAAGCACCGTTCTGAGCACGGTGCTTTTTTAAAACTTAATGCCGATTAACCCTGAAAATAACGCAAATCCAGACGCCCTTCATACACGGTCGCCGTTGGTCCGGTCATCCAGACCACATCGCCTTCTTTCCACTCGATCTGCAACTTGCCACCTGCCAGCTCGATTTCAACCTTGCTCGACAGCAGACCACGGCGCATACCGGAAATGGCTGCGGCACAGGCACCTGTACCACAGGCCAAAGTCTCGCCGACCCCACGTTCATACACACGCAAACGCGCATGTTTTTCATCAATGATCTGCATAAAGCCAGCATTGACCCGTGCCGGGAAACGCGCATGCGCTTCAACTTGTGGGCCAATACGTGCCACATCGGCAGCAATCACATCCGGTACAATCGTCACCGCATGTGGATTACCCATATTCACCACATCAATGCTCAGCTTTTCACCGCTAGCAAGCTCAATGTCATACAGGCTTTCCGGTGCATCGGCCAAAAATGGAATGTCCTGTGGCAGGAATTTCGGATAGCCCATATTGACCCGCACCCAGCCATTGGCACCCAATTCCGGTTCAACAATACCAGACTTCGTCTGTACCTTGATTTTGGTTTTGCTGGTCAGCTGACGGTCATGTACAAACTTGGCAAAACAGCGCACGCCATTGCCACATTGTTCTACTTCCGAACCATCGGCATTAAAAATCCGATATTTAAAATCTGCACTCGGTACGTCTGGTGGTTCAACCACCAGCAGCTGATCAAAACCAATACCAAAGTTACGATTGGCCAAGCGCTGAATGGTGACCGGATCCAAATAAGCGCGCTGGCTGATCAGATCAACCACCATAAAGTCATTGCCCAGACCATGCATCTTGGTAAATTCTAATAACATCTCGATTTAGTCCTTAAGGCAATAAACGCTCACGTTCCCAGAGTGATTCAATCGTCTCACGTTCACGAATCAGATGTGCCTGATCTGCATCAACCATCACTTCAGCCGCACGGCCGCGACTGTTGTAGTTTGAGCTCATCACAAAACCGTAGGCACCTGCGCCCAAGACTGCCAGTACATCATTTTCTTTGATTGCCAATTCACGCTCTTTACCGAGGAAATCACCGGTTTCACAGATCGCACCTACCACATCCCATTCTTTAGTTTCAGCATCATTACGCGGCGTCACTGGCTGAATGTCCATCCATGCTTCATATAAAGCCGGACGAATCAGGTCGTTCATCGCCGCATCAATGATGGCAAAATTACGATGATTGGTCGGTTTGAGCAGATCGACTTTGGTCAGCAATACACCCGCATTGGCAGAAATACTACGCCCCGGCTCCATATACACTTTCAGGCCCAATTTTTCTAATGCTGGACGTAGCGCATTGGCATATTCTTCAACCGATGGCGGGGTTTCATCTTTATAAGTCACCCCCAGACCACCACCAATATCGATGTGTTTGAGGTGGATACCCATTTCTTTGAGCTGGTCAATCATGACAATGACACGATCCAGCGCATCAACAAAAGGCTGGGTTTCGGTGAGCTGTGAACCGATATGACAGTCAATCCCGACCACATCCAGATTGGCCAGTGACGCCGCATATTGATAGGTTGCAAATACGCTATCAGATGGAATACCGAATTTATTTTCTTTTAGACCGGTTGAAATATAAGGATGGGTTTTGGCATCGACGTCCGGATTCACGCGCAATGAAATCGGCGCTTTAACATTCAATTCAGCCGCAACCTTTTGAATACGATCCAGCTCGGCATGAGATTCCACATTAAAGCAGGCAATGCCCACTTCTAAGGCTTTTTTAATATCTGCTTCAGTTTTACCCAGACCCGAAAATACAATTTTTGCGGCATCACCACCGGCTTTCAGTACACGTGCCAATTCACCGCCGGTCACAATATCAAAACCGGCCCCCTGTTTGGCCAATACATTCAATACCGCAAGATTGGAGTTGGACTTTACCGCGAAACAGATTTGATGATCGATAAAGTTAAAAGCACGGTCCATATCTAAAAAATGCTTTTCCAAGGTGGCTTTGGAATAAACATAGAGAGGTGTGCCAAATTGCTCTGCGAGCTGTTGTAATGAACATTGCTCAGCGTGCAATACCCCATTAATGCGGGTGAAACTCATGAAGGTATCCTTTCTTTGAAAGCGTTAAGGTGTAGTCGTTGAATCTGATGCTTCAGGCGCAGCAAACTGTTGTTGCACAGGGGCATCTCGTTCTTCATCGGAGGCTTTGGATTCAGCTTCGGTATTTTTATATAACAAATACTTGGCACGCTTGTCGTAATCTGGATCATTCGGCAAGTGCAACGCACCTGACTGCCCACAAGCTGCAAGAACAAGACTTGTCGCCAAGATACTGATGTAGCAAATGACTTGATGCATCTGACCACCTAATTGAATAGTGTTTCGATGAAGTATAACGCGATGATCACCATGACCAAAGCGCTAAAGCCTAGAGATTATCTTTAGCGATAAAAAAACGCCAGCAGATCGCTGACGTTTTTATTGATAAGGTTTATTTATGTTTCTGTTTATAGAAACCGAAATAGCCAATAACCAGAAGGATAAACCAGATCGGGCTGACCATCAGTGCTTGACGGGTATCGTCTTCCAGCGCCAACACCACGATCATGCTCAGGAAGAATACGATCACAATCCAGCAGGTCACCAGACCGCCCGGCAACTTAAAGGTCGATTTGGCATGCAATTCTGGACGTGTTTTGTAGTACACGATATAGCTCCAGATAATGATGATCCAGACACAGATAAACAGAATCGTGGATAAAGTCGTTGCTAAAGTGAAAGCGCGGACGGTATCTGGAACGAAATACTGTAGTGCTGCACCCAGCAACAAACATACCGCAGAGAAATACAAGGCATTTGCCGGAACTGCACGACGGTTTAAGCGACCAAAGGCAAGTGGTGCCTGCTCTTCACGCGACAGACCGAACAGCATACGGCTGGTCGAGAATACCCCACTGTTCATCGATGACATCACCGAGGACAACACCACCAGGTTCATGATGATCGCAGCTGCGGCAATACCAGCCTGACTAAACAGATTCACAAAGGGCGAGATATTTGGATCAATCTGATTCCATGGCGTTACCGACATCACAATCAAAAGTGCCAGTACATAGAAAATAATGATACGGATCGGAATCGAGTTCACTGCTTTCGGCAGGTTCTTTTCCGGATCTTTGGTTTCAGCTGCGGTCGTACCCACCAGCTCTACACCCACGAAGGCAAAAATCGCAATCTGGAACCCGGCCAGGAAGCCCATCGCTCCAGTCGGGAAGATACCGCCATGTGACCAGATATGACTAAATGACGCAACTGTGCCGGCATCCGAGGTAAACCCGGTAAAGACCATCCACAGGCCAACGGCAATCAGCACCACAATCGCGATAATCTTGACCAGAGCAAACCAGAATTCCATTTCACCAAACAGTTTGACCGTGACCAGGTTCAAACCCATGATAAACACAATCGCGGCAACGCTGATCATCACTCCTTCTTCAGGACTAAAGGGCAAGCCATTATTGAAGAATTGCAGGTAATAAATAATCGCGGATAGATCTGCGATCCCGATAGTGATCCAGCACAGCCAGTAGGTCCAGCCAACAAAGTATCCGGCCCAAGGCCCGATCAGATCCGTGGCAAAATCAATGAATGATTTATATTGCAAATTCGAGAGCAACAACTCACCGAGTGCACGCATTACCAGAAATACCATAAAACCGATGATCATATAGATCACCAGAATAGAAGGACCTGCGAGACTGATGGTCTTGCCCGAACCCATAAACAGGCCGGTTCCGATGGCGCCACCAATGGCAATAAGCTGTAGATGCCGATTGGATAAACTTCGCTGTAACTCACCGTGCTCTGCCGATGAACTGTTATATTTTTCTGACATTATTGATTTCAACTTCGAGTTTTACTCGCGACAAATTAACGTAAAAAAGCCTGAATACAAAAAGAAAAATCACATCATTTGTATTTTCTGCCTAAACTGTAAAGTTCATTTATTTTTCTTATATCTCACTCGCGCCAGCTTAACGCTTATTTTTTCGACGCCCGAGATTCAAGAAACTTCTTGTCAAAGCAGCAAAACCATGTAAAAACTAGAACACAATTCCGCCATTTTAAGTATTCAGGATGAATACCGATGGCACAATAATTGCTTTTTAATCAATATCTCGAATTACATAGACATGGATCAATAAGAAGAATTTTATGCAAAATTTACAAAGTTTAATGGAGACTTTAAGCGGCTGGGTCTGGGGCCCTTATATGCTGGTACTGATTGTCGGCACCGGGATATTCCTCACTTTCCGCTTATTGTTCTGGCAATTCCGTATGTTGCCACTGGCCTTCAAACAGGTCTTTGGCAAGCATCCCGAGCACTCAGGTGATATTTCCCAGTTCGCTTCACTGATGACTGCACTGTCTGCCACGATTGGTACCGGTAATATTGCCGGCGTAGCCACCGCCTGTGTGCTGGGTGGTCCGGGTGCGGTGTTCTGGATGTGGATGACTGCCCTGTTTGGTATGGCGACTAAATACGGCGAAGGTGTCCTTGCAGTCAAATACCGAATTAAAAATGAAAAAGGTGAAATGTCGGGTGGTCCGATGTACTACATCGAACGTGGCCTGAAATGGAAATGGCTGGCGCTGATTTTTGCATTGTTCGGGACACTGGCCTCTTTTGGGATCGGCAGTTCAGTGCAGTCCAATACTGTTGCACTGGCAGTTGAAAACAGTTTGGGGATCGAAACCTGGATGACCGGTATTATCATTACTGCCTTTTCAGCACTGGTGATTCTGGGCGGGATTAAATCGATTTCCAAGGCATCTTCGGTGATTGTTCCAATCATGGCGGTAGGCTATGTGGCTGGTGGTCTGGTCATTATTCTCAACAATTTAGAACTGGTAGCGCCTGCACTAAAAATGATCTTCACCTATGCTTTTACCGGTGAAGCTGCAGTAGGCGGTGCGATTGGTGCGGCGATTCGTTATGGTGTAGCACGTGGGGTATTCTCGAATGAAGCCGGCATGGGCTCTGCGCCGATTGCAGCCGCAGCAGCAAAAACCGACCATCCTGCCCGTCAGGGTCTGGTCTCTATGACCGGTACTTTTATTGACACCATTATTGTCTGTTCAATTACTGGTATTGTTCTGGTCATGGGCTACATCATGGCCGGTAATTCATTTGGCGATCAGACCGGTGCAGTACTGACGATTGGCGTCTTCGACAAACTCCTGCCCGGTGTCGGTGGCTGGGTCGTCACCTTCGGAATTATTTTCTTTGCTTATTCCACGATTTTAGGCTGGAGCTACTACGGCGAAAAATGTGCCACTTACTTGCTCGGCGAAAAGTTCGTTCTACCCTATCGTATTATTTATATTGCATCGGTTTTTGTCGGCTGTATCGCGACACTGGATCTGGTCTGGTTATTTGCCGATACCTTTAATGGTCTGATGGCGGTTCCCAACCTGATTGCATTGCTGTTATTGTCTGGCGTGATTGCCAAGGAATCGAAAGACTTCATCGCAAGGCGTAAATCTGGTGAACTTTATTAACTACCTTATTGCTTAAATCCCGAACCAAGAGAATAAAAAGCCACATCAATTGTGGCTTTTTATTACTAATTATTCGAAATTCAAATCCAATATTCATGTTCTATGAGCGTAAACCGCCCCATTCTGGTAATTTGCCGTCAGATTCGAGTTCAAGTGCCAGTCCTAAAGATAAAACAAAAAACTGAATGCCTTCAATTTTCATATTGCCCTGATCATCTTCCAAGTACTCGCTCAGTTTTTGATAAGTTTTATGCTGCAGGTCAAAAGGTACATCCAGATATAGACTGCCCGAATACACGTCACTGCGGACTGTGGGCTCAATGCCCAAACACGGTATATAACGGATACCCTGTTGCTCTAACCAGCCGATAAACATTTGCCGAACCGAGTGAGCGTCCTGATCTGGGTATACATACTGTTCAAAATGCACAAACAGCACATCACGGTTTTTTTCACGTGCGATCGCATCAATATGTTTCAGCAATTGTGACAAGATCTGTTCCATTTCAGCATAACAAGACGGGCATTATAGACGGCGTTGATACACAACATCCGAATAAGCACAAATAAAAACGACAAGCCTTGTCGTAAAAACCATGATTTCTCAGGTGAAAGGCTTGGTTTTAGATCACATTCACCGCTATGCTGTCAGTCAATTTCAATCGCTTCATCTTAAAATATGGCTAAAGCAAAAAGTGTCTATCGTTGTGAACAATGTGGTGCAGATCATCCGAAATGGTCGGGACAATGTTCGGAATGTGGGGAATGGAACAGCCTGACTGAGGTCAGCATTGCACCTGCGGTTACACATCGGGCTCAGCCAAAAATCGCGGGTGGATATGCAGGTCAGGCATCTACAATCACCATCTTAAATCAGGTCTCAGTCTCTCATGAAACACGCTTACCGACCGGTATCAGTGAGTTTGACCGGGTTCTGGGTGGCGGACTGGTAACGGGTTCAGTGGTTCTGATCGGTGGTGATCCCGGCATTGGTAAATCAACCATTTTGCTGCAAACAGCCACGCATATGGCCTCTGCCAAAAATCCGGCCTTATATGTCACCGGCGAAGAATCCCTGTCTCAGGTCGCATTACGTGCCCAGCGTCTGGATCTGCCAACCGATCAGCTCAAGGTCATGGCAGAAACCTGTGTCGAACGCATTTGTGAAGTATTGGCCCAGCAACGTCCTGCCGTCGCAATTCTGGACTCAATTCAAACCCTGTATACCGAGACCTTACAATCAGCTCCAGGTGGAGTCTCGCAGATTCGTGAATCCGCTGCCCTGCTGACCCGTTTTGCCAAAAACAGCGGTACCTCTTTATTTCTGGTCGGTCATGTCACCAAAGAAGGCGCCTTGGCAGGCCCACGCGTACTTGAGCATATGGTCGATTGTGTGCTGTATTTTGAAGGTCAGTCCGATTCACGTTACCGGATGATCCGTGCCGTCAAAAACCGTTTTGGCGCGGTGAATGAACTCGGGGTGTTTGGCATGACCGACAAAGGGCTGCGCGAAGTGTCCAATCCATCTGCAATATTTTTAAGCCGTTATGATGAAGCGATTCCGGGCTCGATTGTCATGATCAGTCGTGAAGGCACGCGTCCACTCCTGGTCGAAGTACAGGCTTTGGTCGATGATGCGCATGGTCAGCCACGACGGGTCGCGCTGGGTCTGGACCAGAACCGCCTGAATATGCTCTTGGCCGTCATGCACCGGCATGGTGGTGTACAAACCTCAGGTCAGGATGTGTATGTCAATATTGTTGGTGGTCTTAAAATTACAGAAACCGGCTCCGATCTGGCGGTACTTCTGGCCTGCGCTTCCAGTATTCGTGGCAAGGCCTTACCACAACAACTGGCTGTTTTTGGGGAAGTCGGGCTGTCTGGTGAAATTCGTCCCGTGCCAAATGGACAGGAGCGTCTGAAAGAAGCGATCAAGCATGGTTTTAAATACATTATTGTGCCACGTGGCAATGCACCGCAAAAAACCATTGCAGGCGTGCAGATTATTGCTGTTGCCCGTTTGCATGAAGCCCTGAGTGAAGCCATGTCTTTAAGTGATGAGCTAAATTAAGCATCAGGCAGTGAATTTGCAGTAAAGCGCAAAAAATACAGATTTTTGATTGAAATTCCACACAAAGCCTATATAAATAGACTGTACAAATAGGTTTTATTCTCATAGGAAAAATGAATGCAAGTTCGACAGCGCGGTTTGATTACAGGTATCTTGACAGCAGTATTATTGGTTGCGCCTTTTGCTGCTGAAGCAAAACGTGCCGGTGGCGGTAAAAGTCACGGTATGCAACGTTCTGCACAGCCTACCCAATCTTATCAACAACCTCGTCAAGCTGCGCCTGCTCAACAAGCGCCAGCTGCCGGTGCTGCAACCCAGCAAAAATCTGGCCCAGGTGTGGGTGGTATGGTTGCTGCCGGTGTAGCGGGTGCTGCGATTGGTGCCGTAGCTGCCAATGCATTGGCCGATGATCAAAGTGTGGCAGCGTCTGAAGCTCAGGCGGCTCCAGCAGAAGAGGAAAAAGGTGGTATTCCAGGCTGGATCTGGATCCTGCTTGCTGCTGCTGTTGCCTTCTTCATTTTCCGTAAGATGGGCGCAAAAAAAAAAGTAGCTTCTAATCCATTTGCACCAAATAGCGGTGCTGGTAATACAGCACCTTTTGGTCAAGCACCGACTGCACCTCGCGGTGGTGACAATAGCAATATCTTTGGTCAGAATGTTGGTGGTCAAACGCCAAGTACTAATGCACCGTTTGGTTCTGCGCCGGTAAATACGGCGCCTTTCGGCACGGCTTATACCCAAAGTGGTAGCCAGTTACCGGATGGTACTGAACCTGCCGCGTTCTTGCGTGTCGCACGTCAGCGTTTTAACCACATTCAGTCTATGAATACGGCAAGCAATATTTCGGAAATTCAGCGTTACCTAACTCCTGATCTTTATCAGTCAATGCGTAATGACATCATGAGCAATCAGGATCAGGATGTTGCCGAGTTTTCAAATCTGAATGCCATGGTGGTAGATTCATCGACTGACAATGGTCAGTATATTGTCAGCGTACGCTTTACCGGTACGGTAAGCGAAGACTTGAACAGCTTGCCACAACCGTTTGCAGAAATCTGGCATTTCACTAAACCAGCAGGTTCAAATCAGGACTGGGTGGTTGCAGGTATTCAGCAAGACTAATTCTGAACAGATAATATTTAGACAGCGGCTTTCGAGCCGCTGTTTTTATTTTTAAAGCTTATATTTTTTAATACCCCCCTTTTAGCCTGTCCAATAGTTCTTTTTATTTTTCATATAAATAGTTTGATGTTTCGTATTTAAAATATAAACAATAATTGTTATCATTCGCATCGAAATAGCTTAACAAGTTTAATAGATAGAATTTTCGATGATGAGTAGTCCGAATATGCATGCAATAGCGACTGAAAGAGTTACTGCACCGAGTCCATCGAGCAAAAATAAAGTTAAAGCAAATCTGCTGGTTTATCGTGGGATGATTTTATATCGCTTTCTTCTGGCTGGTGTCGGCGGTTATATGCTTGCCTCGCTGGCTGCCATCGTGATTGCCCAGATGTTTATGGATGCAGGAAGCAGTGCTGCCATGTCAGCCACCCTGATTGGTTTTAGCCTGAATACCGCAGCCTTTATTTGGGTATTTATGGTCAACAAAACTATCAAGGCAACGCTCGGAATCGTAATTCCCAGTGTTTTGCTCTATATCAGCTATAAATTCCTAGGAAATTAAGATGAGAGTAGATGCAAAACAGGAAGGGCCACGCCAGTCGATGTCATGGTTGCATACCTGGGCCAGTCTGATTTTAGGCTGGCTTTTATATGCGATTTTTTTAACTGGAACTTTAAGTTTTTTCCAGAATGAAATCAGCATCTGGATGAAACCGGAATTTCATCAGTCAGTCCCACAAAAGTCCCAAATCGAACAGACCCGTGTCGCATTGGCTTATCTGCAACAGCATCATCCGGATGCCGGCAGCTGGGCAATTCAGCTGCCTAACTCACGCCAGAATACCACCATACTGAATATTCGCGGTGCCGGTGAAGATCCGCGTGCCCGTCATGGCGGTACCCGCCTAACCATTGACAGTGCAACCGGTGAAGTGCTGCAAGCCCGTGAAACACACGGTGGTTCATTCTTATACCGTTTTCATTTTGAACTGTACGGACTGCCCCGAATCTGGGCGCGCTGGATTGTCGGCATTGCAACCTTGCTCATGCTGGTGGCGATTATCAGCGGTGTGATTACCCATAAGAAAATTTTTAAGGATTTCTTTACTTTCCGTCCTGGCAAAGGTCAGCGCTCCTGGCTGGATGCCCATAATGCAACGGCGGTATTTGCCCTGCCGTTCCATATCATGATTACCTTTAGCGGTTTGTTACTGCTGCTGTTTACCCTGATGCCTTGGGGTGTCAACCAGATTTATGAAAATCGAGGCGCATTTCTGCAAGATCAACGTAAGAGCTTGATTCAGGACAATAGCGTTCAGGCTGAATCCGGTGATAGTGACCAGCGTCGACCGCGTAGTGAGGGAGAGAATCGTGGTGAACGTGGTGATATGTCTGCACGGGGTGAAGCTCGCCGTTCGCGTGGCGATGCGTCACCTGCCCGCCCTGCGCCATTGGCAGACTTAGCGCCCATTCTTGCAGCAGCAGAAAAGCAATGGAAAAACAATCCGGTTGCTACAATTAACATCATCCAGCCAAATACCGCCAAAGCTGAAATTGAACTTCGTGCCTTAAATGGGGTTAGCGTAGCCTATCGTAATGTTTATCCGAGTCTGGCTTTCAATGGCGTGACGGGTGAATTAAAGCCGGATCAAACCACACTGAAAACACCCTCGGTTGCAAACGGTATTTATAACGTATTTACCACACTGCATGAAGCACGTGGCGTGGACTTGGCTCTACGCTGGTTATTGTTCATGTCTGGTGTGGTCGGCACATTCATGATTGCGACTGGTTTGATTCTGTGGTGTGTCAAACGCGCACCACAACAACAAAAGCAAGGCTATAAATCTTTTGGTTATCGTCTTGTAGAAGTCACCAATATCGCTGCCATTATTGGTTTACCGATTGCCTGTGCCGCCTACTTTTATGCCAACCGTTTTATTCCGGCAGACATGGACATGCGACTGAACTGGGAGATTCGTAGCTTCTTTATCGTCTGGTTGCTGACCTTAATTTACGCCATAATTCGTAGCAATCGACAAGCCTGGCTAGAGCTACTCGTGCTTGCCACTGTGGCATTCGCATTGTTGCCAATCATTAATTTCCTGACTGGCGGTCAGACGATCTGGAATACCGTCCTGAATGCTCAATGGATGATTGCTTCTTTTGATCTGGCGATGTGGGTGCTTGCTATCCTGTTCTGGTTTGCATTCAAGAAAGTGAAAAATCATAAAAGCTTGCCACCGAAAAAATCCAAAGTGATGCTCAAGGAGAATCAGGCATGATGTTCTTCTTATTGATTTGGGCTTTGACATCTCTCGGTTTGTTTGCGCTTGCCGCATCCATGTCCAAACATCAAAAACAGATCTTTGCTCAAGAATTAGATACGTCCAAAACCAGACTGGCCAGCATTCTTGGCTGGGTAATATTGATTCTGGCACTTATCCTGTGCCTGTTCGCTGGAACGATCAGCAACATGATCAGTTATTGGCTCGGCAGTTTGACTTTTGCGGCCCTGGTCGTTGGTTTAAGCCTGAGCTATCTGGAAAGTAAAATTAAAGTAATCGCCTCAATCTGTGTGGTAATCGCCGTGATTTCAGCAATCATTTGCTTGGTCTAAAATTCTAATTTACCCCCTCATACTTGAAAAGCTGATCTTCGGATTGGCTTTTTTAATTTAAACCTTTAGTCTACGCATAATATTTTTGAGATGTTGATATGACCCAGCGTGTTTCTCCCTCTGCTGCCCTGACCAATCTTGCCTTAGCAGGCAATGCTGAAGCGCAATTTGAATTGGCTGAACTGTATATGCAAAGCGAGCATGATGATGACATCATTCTGGCTGAAGAATGGGCATTGAAAGCTGCCAACGGCGGACTGGTTGATGCGATGTACTGGTTAGGTGAAGGTTATACCGTTTATGCCAAAGAACTGACTGAAGAAGATCCGGAAGAATCTAAAGCTCACTTTGAGTTAGCCTATTACTGGTTAAGTAAGGCCAATATCGAGAAGCACCCTGCTGCGACTTTAGAGCTGGCCGGTTTTTACCGTCGCGGTGATGTAATTGAAAAAGACGTGGAAAAATCGATTGCTTTGGTCAAACAAGCCGCGGAACTTGGCGAAGTTCAAGCAATGCGCGATCTTGCATTTATTTATGCCAATGGTTTAGGCGTAGATGGCGATGAAGAACAGGCTGAGTTCTGGACTCAAAAAGCAGATGCTGCTGAAACTAAATAAGTAAGAAAAGCCCGTCAGATGATGGGCTTTTTATTATAAAAATAGTCTGGCTCAATTGAAAAAGCACCTATATATTAGTCATTAATATTAATAAAATTCTGATAACAATATGGCTTACCAAGCAACAGTATTAAACGTAATGATCGCTTCACCAAGCGATGTCGCAGAAGAAAGACGACTTGTTCGTGATGCAATCTATGAATGGAATGCAATTCATTCTAAGCAATTTAATGTAATGTTAAATCCTATCAGATGGGAAACTCATGTAGCACCTGAAATGGGTAATAGGCCTCAAGAAATTATCAATAAAAGTATTCTCAATGATGCCGACATTCTGATTGGAATATTTTGGACTCGATTAGGTACAGACACTGGGGAATACGCCAGCGGCACTGTAGAGGAAATTTCCAGACATATCGACTCTCAAAAACTGACTTCAATTTATATCTGTGATAAACCTATTCCCCCAAGTCAAATTACTGAACAATATCAAAAACTACAAATTCAAATCAGGGAGTGGAAGCCAAGTGGCGTACTAGAATTTTACAATGATTTATCTATTTTTAAGCAAAAAATTAAAGATCATTTATCTCTTCATATCCAGCAAAATACATACATTCAAAATATCTTAAATAATCTAAAAATCATTGATTTCAAAAACCCTAAACTCTTAAAACAAAAAAATGAATTAAGCGAGAGAATGATGCAACTTTTACTAAGTGCTGGTGAACGCGAAAGTGAAATTCAATTTTTACAAAATATTGATTCTACCCAACTGCATGCTGGCGATTTACATTTGAATTTAAATAGCCAAAGAGAAATTTCTCAATGGAAAACGGCTATCACTGATCTAAAGAAATCAGGATTTATTAATGATCTTGGCAACAATGGTAGGCTGTATGAATTAACTGGTTTAGGCTGGAATACTTTTGATCAACTAAAAGCTCAAAGCTTAGAAAACAATTAATATTATCTTTTTTCAACTTGGCTCATTCATAGAATCCAAGTACAATACTGCGCTAGTCGAGGGATGCTGCGACGTTTTACAGGCACTAAATGTAAAATCGCTAGGCTCGACCATCGGTCAGACATTCGTTCTGATCAACAACGGCATCCGCGAACAGAACGATCCAATCTATTTTTTCCTAGGAGATCCTGATGAACGCGGTTACTGCTTCATTTACAGATTACAAAGTTGCTGATATTTCACTTGCTGATTACGGCCGTAAAGAAATTAAACTTGCAGAAGCTGAAATGCCAGCCCTTATGGGTCTGCGTAAACGCTATGCTGCTGCTAAACCACTTGCAGGCGCGAAAATTCTCGGCTGTATCCACATGACCATTCAAACTGCTGTTCTTATTGAAACACTGGTTGAATTGGGCGCCGAAGTTCGCTGGACTTCATGTAACATCTTCTCTACTCAAGACCATGCTGCTGCTGCAATTGCTGCTGCGGGTATTCCTGTTTTTGCTTGGAAAGGCGAAACTGAAGAAGAATACATGTGGTGTCTTGAACAACAAATCAATGTCAATGGCACGCCTTGGGATGCCAACATGATTCTTGACGATGGCGGTGACTTAACGCTACTTGTTCATGAAAAATACCCAGAAGTGATTGCTAAAATTCACGGTGTGACTGAAGAAACCACGACAGGTGTTCAACGTCTGTACGAAATGCTTCGTGATGGCACGTTGAAAGTTCCTGCAATCAACGTAAACGATTCTGTTACTAAATCTAAAAACGACAACAAATACGGTTGCCGTCACTCACTTAACGACGCAATTAAACGTGGTACAGATATGCTGTTATCTGGCCGTCGTGCGCTTGTGATCGGTTACGGTGACGTGGGTAAAGGTTCTGCTCAATCACTTCGTCAAGAAGGCATGATTGTACGTGTTACTGAAGTTGATCCAATCTGTGCGATGCAAGCATGCATGGATGGTTACGAAGTTGTATCTCCATACAAAAATGGCGTGCAAACAGGCAAGAAAGAAGACGTAAATACTGACCTTCTTCAAAACACTGACCTGATCGTAACAACAACTGGTAACTACCATGTTTGTGATGCAGCGATGCTTGATTCACTAAAAGCGGGTGCTGTGGTATGTAACATCGGTCACTTTGATACTGAAATCGACACCAACTACTTACGTGGTTACAAGTGGGTTGAAGTGAAGCCACAAGTACACCAAGTATATCGTTCAGAAAATGAAAACGATTACCTCATCCTTTTATCTGAAGGTCGTTTGGTGAATCTTGGTAATGCGACTGGTCACCCATCACGTATTATGGATGGTTCATTTGCCAACCAGGTATTGGGTCAAATGCATTTATTCGCTGAGAAATTTGCTGATCTTCCAGAATCTGAAAAAGCTGCGCAAATTCGTGTAGAGCTTCTTCCTAAGAAATTAGACGAAGAAGTCGCTGCTGCAATGGTTGCAGGTTTTGGTGGTGTTCTGACTCAATTAACTCAAGAGCAAGCGGATTACTTAGGCGTTCAAGTTGAAGGTCCATTCAAGTCTGATGCTTATAAATACTAATTAAACTCCACCCTCTCCCTAACCCTCTCCCATAGGGAGAGGGAACATTCATTACCAAATGTATGTCATCGAGGGTAAATCCTCTCCTGAGCGTGCTTAAAGCACTGCTTTGAAGCTCAGCGCAAGAGAGGATTTAGGAGAGGTAAAACTAATTAAAAAGTATTTATAAAAAGGATTTGAACATGTCTAAACAGATTCCAATTTCATTTGAATTCTTCCCGACCAAAACTGATGTGGGTGCGGAAAAACTCAAAGTGGTTCATCAAGAACTACAATTGCTCAATCCAGAATTTTTCTCTGTAACTTATGGTGCAGGTGGTTCAACTCGTGAACGCACCCTGTCTACCATCAACGATTTTAATGGCAAAGGTGCACCGGTTGCCCCTCACCTGTCATGTATCGGCGATGACAAAGCGCGTATTGCAGAACTGCTTGATCTGTACAAATCACAAGGCATTGACCGTATTGTTGCCCTCCGCGGTGACTTGCCATCAGGTCAGGTTGGTTTGGGTGAATTACCCTATGCCGCTGATCTGGTTCGCTTTATCCGTGAATATTCAGGCGATCATTTCAAGATTGAAGTCGCAGCTTATCCGGAAATGCATCCTCAGGCAGAAAGCTTTGATCAAGACATCCAGCACTTTGTTGAAAAAGTACAAGCTGGTGCCAATGCAGCATTAACCCAGTTCTTTTTCAATCCAGATGCTTATTTCTACTTTGTAGATCGCATCCAGAAAGCCGGAATTGATATTCCTGTGGCGCCGGGCATTATGCCAATCACCAATGCCAGCAACCTGATCCGCTTTGCGGACGGTACCGGTGCCGAGATTCCACGCTGGATTCGCAAGCAACTGGCAACCTATGGTGATGATACTGCCAGCATCAAAGCCTTTGGCCACGAAGTTGTGGTTAAATTCTGTGAGCGTCTGCTTGCAGGTGGCGCACCAAGCTTGCACTTCTACACCATGAACACCACTGATCCTACACGCCAACTTGTAAAAGACTTAGGTCTAGCATAAGTTTTTAGGCTGCATTGATCTCACCCATTTTCTCCCCTTGGGAAAAACACAAAGAGGGTGTAAATAGCAATGCAGTCTTGTTTTGTTCCATCTGAGAGTAATCCCTCCATGCCACGTTTTTTTATTGAAGCAGACTTAAATGTTGATACTACGGTTGAGTTAACGGAAACCGTTTTTCATCATTGGGTAAAGGTATTACGCGCTCAAGCGGGCGAAGCCGCGACCCTGTTCAATGGACAGGGTGGCGAATATGAAGTGACCTTAACTGAGGTTGCTAAAAAATCAGCCACAGTATCGGTCAATGCATTTAATCCCGCCAATCGCACACCCAAGTTCCAGGCCTTGCTCGGTCAGGTGATGAGCAAAGGCGACCGCATGGATTATGCGATTCAAAAAGCTGTGGAATTGGGCGTTTCAGAAATTCAATTGCTGACTTCGGATCGTTGTGAAATGCGCTTGAAGTATGATCGTGACCAGAAAAAACTGGATCACTGGCAAGGGATCGCGATTGCAGCATGTGAACAGTGTGGACTGAATATTGTGCCTAAAATTTTAGCACCAATATCACTTGAAAAATGGTTGGAAACCGAGCTACCCAAGACCAAACTGGTTTTGGCGCCCAATAAAGATGAAACAGATGTACTGGCAGATGCGACCCTGGATATTGCACTGCTGATTGGCCCTGAAGGCGGTCTCAGTGAGGCAGAAATTACAGCGGCAAATGCAAAAGGTTTTCTAAACTGGTGTATTGGTGAACGCGTACTACGTACCGAAACAGCCCCTGTCGTGGCCCTTTCAATTTTGAACTATAATCTCTAGTTCATCAGGCCAGTAAAAATTTGTCTTTAATTTTGTTGATTTTTATTCCTAAGACCTCTAATCTCGACGAAAGAATAATAACTATTGATGAGTTAATTTTACACATTTCCTGGAGTTTTTTTATAAGAACAATACATAGGGAAAAACGTTTAGGATGAATACAGGCATTGAATCACATGGTTGATAAGCAAGACGACTATATCCAGCAGCATTTGCATCATGCTCAGATTGCGAACACACTTCGCCATAGTCGCTATTTTTTAATCAGTATAATGGTGATTTGCCTTTATATTTTTTGTATTTATCACCTTCAATATCGTCCTTCCAATACCTATTTTAATACCTGGTTTATACTGACCGAGCTACTGGTCAGTATGTGCTGGTTGGTGAGCACACTTTATTTTAAGCCTGAACAATATGATTTGAAAGGCGCACATCGCTGGTTACAGATTCAGAGTCTTGCCGTCGGGAGCTGTATTGCTGTCGGTATTTATACAATTTATTACTATTTGCCGCAGGCCAATCCCGCATTCGAAGATATTGAAGCACTGACCTTATCTGCTCTGCTCCTGATTGTGACTCAGGCATTTGGCTTGACTTATCTGACCCAAAAACTCAGTTATTTCTGCCTGGTATTTTTACCCTCTTTATTCCCTTTTTTATTGTCGCAAATTTATCATGTCAGCCTTTCCAATCCCTTCTTCAGTCTGGCCTTAAATTTTGCGGTGATTGTCATTCTGCTGTGTGCCAATAGTAGTTATCGTATTCATCGCCGGACATCGCGCTTGTATGCAGAAAACAGTCTGCTGGTTAAAAATGCCGAACAGCAAGTGGCCTGGACTGATGAGCTGTGCCAGCAACTGCAAACTGAAGTCAATAAATCCAAAGATATTGAATTACAATTACAGCTCAACAATCAATTACTGGAACAAAAAGTACGGGAACGTACCTATGATATTGAACAGATTAATCATCATTTGAAAAATCAGCAACAGAACCTGGATCTTGCCCATGAGATTGCCGGCATTCGCCCATGGGACTGGAATATCAAAGACCGTCTCATTACATTAACCAATCATAAAGATGAAAAAATTCTGCGTGATTCCAAAGATCATCATCTGCAATTAGAGCATCTGATTCACCCTGATGATCTGGACTATTTTAAGCGCAACATGAAACAGCATTTGCGTGGTCAGATTGAGCGTTATGATGCCACTTACCGGATTCTGCTCAGTGATGGCAACTGGAACTGGGTGCATGATATTGGCCGCGTGATTAGCCGTGATCCTAAAAATAACAAACCTTTGCGAATGGTAGGTATTCGTCGTGATATTCAGCAGGAACGTATTTCTCAAGAACGTTTAAAACTGGTTGCCAGTGTACTGGAACAGGCCGCGGAAGGGATTTTTATTCTCAATCCTGAACTGTATTATATTGATGTTAATCCTCACTATGAATACCTGAGTGGCTTTGAGCGTGAGCAGATCATCGGTAAGTCTTTATTCGATCTTGTTGCACAAAATAAAGCTGAACAGCGCAGCAACCATGCCAGTATTATCAAACAGCTTCAAAAGATTGGCTCCTATGATGGCGAGGTATACGCCAAATTCATGTCTGGCAAACAATCCGCCTTATGGTTACACATCAATGCCGTCACCGATGATGAAGGCCGGATTACCCATTATGTCGGGATTGTCTCGGATCTGACCGAACGCAAATTACAGGAACAGCGCCTGTCTTATCTGGAAAATTATGACCCACTGACCGATTTACCGAATCGTTTCTATTATAACTATCAGCTGCATCAATATCTGGTCTCGCAAAAAGATTCCATTCAGCAGATGGCCGTGATTCGCCTGAATATCGATCGCTTCCGTCCATTAAATGAATATCTATCCAATAATGGCGGGGATGAACTTTTACGTCAGGTCGCGCAACGCCTGCGCATGAATAATGCAGAAGCCTTGTTTGTGGCGCATCTGAATGGTGATGATTTTGCGATTATCTATGAGATTTCACATATTCGCCCTTCAGTACAGCGACACTGTGAACGCATCGCGCAGGCATTTACCACTCCATTTAATATTTACGGTCAGGATTATGTGATCACGCTTTCCATGGGCGTGGCATTTTATCCAGATCATGGTCGTCAACTCGATTATTTAAACAACTGTGCCGAACAGGCCCTGAACGAAGCTAAAAATCTGGGCGGCAATACCATTCACTTTTATTCTAATCAAAGTGATGGTCTACAAGAAACGGGGATTTTTCTGGAACGGGATTTGCGTAAAGCCATCCAGAATAATGAGTTGATTGTTTATTATCAGCCAAAAATTAATTTCAGTGATCAGCGCATTTATGGCTTTGAAGCCTTGATTCGCTGGAATCATCCCGAAAAAGGCATTATTCCACCCGGCTTGTTTATCCCTTTAGCCGAACAGACCAGCCTGATTTCAGATATTGGCCGTCTGGTCATCCAGCAGACAGCCAAACAGATTCGCCAATGGAACAATCTGGGCTTTAATCATATTTGTGTATCAGTCAACGTCGTGGCGCAGCAATTGCGCCGCGGTCAGTTACTCGATGACCTGGATCAGGCCATTGCCGACAACCAGATTTCAGGTGCCAGTCTGGAACTGGAAATTACCGAATCGTCTTTAATTGAAAATTCGGAAGCAGTCAAAAACCTGCTGAACGAAATCAAACAGCGACAGATCCATATTGCTCTGGATGATTTTGGCACGGGGTATTCATCCCTGTCCTATCTTGCTGATTTCCCGATTGATACCCTAAAAATTGACCGCAGTTTTGTGTCCAAGATTGGTGAAAACAAACAGGAAGCCATTGTCAGTGCCATGGTGGCGATGGGTAAAGCCATGGGCATGACCGTGGTCGCGGAAGGCATCGAGACTGAAGAGCAGTTAGCATATCTACATGATTTAGACTGTGATATCGCTCAAGGATATTTATTCTCCAAACCGCTGCCAGAAGAGGACGCCACTGCGTATTTGACACAAAATATGACCAATGATTCTTATACTTATCAAGTCTAAGTTTATACCCTACCCCAATAAGATTGTTGGAAAAACGGCCGTCTTTGGCTGTGCGAACTGGCGAACAAATGGTATATTCGGGGACATAAATAAATTTTTTACCCGCTGACCGGGTAATCTTTACAACGATCGAGAGACTGATGGACGAACAATCTTTAAAGCAACAGGCCCTTTACTATCACGAGTTTCCTACCCCGGGGAAAATCAGCGTTACACCAAGCAAACAATTGGTCAACCAACGTGACTTAGCCCTTGCTTACTCGCCTGGCGTAGCTGCACCATGTCTTGAGATTGAACGCGATCCTTCAACTGCTGCATTGTATACCGCACGCGGTAATCTGGTCGCTGTAGTGACCAACGGTACTGCGGTGTTGGGCTTGGGTAATATTGGTCCTCTGGCTTCTAAACCAGTCATGGAAGGCAAAGGCGTATTATTTAAAAAATTCGCCGGTGTTGATGTATTCGATATCGAAATCGCTGAAAATGATCCAGATAAAATTGTAGATATTATCGCATCCTTAGAGCCGACTTTTGGCGGGATTAACCTTGAAGATATCAAGGCGCCAGAATGCTTCTACATCGAGCAAAAACTGCGTGAACGCATGAATATTCCGGTATTCCATGATGATCAGCACGGTACTTCAATTATTGTCGGTTCTGCGTTACTGAATGCCCTGCAAATTAATGGCAAAAAAATTGACGAAATCAAGATTGTGGCATCAGGTGCGGGTGCTGCAGCACTATCTTGCTTAAATCTGCTGTGTGCTTTGGGCGCTAAAAAAGAAAACATCATCGTTGCCGATTCACGTGGTCTGCTGACCACGCATCGTGAAGGTCTGGATGAATCTAAAAAAGCGTATGTACAGGACATTGAAGCCACTCAGCTTGGTGATGTGATCGCGGGTGCAGACATGTTCCTCGGTCTTTCTGCTGCCGGCATCCTGACCAAAGAAATGGTTAAGGTAATGGCCAAAGATCCGATCATTTTCGCACTGGCGAATCCGGATCCAGAAATTCTGCCTGAACATGCACACGAAGTTCGTGATGATGTGATCATGGCCACTGGCCGTTCTGACTATCCAAACCAGGTCAATAACGCACTTTGCTTCCCGTACATCTTCCGTGGGGCATTAGACGTTGGTGCAACCACGATTAACGAAGAAATGAAAATTGCCTGTGTACATGCAATTGCGCGTATGGCACACGTCGAAGCGGATGCTGCAACTTATGGTGAGAAATCGGCATCATTTGGCCGTGAATACCTGATTCCGGGTCCACTAGATCAACGCCTGATTCTTGAAATCGCGCCTGCAGTGGCACAAGCAGCCATGGATTCGGGTGTAGCAACACGTCCAATTAAAGATTTCTCGCATTATCGTCAACGTTTGTCTGAGTTTGTCTATAACTCGGCATTCGTGATGAAACCGATCTTTGAACAGGCAAAATCGAATCCTAAGCGTATTGCCTATGCGGAAGGTGAAGACCTGCGTGTACTTCGCGCCGTTCAAATTGCAGTCGATGATGGTTTGGCGATCCCTATTTTGGTCGGTCGTCCAGCCGTGATTGAAGCCAATATCAAAAAATTGGGTCTACGTCTTGAAGATGGCGTGAATATCACGATTGTTGATCAGGAAAAGAATCCGGATTATGAGTTGTTTGCAGACGATTATTACCAGATCATGCAGCGTAAAGGCGTAACGCCTGAATATGCACAGCGTGAAGCGCGTCGTCGCTCTACCTTAATTGCATCGATGCTGGTCAAACATGGCATGGCAGATGGCATGCTCTGTGGTACTTATTCAAGCTACGACATTCATCTGGACTTCGTCAGCAACATCATTGGCAAAAAAGAAGGTCATAACACTTTCTTTACCCTAAATGCCTTGATGCTTGAAGATCGCAACCTGTTCATTGCCGACACCTATGTCAACACCAATCCAACGGCTGAACAGCTGGCGGAAATGACCATTCTGGCTGCTGAAGAAGTGCGCCGTTTTGGTATGACCCCACGTATTGCCCTGCTTTCTCACTCAAGTTTCGGTTCAGACCAGCATGATGCCAGCGCGCAAAAAATGCGTAAGGTATATGACATCCTGTCTGAAATCGCGCCTGAGCTAGAAGTTGAAGGTGAAATGCACGGTGATGCTGCACTGGATGAAAATATTCGCCAGTTTGCCTTCCCGAACTCACGTTTTAAAGGTTCTGCAAACTTACTGATCATGCCGAATCTGGATGCTGCCAACATTTCGTTTAACTTGTTGAAAGCAACTTCAGGCAACAACGTGACGATTGGCCCAATTCTGTTGGGTGCTGCGAAGCCGGTACATATCTTGACTCCGACTGCGACTACGCGTCGCGTGGTGAACATGACTGCACTTACCGTTGCAGAAATCCAGCAAGCGGAACAAGACGCACTTTAATCCAATGACAAGATAACGACGCATCCGCCTCGTTTCTTAACTTGAGAAAACCTCTATTCTGTAGCATGATGCTTGTAAGAATAGAGGTTTTTTCATGCAAGTTTATTTAGTAGGCGGTGCAGTTCGGGATCATTTGCTCGGACACCCCTATCACGAAAAAGATTATGTGGTCGTTGGTGCAACTCCGGCGCAAATGCTTGACTTAGGCTATCAGCCCGTAGGCAAAGATTTTCCTGTTTTCCTACACCCCAAAACAAAAGAAGAATATGCACTGGCCCGTACCGAACGTAAATCCGGCACCGGTTATCATGGTTTTGACTTTCATACCGATATCAGTGTGACCCTGGAACAGGATTTGATCCGTCGTGACCTGACCATTAATGCCATGGCGATGGATGATGCCGGTCAGATTTATGATCCTTATGGCGGTCAGCAAGATTTGAATAACCGAGTGCTGCGTCATGTTTCCGATGCTTTTGTCGAAGATCCATTACGGGTGCTGCGAATTGCCCGTTTTGCGGCCCGCTATACCAGTGCAGGTTTTGTGATTGCGGATGAAACTTTAGCACTCATGCAGCGCTTGACGGAATCCGGTGAATTGAATGCATTAACACCGGAGCGGGTCTGGAAAGAAACTTCACGTGCCTTAACAGAACGTCATGCTGATGTGTATTTTGAAGTATTGCGTCAATGTGGCGCTTTAAAAGTCTTATTTCCTGAGATAGATGCCTTATATGGTATTCCGCAACGCCCTGAATATCATCCGGAAATTGACTGCGGCATTCACACCATGATGTCCTTGCAGCAGGCGTGTCGTCAAAACTATAGCCTGGATGTACGTTTCGCCGTTTTAGTGCATGATTTGGGCAAAGCATTAACCCCGGTTGAAGAATTACCGCGGCATATCATGCATGAAGAACGTGGCATCAAGCCGGTCAATGATCTGTGTGATCGCTTAAAAGTACCGACCTATACCAAGCAACTGGCGTTGGCAGTATGTAAAGAGCATCTGAAATGTCATCAGGCATTTAATCTCAAACCCGGTACTTTATGGCGATTATTGCAGCGTCTGGACGTTTTACGTCGTCCCGAGCGTGTCGAAGCTTTTGTACAGGCCTGTGAATGTGATTCACGTGGCCGTTTAGGACTGGAAGATCGTGCCTATCCACAAGCACAATATGTACTTGATGCCATGCAGATAGTACGTGCCATTAAAGCACAAGACCTGCCTGCCGATATTCAAGGCCCGGATATTGGCGAAATGCTGATTGAACGGCGTATTCAGGCACTGGGTGAACTTAAAGCCCAACAAACTGTATCTATTGAATAAAGACAAAGCACCCGAGGGTGCTTTTTTATTGCTTCAATCATTTAGTGCAGAGACCCAGCCCTCTAAAGAGCTTAAGGAAAATCAAATCCCGATCAGGAAATATCCGCCGGGAAACTAATCACTTGCTCCAGTTTCATCTGATTGGTCGCGATCATGAGCAAGCGGTCAATTCCCAAGGCAATCCCTGAACATTCCGGCATATTCGGTAAAGCCGCCAGTAAATACTCATCAATAGGCATGACATGCAGCCCAAGTCTGGCCCGCTCTGCATTATCCGTCTCAAAGCGTGAGCGCAAAACTTCAGCATCAATCAGCTCATCATAGGCATTGGCCAATTCTAAACCTTCGATATACAACTCAAAACGTGCAGCGACCAGTTCCCCATCTTCATCGATTCGGGTTTTCGCCAAAGAGGCCATTTCAGGCGGAAAATCGGTCAGGAATACTGCGGTATCAAAACCGAGACTCGGCTCCACCATATGTGAAAATAACAGGTCGATATAGCCGAGCCGATCCTCACCCAAATCCAGATTTAGACCGACACGGCGACAGCAGTCTTTCAGTTCCTGCAAGGTCGCTTGCAATGGATTAATATCCAGACGATCCATAAAGGCATGTTTATAGCTCAAAATGGTTGGACGGATTTCAGCAAAACGTGCTTTAAGCGTCACATTAAGCAGATCGGCTACTTCGAACATCAAATCTTTTAAGCTAAAGCCCGGGCGATACCATTCCAGCATGGTAAATTCGCTATTGTGCTTACGCCCATGTTCATCATCACGGAAGACTTTACAAATCTGGTAAATAGGCCCGCTGCCACTGGCCAATAAACGCTTCATGGCAAATTCAGGTGAGGTCTGTAAATAATGCGTATGTGCTTTAGCCAGTACATGACGCTGTGCCTGTACTGAAGCCAAATGCACATCGGTCACACCGGCTTGAGATAAAATTGGTGTTTCGACTTCTAATACATCCCGCTCAGCAAAAAATTGACGGATTTGTGCATATAAGGTGGCACGTGCACGCATGGCATTCAGGTCACACGTCGGCTGATAAGTGCTATTCATGCTTTTGGCCCACCATGTGCAGCCCATTCACGACGCAGCGGATAGGTTTTTCTTAAATGATCAAAAGCCTGCTGATCCACTTTGCCATCCTTGACACAAGTACGCAGATTTTGATCATCACAGGCAATATCATAAATTTGCGTTAAATATTGCTTTAGCACCATTTTTAAATCCTGATTTTGGAAAAACTGCTCGCAGACCGGAAGCTGGGTTTCGAACTGTTTATGTGCTGCAAAAGCAAAAGTTTGACAGAAAGCGTCATAGATCATTTGAGTACCACGCGCCTTGCCTTCCAGGCTATAACCGGCAATATGCGGCGTCACCAGCGTCAGCAGATCCAGAAGCTCTGCTGAAATAACCGGTTCGTGTTCAAAAACATCTAAAATCACGGTTCGTTGTGTCGCTTTAAGATCCTGGATCAGGGCGGCCTCTTCAATCACTGGCCCACGTGCAGAATTAATCAGAATTGCATCAGGCTGCATTTGCGCCAATGTAGCCGTATTGAATAAATGGTAAGTTGGATAAAGACCCGTTTGAGTTAAAGGGACATGAATCGAAATCGCATCCGCTTGCTGCAACAATTCATTAAATTCAACTTGATCGACCTGCGTTCTTTGAACCAAAGGATCATAGCCAATCACGCGCCAGCCCAAAAGTTTTGCCATATAAGCCAGACGGGTTCCAACATTACCCAAACCGACTATACCCAGGCTAAATGTTGCATTGGCATCTACTAACTCAGGACGTACATGCAGTAATGCGGTAATGACATATTCAGCCACGGCTTGTGCATTACAGCCGGATGCATTGCTCCACTGAATCCCATGCTGTTCCAATACAGCAATATCCAGATGATCTGTACCAATAGTGGCACTGCCTACAAACTTGATCGAACTATTCTGTAGCAGTGCTTCATTGACCTGAGTCACTGAGCGTACCAATAATGCATCTGCATCCTGAACATCCTGTGCCATTAAGTTACGGCCTGGACAATGACGAATGTCTGCAAATTCAGAAAAGAAATAATCGGTAAATGCCAGATTTTCATCTGCGACAATTTTCATAATGAGATCCATATGATGCTTGGGCATATGATAGCGCGTTGATGTCTCTGACTCTATATTTGGCACATGCGTCCATTTTTCAAGTTTTGGGCTATGGACTGGTTATTGATGAATAAAGTATTGAATCATTGCTGCCTAAAAAGAAAAACCCCAATCTTTCGACTGGGGTTTTTAGAATTTGGCGGAAGCGGTGAGATTCGAACTCACGGAGGACTCACACCCTCGTCGGTTTTCAAGACCGGTGCATTAAACCGCTCTGCCACGCTTCCTTGGCCGCCATCATATAAATAAATCGGATTTTTGGCAATAAAATTTAGCAAAACTTTTAGAAAAAGCTGTTTATTCAGTTAAAAATCAGCCGAAACAAAAGCTGAAATGTATTTTTATTTAAAGAAGTTAATACTTAAACGATGCCAAGAGCTATTTAATTCAAGATAAAGCAACGGCATGAATCAGAATTAGCTTGATAATGAATATAAAAATAAAGGCATAAAAAAACCCAGTCAATTGACTGGGTTTTTTGAATTTGGCGGAAGCGGTGAGATTCGAACTCACGGAGGACTCACACCCTCGTCGGTTTTCAAGACCGGTGCATTAAACCGCTCTGCCACGCTTCCATGGCCGACATGATATAAACAAAAATCACGCTTGGCAAATATTTTCATGCTTTCACTGCATCAATTGCACAAAATAAAATCAATTCCATTAATTTGCTGAATTTTCTGGTTTTTCATAACGAATTGAATTGATGAACCAGCGTTTCTTTCCGGAAGGTGTCAGCACTTCAGCCTCATCATCCACCTGCTTGCCCAACAACGCACGTGCCATGGGCGAACTGATCGAGATATGCTGCGGATGATGATCATAAATTTCATCGACTCCGACAATACGTAAATTTTTCTGCTCGCCTTCTTCATTTTCAATCTCGACCCAAGCTCCAAAATAGACCTTGCCTTCCTGCTCTGGAGAAAAATCGATGATTTTTAGCTCTTCAAGACGCTTGCCTAGGTATCTGACCCGGCGGTCAATCTTACGCAAAATTTGCTTGTTATATTGGTAATCGGCATTTTCCGAACGGTCGCCGAGACTCGCTGCCCAGTTCACTTTTCTGGTGATTTCCGGCCGCTCTTCATGCCAGAGATTCTTAAGTTCTGCCACCAATTTATCGTGTCCACCACGGGTGATTAAGTTGGATTTCATACGTCGTGCTGATCAAATTTTCAGTGTATTAACTTACAAACAGCTTATTTTATTTACCATTTCAAAACAATGAAAAAATTCAAAAAAAATTCACATTACATTTCAATATCTTAAAATTATTTTTAATAATAATTTGTGTACAAAATTTGACAATCGTTTTTTAGATCATTAATATGCCACCTACTTCCGGAAATGCTTACTTTTTAATCTATGTAGTTTTTCTACATAATGATGCGTAAATCTCTTGTCATTTTGAATGACGTCATGACTGCCCAACCCTTATTGAATTTATCAAACTGTTAAAATTTCTGGCTATGTTGGCTGTGATTTTTAGGGCATAAATTACTTGTAGCGGAGACAACATGCACAGTAGTTCATCCACTGGGTCGAGGCTTTGCCTACGATCTGTAATTTCTTCTCTCCCTTTGAAAGCACTTGTACTGAGCACTGCATTTATTCCCTTTCATAGTATCAATGCAAGTAAGACCACACTTCAGTTTGATCATGTGGTCAATAGCAATAAGCTGACCGTGGTTGCAGTCGAAAATCCGACCACCGTATTTCAGGATGGACAACATCTGCATGGCTTCGGTTATGACCTGGTGCGCAACTATGCCAACAGTCTGAATGTGAAACTGGATTTTAAAATTGTCCCGAATAATGCCACTGCACTGCAATGGGTTGCTCAGGGCAAAGCCAATCTGGCCATGACCACCACCGATTTAGGTGAAATTGAAAATAAGCGCCTGACTTCATTCTCCGCCACCTGTGGTGATCAGTCTATTTTGGTGAGTAATGGCTTGAATACCAATTTAAATCTGGTATTTAAATCTGCCACAGATCCCTTGAGCCAGACTGCTAGTGCTTTTATCTGTAAAGGCAAACAAAGTGGTGCCATCAAGCAGCTTGCTTCATTTTATAATCAGAATGTGGTGAAAGAGGAATCTTGGACAGCCATTCAACGTGATTTGAGCAACCGGTTACCGATCTATAAAGCAAGCTTTAAACAGACAGCGCAGCAATATGATCTAGATTGGCATTTATTAGCTGCCATTGGTTATCAGGAATCTTATCTGAAACCGAACTCGGTCTCTCCGACAGGTGTCCGCGGTTTGATGATGCTGACCAATAGCACTGCTAAAGCAATGGGCGTGAGCAATCGTACCGATCCAGCCCAAAGCATTCAGGGTGGTGCCAAGTATTATGATCAAATGCTGAGCCGCTATGAGCATATTCCTTATCCGGATCGCAACTGGTTTGCACTGGTCGCTTATAATATGGGCCCAGGTGCAGTGAATCAGTTACAAAAACGCATTCAGTCACAAGGCAAGAATCCAAATAACTGGGTCAACCTCTATGCCTATCTGGATCAGAATAAAGCCAATAACGGCCGCTATCGTCAGGCAGTACAATATGTAACCCGTATTCGTGCTTATTTGGAACACATCAAGACCACACCACAATTGGTGAATATCTAAGGTCTGATGAGCTGGATTTTATTCTATCCGGCGATAAAAAAGCTTACCTCAAAGGTAAGCTTTTTTTGTGCTCATTTCAGCTGATGTTCAGCAAAATTAAGCTGTCGTATTTTCAAGTACTTTCTTGAATAGATCTTTTTGTTCCTGACTCGGTTTGGCAGTTTGAAGTGCCATCAATTGAGACATATCACCCTGTACTTTGATTTTACCGGTCATAAATGCCTGCATGGCTGCGGCCATATCAAACTCCAGAAAAACTTTACGTAACGTTTCGCCGTCCATATTCAAAGTCGTTTTGGCATTTGAAGACAAACCTTTTTTAATTGCTCCACCATCTAAAGATAGTTCAGTATTACCTGTAGTGTCCGCTACAACCAAATTAATCGCCAGGTTCGCCAAAGCTGGTGGCAAGTTTAAATCACCAGCTTGCGCAGTAAGTGTTTCTACAGTTGAAAACCAATCATCAGTTAAAAAAGCAGGCATGATCTTTCCTCAAATTATTTGTTCATTTGTGTCGACTATCCAGACGACATCATGTTGAAGCTATTATGCTCGTGCTTTGTTATATCATGATCATTAGCGCAAAGGCTAACGAATTTTGTACGCGTCGTTCAATTTTTGTAGTTCTATTTTTATTTGTTTTTCATACAGACATCAACCCGAAGGCTGATATCTGTGTGCTGAAATTATTCTGCGGCAAAGCCCAGATTGACCATATTAATCCGGCGTTTCTCGCCTTCCAGCGCTTCTTCAGTCGAACAGCTGTCTTTGAAGTCAAATTCGCGCTGGCTGTCCAGCACTTCAAAGTCAAACAATTCACGATCGACCAGCTGTGATGGCGAGACATTTTGCAATGCACCAAAAATACTGTGCAGACGTTTTGGATGTGCCTTATCCCAATCACGTAACATGTCATTGATAATTGCGCGCTGCAGGTTCGCCTGAGAGCCACATAAATTACATGGAATAATTGGAAATTGACGCATTTCTGCATATTTGATGATGTCTTTTTCTTCCACATAAGCCAGTGGACGAATCAGAATGTTCTTTTTGTCAGAAGACAACAGTTTTGGTGGCATGGCCTTCAAGCTGCCGCCATGGAACAGGTTCAGGAAGAAGGTCGCCAGAATATCATCACGGTGATGCCCCAGCGCAACCTTGGTCGCACCAATTTCCTGGGCAAAGCCATACAAAGAGCCACGGCGTAGACGCGAACAGACGGCGCAATAAGTCTTACCTTCCGGGGTCAACTTTTTGGTGATGCTGTAGGTGTCTTTTTCCAGAATGTAATACGGAATGTTATTTTCTTCTAAATAACGTGGTAATACATCTTCCGGGAAGCCTGGCTGTTTCTGATCCAGATTCACCGCCACGACATCAAAGTTGATCGGTGCGATACGCTTGAACTGCAACATGATATCTAACAGGGTGTAACTGTCTTTACCACCTGAAATACACACCATGACCTTATCGCCTTCTTCAATCATTTTGAAGTCACGAATGGCATGTCCGACCTGGCGACGCAGCTTCTTCAACAAACGATAGTAGGCTGAGCTTGTTGGCAGTTCAGGTTTGAAATTAAATCCTTGTTCGGACTCAACTGGCGAGTACATAGACGAGATTCACCCATAAATAAAAATACCGCGCAATTTTAGCCGATTCAGGCCCGCATCGCATCAAAAGAATTTATTTTCATGCAAATGTCATATTAGTTTCATTTTCATGTTTTATTTAGATTGATATATTGAACGTTTCAGTTCAATTAATCAGCAAGATGCCTAGTTTTTGGACTTTTCCACAGTTGTCCACAAAAGTTGTGGATAACTTTGTGGATTGAAACGCACTTGACAAGTTCTTCGTCTCAAAAGATAAGGCTTTTCTTTAAATTGATCACTTTTTAACCAATTTAATTATTAATAAAAATCAACTAGTTAAACCTGTCAACCCTAAGGTTTTAAATTAAATCATATTTTTTTTTCTAACTCTAAAATGTAAAAAATGGCTTGCACTTACAAACTCGTTTATAAATGCAGCGTACAAGTCTTTTCATTCCGTAATTTTTTGTTAAACTCATCATTAAATTTTTCTCGATTGTGTTTACCTAATATAAACAATGAAAATAAATTTGCGTGTTTTGGGGTGTCAGGGGATCAGTGCTGTGCTATTGGCGAGTTGTTGCCAGTTGGTCTATGCCGGTCAAACCATTTATCAGTTGCGCGATAGCAATGGCAGCACTTTATTAACCAATAAGAAAAGTCGCTATAACCATCTTCAGGTTGAAAAGAAGACCTATTATCCAGACAGTAATATTCATAGTTATAGCAATTGGGGTTCCAGTGAAGCTTCGGTCTTGCCGAGCTATAGTAGAAATAAAAATGCTTATGATTCGATTATTCGCCAGGCAGCGCAAACCTATGGTGTCTCTGAAGGCCTGATCAAAGCCGTGATGCATACCGAGTCCGGTTTTAATGTACAGGCTCGCTCTCCAGTCGGTGCACAAGGCCTGATGCAACTCATGCCGGCGACAGCACGTCGTTTTAATGTCAGCAATGCCTATGACCCGCAGCAGAATATTATGGCCGGGGCCAAATATCTGGCCTGGTTATTGAAACGCTTTAATGGCAATACCACCTTGGCACTGGCAGGTTATAATGCCGGCGAAGGCAATGTGGCCAAATATAAGGGTGTGCCACCTTTTCGTGAAACTCAGGACTATGTCCGCCGTGTCAGCAGCCGTTATCAGAACTTGTACGCACAGGGACTGGGCAGCACCAGTGGTACATATACCGCTTCTTCTGATACTGGTCGTGTCATTGCCAGCTCTGCCAATTATTCAACTGAAACCACGACGGCGTCCAATGTTCAGGCGGCAAAATATCAGCGTCAGATCATTGCACGAGCAGATGGTAGCTTCACTGATGCACCGATGGGTTCTTATGCCACTGCCAATGCGATAGCATCTGCAAAAATATATTTAAGTGAGTAATTTTGAAACAGCTTTTTTTTTAAAGACCTATCTTTCAATATGGACAAAAAACATACTGTCTTTTTGTAGCGAATTGCTATTTTTTTCTTGAAATCTTATCGATTTCACCTCATATTGATTTCAATGATTTACATTCAATAATCAGATTATTTTTCTGTAATAAGAGGATTTCTCAATGATGCGGATTGGTTTGTTCTTGCTAACCAACCTCGCGGTACTGGTTGTAGCTGGCATTATCTTGTCACTCTTCGGTGTCGGTAGTTACCATGGCGCAGGTGGCTTGAATCTAGGCAACCTGCTGGTCATCTGTTTCGTGTTCGGTATGGTTGGCTCAATGATTTCCCTGTTCATGTCTAAATGGATGGCGAAAAAGACCACGGGTACTGAACTGATTGACCCGAATGCACCTCGTAACCAAGCTGAAGCCTGGTTGCTCCATGAAGTTGCACAACTTTCTCAGCGTGCAGGCATTAAAATGCCGGAAGTGGGTATTTTCCCATCTTATCAATCCAATGCCTTTGCCACTGGCTGGAATAAAAACGATGCTTTAGTAGCCGTATCGACTGGTCTGCTTGAGCGTATGAACAAAGACGAGCTTCGTGCAGTATTGGCGCATGAGATTGGTCACGTCGCCAATGGTGATATGGTCACTCTGGCACTGATTCAGGGTGTTGTGAACGCCTTCGTCATGTTCTTCGCACGTGTCGCGGGTGATTTTATTGACCGTAACGTTTTTGGTCGTGAAGAAGGTGAAGCACCGGGTATTGCCTATTTTGTAATTACCATCGTACTGGATATCGTATTCGGTATTCTGGCGTCGTCGATTGTGATGTGGTTCTCCCGTCAGCGTGAGTATCGTGCCGATGAAGCAGGTGCGCGCTTGGCAGGTAAACAGGCTATGATTTCAGCATTATTGCGCTTACAGGCAGAGTCTGAAATGCCAGATGCCATGCCGAAAGAAATGAAAGCATTTGCGATTTCTGCGGGTAAAGAAGAAGGCTTTAGCCTTGCTGCCTTGTTCCAGACGCATCCAAGCATCGAACAACGTGTTGCTGCACTACAACAGCTTGATTGTGCTTAAGTAATACTATTCATTGATTGAAAAAAGCCTGCACTTGCAGGCTTTTTTATTGGATTCAATTATTCATTATTTATATAGGCCTTTATGCGCTAATCCACTGATACAACGCCATCGCACCCCACCCAATCGCAAAAACAAATAGAATCAGGAACAAGGCGCCTAAAATATCCGGGATATGAATCCAGATCCAGGCCACTACAGGATTGCGCCAAAATACAGATTGCTGCTGTTTGCGTTCCAGGCTTTCATGCAAAAAAGGGTGTACCACATGTCGATCACTGTGAATCTGATATTCTTCACGAATATGAACATGCACCACATCAAGCGCCTTGCGACTGGGACGAATAAAAATATCAAAAATGGTGCCTGCCACTGGAATAAATCCAACCACCGCATCCATCACCGCCAGTTTCATGACCGGATTCAGCTTGGCACTCGGCACCCCAATCTGTTTGGCCTTATGAATGGCATAACAGGTCAATACAAAACCGGCGATATCTCCAGCGACCGGAATCGTACTCAGCGCGGCATCTGCCCCTACCCCTTGCTTGGTAAATGGAATACGTACCACTGAATCCATCATGTTGGCAAACTTGGCCAGATCACGTTCCAGACGAATGACCTCTTGTTGACTCAGTTTTGTTTTTTGTCCAGGCTCAGGCATATGTGATTCCAAAAATAGGGCTGACTTTCATCAGCATAAATTATTTTGAGACCAAAGTTGTAGCAATCTGTGAATTAAAACAATAATTTGGAAGCAACAAATAGATAAATAATCACACCGGTGGCATCACAAATAGAGGTCACCAAAGGTGCAGAGGCACTGGCCGGATCCATCTTAAACTTGTTCAGAATAAAAGGCAGACTCATGCCGATCAGGCAGCCCATCAGCACAATGCCGAGCATACTGATCGCCAGAACCACAGCCACCATGATATCCCCTCGGACATAACCCAACACCGAGACAGCCAGTGCCATGGTGCCACCCAGACACAACGCCACCAAGGTTTCCCGGCTGAGCAGGCTAAACCAGTCTCTAAACTCTACATCACCGGTGGCCAAAGCACGCACCATCAAGGTCGCCGACTGCGAGCCGGCATTACCACCACTGCCCACCAGCAATGGCAGAAAAAAAACCAGAACAATATGCGCGGCAATGGTCTCTTCATAATGTGCAATGCCAATGCCGGACAATAGACTGCCAAAGACCAGAATCACCAGCCAAGATACGCGTTTCTGGTACAATGTAAAAATAGGCGCAGTTTTTAAACTTAACTCAGTTAAGGGCTCAACCGCCCCTGACTTTAAAATATCCTCGGTGGTTTCGGCTTCCATGATGTCCATGGCATCATCATAAGTGACAATTCCAAGAATTTTTTTATGCTCATCGACAATCGGCAAAGCCATAAAATCATAATAGGTTAAAGTTTTTGCGACGTCTTCTTGGTCATCCCCAATCTTGGCGTAAATCACATCTCTTTGCATGATCTCGGCAATGCTGGTTTCAGGACTGGCCTGAATCATCTGCCTTAAAGAGACTACCCCGATCAGCTGGTCCTGCTCATCAACAATATAAATCAGATACAGGGTTTCCTGATCTGCGGCCACCACACGCAACATTTGGATAGCGTCATGAATCGACAGATCCTGATGCAAAGAAACAAAACTGGAGCTCATCAGCGCACCAGCAGTCCCTTCAGGATAAATCGCCAGATCTTTTAGGGTTTGCCGACTCGCTTCGGACAATTTTGCCATGAGCTGCTGCTGCAGCTGTGGAGAACATCGTTTATAAACATCGACAAAGTTGTCCGAATCGAGCGCATTTAAAATCGCAATAATCTGTGCGACCGGTAATTGCTCAGCCAGACTGACTTGTTGGCTGAGTGGCATAAACTCGAATACCCGGCTCGGTTCTTTGAGTTCCTGAAAAATCCGGATCTGTTCTTCTAACTTCAAACCTTTTAAAATACTGGCCTGATCGGCGACATTCAGCTCATTTAATAAGCCAATCGCCATAGCATGGTGTTCAGAACGGATCTGTTGTTGAATATGCTGTATTTTTTCTGAAATTTTCGGCATAGGCAGTCCATGGTTATAAGCGCAAAGGCGTGGATTTTAGCATCATCCTCCGAACATTACCCCTGCTCTCAGTGCATCTAAATCATCACAGCCGGATTGAGTCAGGCTATGGATTGTTTTTCTGAGCGCACGATCATGAATCAACCGGTTCTTTTTTAGCCATTAAACTTCGAATCATCACATACATAAAGGGAATAAAAATTAGCACCAGCACGGTTCCGAAAATTACGCCGCCGAATACACTGACACCAATTTCCTGACGGCTTACCGCGCCTGCTCCCGTGGCAAAGACCAAAGGTAAAATTCCGGCGCCAAAAGCCAAGGAAGTCATCAGGATCGGACGCAGACGCAGGGAAGCACCTTCCAATGCTGCCTCCACCACCGATTTTCCCTGTTGCTGTGCCAGCGAAGCAAATTCCACAATCAGAATGGCATTCTTACAGGACAAGCCAATGGTGGTCAGCAAGGCAATCTGGAAATAGATATCATTCGGGAAGCCAGCCAAATAACTGAAAATAATATTGCCGCCAATACCAAGAGGAATTGCTGACATTACCGCCGTTGGAATACTCCAGCTTTCATACAATGCGGCCAGACACAGGAAAATAAAACCTATCGAAATCAGATACAGCCAGATGGCCTGATTATTGGACTGTTTTTCTTCAAAGGATAAACCGCTCCAGACCACATCTACACCGTCCTGTTCAGCAATCAGCGCCTCTACATCCTGCATGGCCTGACCGGAGCTGCTGCCTTGAGCCCGATCTGCTTCCATCTGTAGTGCGGTATAGCCCATGAAACGGTTGACCACTTCCGGACCACCACTCCAGTCCACTTGCGAGAAGTTACTAAAAGGCACCATTTGATTCTGGTCATTGCGGACATGCCATTGTGCCAGATCTTCCGGCTTGGAACGAAATTCGGCATCGCCCTGCATGATCACCCGTTTAATCCGGCCGCGATCAATAAAGTCATTGATATAACTGCCACCCCAAGCGCTAGATAAGGTGCTGTTAATTGCCGTTTGGGTCAGACCATTGGCCATGGCCTGTTTTTGGTCAATATTGACGCGTAGTTCGGCTTTTTCAGGATTAGAACGTTTACCCAGATTTTCAAAGCTTGCATAATTGCCAGCCTGAGCTTCCAGTGCCTGAAATTGCTGTTCCAGATACTGCCGGCCATTACCATTGATATCCCGAATCCAGAAATCCAGACCATCGGTTTGTCCCAGACCATTGACTGACGCGGGCATGGATACGTTGATTTGTGCATTAGGGTTACTTTGAAAATGCTTCAAAGCCCGTTCACGAATCGCGGGTGCGGTATTGTCCTGACCGGAACGTTCATTCCAGTGTTTTAATGCCACAAAACCGGTGGCCAGATTCTGGCCAGTTCCCGAGAAATTGCGGCCATAACGAATCATCACCAGACTGACATTGGCCTGTTCCTGATCCAGAAAATATTTACGAACCTCTTCTCCGACCTGAATGGTATTTTTCATCGGAGCACCTTCCTGCACTTTGATTTGCAGGCTTAAAATCCCCTGATCTTCACTCGGCAAAAAACTGGTTGGCAAAGCACGGTAAAACAGTGCAAAGACACAGATCAAGCCGGCAAAAAGCAGTAAACAAATGACCTGATGCTGAATCGTGACTTTGGAAAGATGCAGATAACGATGCTTTAAATGATCCAGCTTCTGGTTAAACCATGCCGCCCATTTTGCCGGTTTCGGATTCGGTTTCAGAATGAGCGCACACAGTGCTGGGGTTAGAATCAAGGCCACCAATAAGGATAAGGACATGGCCGCAACCAAAGTGATGGAGAACTGTCGGTAGATCACCCCGGTAGAACCGCCAAAGAACGCCATCGGAATAAAGACTGCGGTTAGAACTAAGGTAATTCCGACCAATGCCCCACTAATTTCCTGCATGGACTCTAACGCCGCCTCTTTGGCAGACAAATGCTGTTCATGCATCAGCCGTTCCACGTTTTCTACCACCACAATCGCATCATCAACCAATAGTCCAATAGCCAGAACCAAAGCGAATAAGGTTAAGGTATTGATACTCATGCCCAGTGCATAAAGCACCGCCATGGTTCCCAAAATCACCACCGGCACCGTTACGGTAGGAATCAAGGTGGCACGCCAGTTCTGCAAGAAAATGAACATCACCATGATAACCAGAATGATCGCTTCGATCAGGGTTTTGACCACCTCTTTAATCGACTCTTGTACAAAGGGCGTATTGTCTCGTGGATAGGCAATTTTATAGCCTTCGGGCAACTGCTGGGAAATACGGGCAACTTCAGCTTTAATCAAGTTTGAGGTGGCAATGGCATTGGCGCCTGAGGCCAGAGAAATCCCAAGACCTGCCGAAGGATAACCATTGTTGGTGCTATAAGACTGATAACTTTCAGCACCGAGTTCGACCCGCGCAATATCTTTTAAATAAATAAAACTACCGGCACGATCCGATTTGACAATAATATTCTGGAATTCTTCAACGGTTTTTAGACGGGAACCCGAGGTGACTTTAGCATTCAGGTATTGTTCATCCACTGCCGGCAAATCCCCAATCGCGCCCGCAGCCACCTGAGTATTCTGAGCTTCAATGGCGGCACGAACATCGCTTGGCATCAGCTTATACTGTTTGAGTTTTCCTGGATCCAGCCAGATCCGCATCGCATATTGAGAACCAAAAACATCAACTTCACCAATGCCTTCAATCCGGGAAATGTCCTGCTCCAGATGTGTCATCAAGTAATCAGAAAGCTCAATATTGTTACTGCGACCGGACTCATCATACAGGCTGATCACCATATGGGTATCGCCGAGAGATTTAAACACGTTAACGCCCTGGCGTTGGACATCTTCCGGTAAACGGTTCAATACCCCATTAATCGCATTTTGTACCTGAACCTGTGCTGTATCGGGGTCGGTACCATTTTCAAAGCTGATGCTGACCCGGCTGCGCCCTGAAGAATCACTACTCGAACTAAAATACAGTAAATGGTCAATCCCTTTAATCTGCTGCTCCAGCACCTGGGTCACGCTTTCTTCCACAGTTTCCGCAGAAGCGCCACTATAGGTTGCTGCCACCGTTATCCGTGGCGGGGCAATGTCCGGATAACGTTCCACTGGCAGGTTCATCACTGCGAACAGGCCAATCGCCATCACGACAATCGCCAATACCCCAGCAAAGATCGGGCGGTGGATAAAAAATTTAGACAGCATAAGTCCGAGTCACTTTTTAATTAAAGAGGGATGAATTTAGACCAAATACGAGCAAGCTATATCTAAATATTCAGTGACATAGCAGTAGAATGCAAGAATTAAACACATAATAACTGTGATAAAAACCAATCATGGAGAAATTATGGATGATCTCACTTGAATACTTTCTTGAGGTTGCCATTTCCTATTTATTAATAGCATTTTTCCAAATAAAAAACCCTGCAGATGCAGGGTTTTTTGGTGAATCAATTCAGCAGATTAAGCACTGAACTGGTTCATTGTGTTTTTAGCGTCATCACCAGCTTTCAATGCATTGTCACCAGCGAAGATTTCTTTGTGGTCATCACCGATGTCAGAACCAGCCATTGCCTGGTGTTTAACACATGCGATACCGCCGCGGATTTCTTTACGTTGTACGCCAGCAACATAAGCCAACATGCCTTCAGAACCGAAGTAACCTTGAGCAAGTTCATGCGTAGAAAGTGCAGCTGTGTGGTAAGTCGGAAGTGTGATCAAGTGATGGAACACACCCGCTTCACGCGCAGCATCTGCTTGGAAGGTACGAACTTTTTCGTCAGCTTCAGCAGCCAGTTCAGTTGCATCGTACTCAGCGCTCATTAACTTAGCACGGTCGTAAGCAGAAACGTCTTTACCTTCAGCAACCCAACGGTCATACGCTTGTTGACGGAAGTTAAGCGTCCAGTTGAATGAAGGTGAGTTGTTGTATACAAGTTTCGCATTTGGAACTGTTTCTTTCACACGGTTTACCATGTGAGCGATTTCAGCAACGTTTGGTGTCGCAGTTTCGATCCAAAGAAGATCCGCACCATTTTGCAAGCTGGTTACACAGTCAAGTACAACGCGGTCAATTTGCGTGCCTTCACGGAACTGGTACAAGCCAGAAGCAAGACGTTTAGGACGGTGAAGTTTGCCATCACGTTTGATCAGGATTTCATCTTCTTGTGCATCAGCGATATCAATTTCAGATGTTTCCAAGTAGCTGATATATTGAGAAGCGATGTCGCCTGGCTCTTTAACCACTGGGATTTTTTGAGTCAGGTCAGCACCTTCAGAGTCAGTACGTGCAACGATGATACCGTCGTCAAGACCCATTTCAAGGAATGCATAGCGAAGTGCGTGGATTTTCGCGATGAAGTCTTCGTGTGGCACAGTTACTTTACCAGCTTGGTGACCACATTGTTTCGCGTCAGACACCTGGTTTTCGATTTGTAGTGCACATGCACCCGCTTCGATCATTTTCTTAGCTAAAAGATAAGTCGCTTCTTCGTTACCGAAACCCGCATCAATGTCCGCAATAATTGGCACAACGTGAGTTTGGAAGTTGTCGATTTGTGAAGTCAATTCAGCTGCTTTAGCAGTATCGCCTGCTTCTTGTGCTTTTTTAAGTGCACGGAACAAGTCGTTCAATTCTTTCGCGTCAGCTTGACGTAAGAATGTGTAGATTTCTTCGATCAATGCAGGAACAGAAGTTTTTTCGTGCATAGATTGGTCAGGAAGTGGACCAAATTCTGAACGAAGTGCTGCAACCATCCAACCAGAAAGGTAAATGTAGCGACGTTCAGTCGTACCGAAGTATTTTTTGTTGGCAATCATTTTTTGTTGTGCGATGAAACCATGCCAGCAACCTAATGATTGAGTGTATTTGCTAGAGTCTGCATCATAAGCAGCCATATCACGACGCATAATTGCCGCGGTATATTTCGCAATGTCTAAACCAGTTTTGAAACGGTTTTGGATTTGCATACGCGCAGCATCTTCAGGACTGATGTCTGCCCAAGTGTTACCGAATTTCGCTTTCAATTCGCGGATTGCATCAATCGCTGTTTGGTATGTAGTCATGATATTTTCCTGTAATAATATTAGGATTTTTCTGCAACGAACCGTTCAAATCACACCCTCAGTAACTTGTTTAGATTTTCGCCGGTCCGTTGGGATAGCTAAAGATTAGTGGGCTTATGAAAATTAATCCAATAGTCTGCAAGAATCTTCAGTATTTATTTAAAAAATGAGTAGATGAAAGTCTTAGTATAATCCTGTGATTTTAAAATAAGATATTGTTTTATTTTATATTTTACTAAAATAAAACTGATCGTTTTTCACTCATACTGCTTAAAAATACTTCATTAGACTTAAGTCTGGGCTTGGCTCAAATCCACTTTTATTAAAAAATAATCATGATTTTGAATTATTTCTTAGGCTGAAGCATTTATCAAGATAGCATACTTTTCACGCAATTATTCACGCACTCACACCTGTATTTTTAAAGTTTAAAGCTTGGTTATGGAGCTGTTGATCTGCATACATGAAAATACTGAATCTTTGCTTAGCCCGTGCTTCTACTCAGTCGAATAAAATCGTTAATTATTCAGCTTAAACCTGCATAAATTCCCTAGATTTTATCTGCTTTATCATGGCTTTTTTTTCATCGGCGCTTTACACAAAGCCCGGCAGTTATGGCATAATCAGCATAATTTCTTGTATTTATTCTCGGTATTTCTTTTATGAATCTGGAGCGGGTCGATCTCAATCTATTAATTTATCTTGATGTACTTCTTCGCGAAAAAAATGTCACCCGTGCAGCCGAACAATTGGGCGTTACCCAGCCTGCCATGAGTAATATTTTACGCCGATTACGCAATTTATTTAATGATCCTCTCCTGATCCGTTCTTCTGAAGGCATGACACCAACAGAACGTGCACTTGAGTTACAGCCACGTATCCGCGATGCGCTGGCTGACTTGTCCATGATTCTGGAACCGCGTACCGAGTTCCGTCCTTATACGTCAAATCGTGTCTTCCGGATTATGACCTCGGATTATGCCGAAGCGACACTGGTTCCTCGGCTGGTCAAAGCCTTACGTTCAGAAGCACCGAACGTGGTCTTGGACTTTCTAACCCCGAGTGATGTGTCTTATCGTGACATGGAACAAGGCAAAGTTGATCTGGCGATTAACCGTTTTAATGAAATACCGCAAAGTTTTCATCAGGTTCTGGTCTGGCGTGACAGTTTTTCCTGTTTATTAAACAATAAACATCCGGCTGCAACCAACCTGAACTTAAAAAGCTATCTGGATGCACAGCATATCTGGGTCTCTAAAACCGGTATGGGTGTAGGCTTTGGGGTCAACCCGGAGAAACAGGCCGGTTTAGGCTGGATCGATCAGGCTTTGGAACGTATTGGCCAGAAACGTAAAATCTCGGTCTTTACCCGTCATTATCAAATGCCAGGTTTATTGGCCTCCAATGTCGATCTGGTGGCAACCCTGCCTTCACGGATCGCACGCCTGCAAGCCAAGAATCATAATTTAATTCTGAAAGATCCACCATTTTATATTCCCGAATTTGAACTCAAAATGGCATGGTGCCCTCTATTGCATCATCACCCTGCACATCGCTGGTTACGTCAGCTGATTTTGTATGTTGCGCGTCAAATGATTGAGGAAGAAAATCGTGAATTCCTGAGCAATAATTCTCAATTTTCACACTATTAAACTCAAATTCTTCTAAATTCTTATTTTTTAAGATTATACTTTGAAGGCTTGAGAGGTAGTTTTTACACCTCAAGCCTTTTTTTGTGTTAAAAATATCCCAAGATACTATTCATCCACAGGTGGATTTGTGAGCCTCTTACAAAATATCGTGATTATCTTAATACTCATCGCGGGGGCCGGTTTTTTATCTTTAACAGAAATCGCCCTCGCAGGTGCCCGTAAAGTCAAACTGAAAATTCTGGCTGAATCGGGTGAACATCGCGCTCAAAAAGTTTTAGATCTACAAGAAAATTCTGCTGACTTCTTTGCAGCCTCTCAAATCGGTTTAAATGCAGTCGCCATTCTTGGCGGTATTTTAGGTGAAGGAGCCTTCCGTCCTTATATTTTTAATTTTGTTTCCCGCTTTTACCAGGGTCCTTGGGCTGAGAATATTAGCTTTGCACTTTCCTTTACTGTCGTCACTTCTTTATTTATTCTATTTGCAGACTTGATGCCGAAACGTCTGGCCATGATTGCACCAGAAAAGATCGCAGTCTCGGTCATTGAACCCATTCAGATTTTCATTAAAGTCTGTAAGCCTTTGGCCTGGCTCATTAATGTTATTGCCAACATGCTGTTCCGTCTGTTTAAAGTGAATACCATTCGTGATGATAATATTACCTTTGATGATATTTCCGCAGTGATGGATGCAGGTGCGCAGGCTGGCGTACTGCAAAAACAGGAACATCATTTCATTGAAAATGTATTCGAGCTGGAAGAGCGTAATGTACCTTCGAGTATGACTACCCGTGAGAATGTGGTGTTCTTTACCCTAAATGAACCAGAAGAAAGTATTCGGCAAAAGCTGGCGGAATATCCCTATTCCAAGTTTCTGGTGTGTAGCAATGACATCGACAGTGTGATTGGTTATGTCGATGCCAAAGATATTCTGGTACGGATTCTGAATAACCAGTCGCTGCTACAGTTAAATGAAAATACCATCCGTAATGTCCTGACCATTCCGGATACTTTAACTTTATCGGAAGTTCTGGACCGTTTTCGCTCGACCAAGGAAAAATTTGCCGTCGTCATTAATGAATATGCGCTGGTGGTTGGGGTGATTACCCTCTCCGACATTATGATTACTGTAATGGGCGACTGGGTGACACCAATTGAAGCCGATCAGCAAATTATTAAGCGTGACAATAATTCCTGGTTGATTGAAGGCAGCACGCCAATTGAAGACATGAAACATGCGCTTGAAATCGACTCAATGCCAGATGAGGAAAATTACGAAACACTGGCTGGTTTTATGATGTTCAAGCTGCGTAAAATTCCGCGTCCTGCCGATACCGTCATTCATGCCGGTTATAAATTTGAAGTCGTCGATGTCGATCATTTCAAGATTGACCAGTTGCTGGTGACTCGGATCATTGAAATCAATCCATTAATTCAGGAAGAATCAGAATAATCTGATTCTTCCTCTATTTTAAAATAAAAATCATAAGGATAGAGTGATGTCCATTTCTGCGCTGTTGGCTTGTTTTAGTTTTTATTCAGGACTGTATTTAATCTATTTCTTTTTTGCTCAACAACAAAATCCGCTGTTCTTGTTTTTAGCGATCATTTTATTGATTTTTGCTTGCATCATTACCCCTTATGGTTACCAGCGTCACCGTGGCCATTATGACCGAACCATGAGTTGGGGACAGTATTTGGCCATACCTTTGATTTTATGGGGACGACTATTTATCGTTCCTATCAGTTTTATTTTAAGTTTGTTTTATTCAAACCAGTAAATTCAATCATAAAAAAGCACCTAACGGTGCTTTTTTACATCTATTGAGGTGCTTAGATCTTTGTTAACAATGCATCTAAAACAGCTTGATAGTGAATCTGGATATCATCTTCTAGAATCTTGTAAGCATTGTCGAACTGCACCATAGGCCAGCCTTCTTTCCAGAATGGAAAAATATTATGCAGGTCATGGGTAACAATCGCATCTTCACGCAGAATCGCTTGTGCAATCTGGGACAGCACTTGTGCCGTTTCAGCGCCATCAATCGCCATATAGTCGATTCCGCGCGCTTTTAAAATACGGACGCGGTCTTTTTTATAACGGATTTTTTTGATTTGTGCCGTATTCAGGCCCAAAGCCAAAGATACCGCTTCGACAAATTTGTCTTCAAATGACTGATTCAATGCCACTAACGCTTCTTTATGCGCTTCCTGACGACCAGCTTTACCACCCTGACGAATCACTTCTTTCGCCTCAGTATTTAGTTCATCCTTTTTCATGCTTTGCAGGATGTCTAAAATTTCGATGTCGCTTAACGCCTCAGGAGATTGATCAGTCATAAACTGTCCTTAAAAAAATAAATCTTGAATCGGCTATTTTCGCATAATTCGTGGCTAAAAAACTAAAATCTTCGTGATTAAAGCAATGATAAGCGCTGAAAATGGATTTGTCCTGTGATTCTGCGTCAAATCGACTATAGTGCCTGTGTCTATTTCTGAATCAATCTCTGGATGATGCCCACTACCCAAGTGACTTTGTTACTGCAGCAACTTCAACAACAGTATCCGACTGCATTTAAAGGCAATTACCTGTTCTATAGCCAGATCAAAATCCGTGGGATCTGGGATAAAGCCAAGCTTTTGATTCCCTGGGTCTTGGCGGCCATGATTTTTATTCCCGTCAGTTTGATGTTCGGTGACGTCATAAAGCAATCTTTTGTGCAAGTGAGCGAATTTCAGGCGCAAAGTTATGCCATTTTGGCGATACTGTTGTTCCTGATGTTGAGTCTCACCTTAATTCTGCAACAGGTTCAGCATTCTTCTTATTCGCTATATCAGTTATTACGCCATACCCCAATCAAGATGGCTGTGGTGATTATACTACAAACCTTAAATCTGTTTTTTGTACAAAGTAGCCTGCTGATGTGGAGTTTATTCTTTTTTGGAGTGAGCTTTGGCTTTATCCGTTTTTATCGGGAAAACTTGTTCCGGGAAAACAGCCAAAATACTGAACATTATCAGTTGCAACAATTACGTAGAATCTGCTTCTGGGCTTATAAACAGACCTGTATGCTTCGACTAAAATTACATTTTTGTTCAAGCAATCATCCTCAGCGTGCCGAACTAAAACAGCAATTAAATCACTATGCCGAATTATATACCCAGCTGCTGAAACATGAGCATCAATACTGTAAAACCATCAAGCATCTGGATGTCGACAGTTATTTGGACGAGAACTCATAGTGCTCTATCATTTTGATTAGCCATCTTGAATATTTTTAATAAGGGTCCTTAAAAAAACAGATTGATTTGCTAGTTTTTTTAGAGAGAAGCCACGGAATTGCTTGAAAAGAAAGCAATCATTTAGAAATGTGCTTGCCAAGCTTTATTTCGTCCTCTATTATTGCGCACATGCCCGAGTGGTGAAATCGGTAGACACAGGGGATTTAAAATCCCCCGCCCACAAAGCGTGCCAGTTCGAGTCTGGCCTCGGGCACCATTTTAATCTTTATTAAAATGGTGCAATAGAAAACCCAGCATTAGGCTGGTTTTTTTGTGCCTGAATTTTATTCTTTTAGCGCGAAATCCTCATGTCAGAATTAAAATACTTCGATCTCGCCACATTACAATTACGCCATCCAGACGCTTTTTTCCTGAAGCTGCGTTATAGCCGCTTCAAATTTAATGCCCTGCAAAATCTCCAGTTTGTGATCGCGATTAATTTACTGTCTCTTTTAATCTGCGTGGCCTGTAGCATCAGCTCAGTACTTCTGGAATATTATTTTTTCAAGAATGCCACGATCGCCTTTAATGTCACCTTGATCATGTTAATGGCCCTGCTTTATCCCTATATCTGGTATGCACAATATCAGGCGCAATTCAGCTCCAAAGCCTATAGTCAGCGCTTGCAGAACTGTCTGTATCTGCAAATTCCGATTTTTCTGGTTTTATTGCTGAATCTGTATGTAATTCATTCAGATATGTTGGTGATCATCAGCATGATCATTTTAGCGCTTTCCTCTTTTGGCGCTGTGACCTTAGAACCTTTATTTAAAAGTTCTTGTAGTGCAATTGATCAGATCAAACTGCAAAAACTGCGGCAGCTGGCCTTTTGGGCCTATCAACAGTCCAGATCCAAAACACCGCAACCGATTCAGGACCAGTCAAATCTGCAGGCTTATTACCAGAATCTTTATCAGCAATGCATGCATGAAGAGCAAAAATTACTCAGCTCGATTCGCTTTAAAAGTTTTAAAGACTATTTCTACAAATAATAAAAAACCCTGCAGTAGCAGGGTTTTATCGATCACCATTCACGATTGGTAATCAGCTCTTCCATTTCAATCTCGAACAACCCGTGCTCTTGCACCACCATCATCATGGCTTCGGCAATATAATCTGCAGCGGTATCATCCAGAGATGAATCCAGATCTTCAAACTGCGGTTTCATGGCATTAATATCAGCAACGGTCAGATGGGCAAGCTGGTAAATTTCTTGATCTGACAAAGCTGATTTAGCGACTTTTTGGGCAAAATGTTCGATGTGCTGTTTGATTTCAGCAACCAGAATATCGGGATAATACGCATCATCGAACATGGGGAGAAGTAAATCTGCAAACATTACAGGCACTCTAAAAGATGACAATTTAATCTAAGCGTGCCTATATAGCACATTGTTGCCTGAAAGCCAAACAACATTGCCAGATGCTTACTCTCCCGCCATCAATGTCTACGCCATCTGCATGGCTTGCCAGACTCTAATCGCATCCGCTGTCGCTTTCACATCATGTGCCCGTACCATACAGGCGCCCTGCTGAATACTGAGCAAATGTGCTGTTGCCGAACCCACCGCACGCGCCTGTGGTTCTGCGCCATCTAAGACAGCCCCAATAAAGCGTTTACGTGATAAGGCAGATAAAATCGGATAACCCATTTCTGTCAATTTATAAAATTCTTGAAGCAGCTTGAGATTTTGCTGGGCATTCTTGGCAAAACCAAACCCCGGATCAATCATGATATTTTCGGCTTTTACTCCTACATCCAAGGCATCCTGAACACGTTGAGATAGTTCGCCAATCACCTCGGTAGTGACATCCTCATATTGATCCAGATTGTTCATGGTGGTCGGCTCACCACGCATATGCATAATGATTACCGGAATATTTAATTCAGCGGCCGTTACTAAGGCATTGGGGCGGGTCAACGCACGGACGTCATTCCAGATATGCGCTCCGGCCTGAACCGCTGCACGAATCACTTCTGGTTGTGAAGTATCAATCGAGAGAACAACATCATGTTTTGCCAAGGCTTCAACCACAGGCACCACGCGGCGGATCTCTTCCTCTACGTCTACCACAGCGGCACCCGGACGGGTCGATTCCCCGCCGATATCAATTACGGTCGCACCTTCAGCCATCATCTCCAGCGCACGTGCAACTGCATCTTCTTTTTGATTATGCCGACCACCATCACTAAATGAGTCGGGGGTGACATTGAGAATTCCCATCACATGCGGCTGAGATAAGTCCAGTTTTAACTCACCAAATGTCCATACATGTGGTCGTAAAGGCATCAGCTGCATGTTTCCATTCTCGTTCACAATAATTCGAATATTGTCTTATGGATAGAGCAATAAAGCAAAGCTCGATAAGACATTTGCCCATTAGTTTTGAGTTAAATATAGCATTCAGAAAATTATCATAAAAATGACTGACATAAAAAAACCACCCGAAGGTGATTTTTTATTTAACTTAGTTGGCTGGCAATGGCGGTGGCGTTAACGGGCCATCATCTGGGGTTACATCAATCACAGGATTTTCTGCAACATAGACTTTTGGCGGTTGAGGCTCACGACCTTCCATAATGTCACGGATTTGATCACGATCAATAGTTTCCCATTCCATCAAGGCTTTGACCATCGCATGGGCAACATCTTTTTTACTTTCCAAGATATCGCGTGCGACTTTATATTGCTCATCCAGAATACGACGGATTTCACGATCGACTTCTAACTGGGTCGTTTCAGAAATACTGCGACTGCCAATACTACCCATAAACGATTGCTGTGCATCTTCTTCATAGACCATGACGCCCATTTTGTCAGACATACCGTATTTGGTCACCATCGCACGTGCCATTTTAGTTGCACGTTCGAAGTCGTTTGAAGCACCTGTCGACATTTGGTTAATGAAGACTTCTTCTGCAATACGACCACCAAACAAAATCGAAAGTTCATTCAACATTTTGTCTTTATAATGGCTGGTTTGGTCAAATTCAGGTAGCTGCCAGGTCACGCCCAATGCCCAGCCACGCGGCATAATGGTGACTTTATGCACAGGGTCTGTACCCGGCAAACTTTCAGCAACAATCGCATGACCTGCTTCATGATAAGCCGTCGCGCGACGCTCTTCATCACGAAGTACCATCGACTTGCGCTCAGGACCCATATACAGCTTGTCTTTTGCATCTTCAAAGTCATGCATATCGACGGTGTTCTTGTTACGGCGTGCAGCAAACAGAGCAGCTTCATTCACTAGGTTTGCCAATTGCGCACCCGAGAAGCCCGGTGTACCACGTGCAAGAACCTTAACATCCACACCTGTCACTGAAGGCAATTTTTTCAAATGCACATTCAGGATTTGTTCACGACCTTTGATGTCTGGCAAGCCAACCACAACTTGACGGTCAAAACGACCTGGACGAAGTAATGCTTTATCCAGTACATCTGCACGGTTGGTTGCAGCAATCACGATAATGCCTTCATTACCTTCAAAGCCGTCCATTTCAACTAGCATCTGGTTCAGTGTCTGTTCACGTTCATCGTGACCACCACCGGTACCTGAACCACGGTGACGACCGACTGCATCAATCTCATCAATAAAGATGATACATGGCGCATGACGTTTCGCCTGTTCGAACATGTCACGAACACGGGATGCACCGACACCGACAAACATCTCAACGAAGTCAGAACCTGAAATACTAAAGAATGGAACTTTCGCTTCACCGGCAATGGCTTTGGCAAGTAGGGTTTTACCTGTACCCGGAGGACCAACCATTAACACACCGCGTGGAATACTCGCACCCAGACGTTTAAATTTGGTTGGATCTTTCAGGAAATCTACGATTTCAACGACTTCTTGTTTAGCTTCGTCACAACCGGCAACATCGGTGAAAGTGACTTTAATCTGGTCTTCAGACAACATTTTGGCTTTAGATTTACCAAAACTCATTGGGCCGTTTTTACCACCTGCACCGCCACCCATGTTGCGCATAAAGAACATGAATAACAAAATGATTAAAAGCACAGGGAAACTTGCAATAAGCAACTGCATGAGCAAGCCTTGACGTTGTGGTGCTTCACCTTCGACCACAACATTATTTTTAATGAGGCTTGGCATCAGCTCAGGATCCTGAACTGCCGGACGAATACTTTCAAACTCTGAACCGTTTGATTTTTCGCCACGAATTCTTTCGCCGTCAATAACAACTTGTTTAATTTGGCCAGCATTGACCGCGGCAACAAACTCTGAGTAGTTCATTGTAGTCGGTTGATTGCGGTCACTGACGTTGCTGAAGATTAACACCAGCACACCCAGTATCACGAGCCACAATACGGCATTCTTAAAAAGATCGCTCAAAGCTTTATTCCCATTCCAATCTAATTTGATCATGCCCTGTTCAGGGTGACCTTAATACTTAAGCTGTAAATTAACTTACAATTATCTGAAAACGTACAAAATGCACAATTTTTAACGACTTGGCAAGTAGACTTATTTTAAAGCCTTCTTGCGTCCCTGCCCGATCAGGAAAACTTCTTTAGAGCGAGCACGTGATGCCAAGGGTTTAGATGTTTTCAGAATATCAAAACTATCAACCACTTGCTTACGGAATTCATCAAAACCTGAGCCTTGGAAAACTTTTACCACAAATTGACCTTTAGGGCCTAGCACCTTATTGGCAAAATCCAGTGCAAGTTCACACAAGTAAATCTGACGCGGTTGATCTACAGCCTTATTACCTGATGTATTGGGGGCCATATCTGAAATTACAACGTCTACAGTACGACCATCTAAAATTTCTAGCAGTTTTTGGAAAACTTCTTCTTCACGGAAGTCACCTTGCAGAAAAGTGACATCTGGTAAAGCATCCATTGGTAAAATATCAGATGCAATCAATAAACCCTTATCGCCAACAAGTTTACCGGCAATCTGTGACCAGCTGCCTGGCGCTGCGCCCAGGTCGACCACAGTCATACCAGGTTTAATGATTTTATACTTTTCTTGCATTTCTAAGAGCTTATATGCTGCACGCGCACGATAGCCTTCCTTTTGTGCCTTTTTCACATAAGGATCGTCTAAATGCTCTCTCATCCAATCACGACTACTTTTAGATAACTTTTGGTTGGTAATGCGTGTAGCCATAACTCTCTAAATAAAAAAATGTCTCATTATATTAATTGTACGTGAAAAAGACTTATTTTGCAGTATACATGTGTATCTAAATCTAAGGCTTTTGCTCTCTCCGTGGACAGATTGAATATGATTATTTCCTGATAATTTACAGCGTTTATTTTTTGCTTTTGCTATACTAAGCCGTTTTAAAATTCAGGTTATCTCTCATGGCGGCTTTATCTATTCAGGAACGTAAGCGTTTACGTCAAATCGGACATACACTTAACCCAGTCGTGATGCTAGGTGACAAAGGTCTGACGGAAAATGTCATCGAAGAATTAGCGCGTGCTTTAAACGATCACGAACTGATTAAAGTTAAAATTGTCGCTGAAGATCGTGAAGCGCGTGCAGCGCTGATTGCTGAAATTTCAGAAGCGACTGGTGCTGAAGTGGTTCAAACTATTGGTAAAATTGCACTTCTTTATAAGAAAGCGGCAAAACAGAACCAAAAATTGTCCAATCTTGTTCGTTTCGCTCATTTGTCTAACTAAGTACAGGACTTATGGCAAGTTACGAACTTAGCGCATTTGATCGCCGTTTTCAGGCCATCTCTCTGGTTGCTGCCATTGAACAGCAAGGTCCATGTAGTTTAAATGTGGGCTTCTGGATCCGCGATCCCAATCATTACATCCTGTGGCCAGACATGGTAGCTGCACATCCCCGTCAGGATTTCTTGTGGGAACAGACCTGCTTTGAAATTTTTATTGGGGTTCAGGGTGAAGATTTTTATCGTGAGATTAATCTCTCCCCTTCTCAGGCCTGGCAGGCTTATCAATTTGAAGAATACCGCTATCCTGAAGATATGCCACCACAAGCTGCAGATGATATTGAGCTGAATCAGCTCAAACGTACCCATTATGGTCTCAATGTCAGTGTGGATCTGACCGATTTTATGGCAACACATAAACTCAAATGGGAAAACTTGTTCCTGGGTTTATCTGCTGTTTTAAAAACCTCGCAAGGTGACCAGTACTACGCGATGCAGCATAGTAGTCCTCAGGCAGATTTTCATAATAAACGTGACTGGTTGCATGTATTTTAGATCAATCAAACCTGTATATCCTCTGTCTGAATCTGTAATAGGCTGATAAAACGTGAGACTTGAAGTCTCACGTTTTTGTTTGTCTCTAGACAAAGTAGTTAGCTGTGTATGGTTATTTTGCATTTTCTTGTTTTTGAACATCTTAGAGTAGCATTTTAATGAGGTAACTGATGCTGGCTCCGAATGGCTTTCACTGCAGCATAAAGAATAAAAGTAAAAGTGAGTACCATGAGCAGAACAGTCCCCAAAACCAGCCCCAGTACGCCCAAACATAACACAATCACACCCAGATAAAGTATGCGCCCCAAGCCGCTTTCCAGATTAAGCAGCATAATCAATATCAATAAAACAAGCACACCTACCAAATAATGCCGTGGCATCGTAACCCCTTCTGATTATTATTGTGAGTCCGTTTTGCTACATAAAGACAAAGGAGAACATGTGATTGTTCTCCTTTTAAAGAGCAGCCTTTCAACGCAGCTTAACTTTTCAGCTCAGGCTTTTTGTCTGAACTTTCTGCTTTCACTACCGGCTTGACTTTTTTCAGCACTTCAATGGTGCTGTCTTTAGAACGTTTTAAGGTATCGGTCAAATGCTCTTTATGTTTGGTCGAAATTTGACTGACATCCTCTTTCAGTTCCTTGCCCAGACTGGACAAGTCTTCGATCACTGCATTGAATTCTGTTTTGATAAAGCTCTTCAATTCAGTTAATTCTTTTTGTGAACCGAAGATCTGCTCCTTTAAAGTGTCAATTCGCTGCAACACCTCCTGCTTAAATTGGCGCAATTGTTCCTGTACGGTATCGGTCAATTGCTTGGCTTCAACTTCAAGCTTTTCTTTACTTTCTTCGATGCTTTCAAGTGCTTGATCTTTCGCCTCTACTGCTACTTTTTCAAGCTTCTCGGCAGTTTCTGCCACGACGCTCGGGCTGGCTTTTTGGGATTGGGTAGATTTTGATGCTGTAGTCATTTGTCTTGTTCCTATTTTTATATTGACTGAGCTATAGTAGTAGACTTGATAAAATTTAAGATTTGATTTGTCTGACAATTATTAATTGCTTACATTTTTTCACCCTGCTCACAAAACAGACTTCCACTCAAAAAGCAAGGCATTTATCTTATACTTTCGCTGTAAAGCCATTGGACTTCAAGCATCATTCTGCGTATAATGCCGTGTTAAGTTCAAGCGAGCAGACATAGGAGGGTAGGTTTAAAAATTAGCCTTCCTTTTTTTTCGTCTTCTCGCTTTTTTACAGCCTAAATTTCAGGAGCTTTGGTTTGAGCACCCCAGCAATTTTAGCCCTTGCCGACGGAACTATCTTTAAAGGTACTTCGATTGGCGCATCGGGTAGTACGACTGGTGAAGTCGTTTTCAACACTGCCATGACTGGCTATCAAGAAATTTTGACTGACCCGAGTTATGCACAGCAACTTGTGACACTGACTTACCCGCATATCGGTAACACAGGCTGCAATGAAGAAGACGCTGAATCAGGTCGTATTCATAAAGTTTGGGCCAACGGATTGATCATTCGTGACCTGCCTTTATTGCACAGTAACTTCCGTTCAACCCAATCATTAGCTGAATATTTGGTACAACACAATGTTGTGGCAATTGCGGATATCGACACGCGTAAATTGACACGTATCCTACGTGACAAAGGTGCGCAAAATGGTTGTATCCTTGCTGGCGAAAATATCACTGAAGCAGAAGCGCTTGAAAAAGCACGTGCCTTTAGCGGTTTAAACGGTTTAGACCTGGCAAAAGAATGTTGCGATCCTGAGGGCTTTGAGTGGACTGAAGGCTCTTGGGCATTAGGCAAAGGTTTCTCTCAACCTGAACTTAAATTCCATGTTGTTGCATACGATTACGGTGTCAAAACCAACATCTTACGTATGCTCGCAGACCGCGGTTGTAAACTGACTGTGGTGCCTGCGCAAACTCCTGCTGCTGACGTACTTGCTCTGAATCCAGATGGTGTGTTCCTGTCGAACGGCCCTGGCGATCCAGCTGCATGTGACTACGCAATTGAAGCTGTAAAAACAATTGTAGAAACCACTGAAATTCCAGTATTTGGTATCTGTCTAGGTCACCAGATCCTTGCACTTGCAAGTGGCGCCAAAACACTAAAAATGCCTCACGGTCACCACGGTGCCAACCATCCTGTGCAAAACCTTGAAAATGGTACAGTGATGATTACTTCTCAAAACCACGGCTTCGCAGTTGATGAAAGCAACCTGCCGGATGTATTGCGTGTAACGCATCGCTCACTGTTTGATGGTACTAACCAAGGTATTCATCGCACAGACAAGCCTGCGTTCAGCTTCCAGGGTCACCCTGAAGCAAGCCCTGGTCCACATGACTGCGCACCATTGTTCGATCATTTCATCGAACTTATCGAAGCATCTAAGAAGTAATTAAGGAAGCATCATGGCTAAACGTACTGACATTAAAAGCATCTTAATTATTGGTGCGGGTCCGATTGTCATCGGTCAGGCATGTGAGTTTGACTACTCAGGTGCTCAAGCATGTAAAGCCCTTCGTGAAGAAGGCTACCGCGTTATTTTGGTCAACTCGAATCCGGCGACCATCATGACCGATCCTGCAATGGCAGACGCAACGTATATCGAACCGATTACCTGGCAAACTGTTGCACAAATTATTGAGAAAGAACGCCCAGACGCAGTTCTTCCCACCATGGGCGGTCAAACTGCATTGAACTGTGCCCTTGCCCTTGATGAGCACGGCATTCTAGAAAAATACAATGTTGAATTGATCGGCGCGACCAAAGAAGCGATTGAAAAAGCTGAAGACCGCAAACTCTTCGACCAGGCAATGCGTAAAATTGGTCTTGAATGTCCAAAAGCAGATATTGCCGAGTCAATGGAAGAAGCTTTAACTATTCAAGCACGCTTCGGCTTCCCCGTGATTATCCGTCCATCATTCACGATGGGTGGCTCAGGTGGTGGTATTGCATATAACCGTGAAGAGTTCATTGAAATCTGTGAACGCGGTTTCGATCTTTCTCCGACCAAACAGTTATTGATTGATGAATCTTTAATTGGCTGGAAAGAATACGAGATGGAAGTTGTTCGTGACAAAAATGACAACTGTATCATCGTCTGTACCATTGAAAACTTTGATCCAATGGGCGTGCACACCGGTGACTCCATCACTGTTGCGCCTGCACAAACGCTGACAGATAAAGAATTCCAGTTACTTCGTAATGCATCTTTAGCTGTACTTCGTGAAATTGGCGTAGAAACAGGCGGTTCAAACGTTCAGTTCGGTATCAACCCGAAAGACGGTCGTATCGTTGTGATCGAGATGAACCCACGTGTTTCTCGTTCTTCTGCCCTTGCATCTAAAGCAACGGGTTTCCCGATTGCGAAAATCGCGGCGAAACTGGCTGTAGGTTATACCCTTGATGAGTTGAAAAATGACATCACGGGCGGTACAACACCGGCTTCATTCGAACCTGCGATTGACTACGTTGTAACGAAAATTCCTCGCTTCAACTTCGAGAAATTCCCGCAAGCAGATGCAACTTTGACGACTCAGATGAAATCTGTCGGTGAAGTCATGGCCATTGGCCGTAACTTCCAGGAGTCTATGCAAAAAGCGCTTCGTGGTCTTGAAGTCGGTGCTTCTGGCTTCGATGAAAAAATCGAAATCGGTGCTGAAGGTGCGAAAGATAAAATTCTTCAAGAACTTAAAGTGCCAGGTCCTGAGCGCATCTGGTTCATTGGTGATGCATTCCGTCACGGCTTTACACTTGATGAAGTATTTGCTGCAACCAATATCGACCCTTGGTTCCTGATTCAAATCGAAGACATCATTAAAACTGAAGAACAGATTAAATCTTTAGGTTTTGGTGATTTGAACGCGGACAACATCCGCAGCTTCAAACGTAAAGGTTTATCAGATCTTCGTATTGCAGACTTGATGGGCATTTCACAAAAACAATTCCGTAAACACCGTTGGAACCTGGGCGTAACCCCTGTTTACAAACGTGTCGATACATGTGCTGCAGAATTCGAATCTGATACAGCATACATGTACTCAACTTACGATGAAGAATGTGAAGCAAATCCATCAACGCGTGACAAGATCATGGTGATTGGTGGCGGGCCTAACCGTATTGGTCAAGGCATCGAGTTCGATTACTGCTGTGTACACGCAGCGCTTGCAATGCGTGAAGATGGTTATGAAACCATCATGGTCAACTGTAACCCTGAAACGGTTTCTACAGATTACGACACATCAGACCGTTTGTACTTCGAACCAATCACATTGGAAGATGTGCTTGAAATCGTACGCATCGAGAAGCCTAAAGGCATTATCGTGCAGTACGGTGGTCAAACACCTTTGAAATTGGCTCGTGCTTTGGAAGAAGCCGGTGCGCCAATTATCGGTACATCTCCAGACGCGATTGACCGTGCAGAAGACCGTGAACGCTTCCAGCAAATGATTCAGCGTCTGCAACTTCGTCAACCGAACAACAGCATTGTAAAATCTGCTGAAGAAGGTATGGCTGAAGCAGCGAAAGTTGGCTATCCACTCGTTGTACGTCCATCATACGTTCTTGGCGGTCGTGCCATGGAAATCGTCTATAACGATGACGAATTGAAACGCTACTTACGTGATGCAGTTCAAGCATCAAACGAAGCACCGGTTCTTCTTGACCGCTTCCTTGATGACGCGATCGAAGTTGACGTGGACTGCGTATCTGACGGCAAAGACGTTGTGATTGGCGGTATCATGCAGCACATTGAACAAGCGGGTATCCACTCTGGTGACTCAGCATGTTCGATTCCTCCTTACTCGCTTTCTCAAGAAGTACAGGACGAAATGCGCCGTCAAACTGTTGCAATGGCAAAAGAACTGGGTGTAATCGGTTTGATGAACGTTCAGTTTGCAGTAAAAGGCACTGACGTTTACATTCTGGAAGTGAACCCACGTGCATCACGTACTGTACCGTTCGTTTCTAAATGTATCGGTGAGTCTTTAGCAAAAGTTGCTGCACGTTGTATGGCAGGTCAATCTCTAGAATCTCAAGGATTCACTAAAGAGATTATTCCTCAGCACTTCTCTGTAAAAGAAGCGGTGTTCCCATTCAACAAATTCCCGGGTGTTGACCCAATCCTTGGCCCTGAGATGAAATCGACTGGCGAAGTCATGGGTGTTGGTAAATCATTTGGTGAAGCGTTCTATAAAGCTGTATTAGGCTCGAACGATCGCTTACCAGGTAAACCAACTGAAGGCGAAGTAAAACATGCGTTCCTGTCTGTTCGTGATTCAGATAAGCCGCATGTCGCGCGTATCGCTCAGCAACTGGTAGACTATGGCTTCAAGTTGCTTGCAACGGGTGGCACATACAGCGTGATTACTGAAGCGGGTATTGCATGTGAACGTGTGAATAAAGTAACCGAAGGCCGTCCTAATATCGTGGACCGCTTGAAAAATGGCGAAATTCACCTCATTATCAATACATCTGAAGGTAAACAGGCTCAGCAGGATTCGTTCTCGATCCGTCGCTCGGCACTACAAGGCAAAGTGTATTACACTACCACCTTGAACGGTGCTGATGCTGTGTGCCAAGCTTTAGCAATCAAGTTGCCAATGGATGTATATCGCTTGCAAGACCTAACTAAAGGTTAATTAAGTTTCCAAGAAGTCCCGCTGCCTTCTTGGTGGCGGGCTTTTTTTTATTTATAGATTTTATATCTTTCAACTGACTTTTGAGGGACAACATGCAACGTTATCCTATGACACCTGAAGGCAAAATTGCCTTAGAGAAAGAATTACATCAACTGAAAACAGTTGACCGCCCTCGTATCACGGCTTCGATTGCAGAAGCGCGCGAACATGGCGACTTAAAAGAAAATGCGGAATATCATGCAGCCCGTGAACAGCAAGGTTTCTGTGAAGGCCGTATTCAGGACATCGAAGGTAAACTGGGCGCTTGCCAGGTCATCGATGTAAAAGAACTGGAACAATCAGGTCGTGTGGTTTTTGGTGTGACTGTTACCATTGAAAACCTGGATACTGAAGAACAAAAAACCTATAAAATTGTAGGCGATGACGAGGCAGATTTTAAGATCAATAAAATTTCTGTGAACTCGCCGATTGCACGTGGTCTTTTGGGCAAAAACGAAGGCGATGACGTGAAAATCAATACACCAAACGGTGAAGTTGAATACGAAATTGTGAAGGTTGAATATCTTTAATATTTAAAGTTATTTAATTTAAAGCCCCTCTTTTGAGGGGTTTTTATATTTAGCTATCGAACTTCAACAGATGATCGTGGTACTTATTTCAAGAATCCTGATGCCAGTAACTTGAACGCATGTAAGGCCTCAGGGAGTACCTGTGCAGGATACTCACTCGAAGCCACCCATAATGCAGCATTCATGGCTGCACCATTTAAAAACACTGCCGCTGCTTGTGGAGATACAGGTTTCAATCGATCTGCTGCCAAGAGCTGTTCAACGCACTCACGGGTAGACTGCAAACATTTGTTTTGACTCGGCCAATGTGCCGGATCACCCAGTACGGCCGGCCCATCACGTAATACTATACGCTGAAACTCCGGATCCAAGGCATGTTCAATATAGGTCTGTCCTTCAAGCAGCAAGCCTTCCCAAAGATCCTCAGGCTGTTCCAGATGCTGCTGGGCATATGCCGCCATCTCTGAATCGATCTGATCGACTACAGCAGCAAACAGACCCTTTTTATCACCAAAATGATGATAAAGCGCACCACGGGTCAGCCCCGCTTCTGCCGTGAGCTTATCCATTGAGGTATCTGCATAGCCATATTCAGCAAATGTACGGCGTGCAACTTCAATCAGTTTTTTGCGGGTTTCCGCCATTTTTTGTTCACGAACAGACATCAATTACTTTACCTCATCATCACAAAAATTTTAATTGACATACGTATCGTATGTCAATTATGTTTAATACATACGAAGCGTATGTGAAAATTTACGGCGCTTTAAAATAATTTTTCATCTAGGTTTTAACGAGAATAGTCATGACCAGAACTGCAATATTTCCTAAAGACCGCCATGCCCTATATGAACAGCATGGTTATTCGGCTGCAATCAAATCGCAAGATCTGCTCTTTGTCTCGGGTCAGGTCGGTAGCCGTGAAGATGGCAGCCCCGAACCTGATTTTGAAAAACAGGTAGAACGTGCTTTTGAAAATTTAGCTGCGACCCTCGCAGCGGCAGGTTGTAGCTTTGATGATATTATCGATGTGACGACTTTTCACACTGACCCAGAAGTACAGTTTGAAAGTATCATGAAAGTTAAGCAGCAAGTGTTTAATCAAAAGCCTTACCCAAACTGGACGGCTGTTGGTGTGACCTGGCTAGCGGGTTTTGATTTTGAAATTAAAGTCATTGCACGTATTCCCATCCAGTCTGCTATAACTTAATCATTTGCTTTATCCCTACTCGCTGGATTGTCTTTCGAGATTATTCAGCCAGTTTAGACGCCGATTAGGTATAATTTCTCATTCCTTGATTTTTGTATCTCCCTTATGGCCGAAAAGTTAATTAATTCCCCTGTAAACCACTGGTGTGAGTTCGAGTTCATCTCTAAAACGGTGAAAAATCCGAATATTCATATTAATGGGAACTATTCTTACTATTCGGCCTATTGGGATCAGGGCTTTGAGCGTTGTGTGGTGCGTTATCTGCATGATAAGCCCTCTACGCCAGAGAAGCCGATTGACCAGCTTCATATCGGTAATTTCGTCTGTTTTGGCGCAGAATGCGTGATTATGATGGGTGGCAACCAACTGCACCGTACCGACTGGATTTCAGCCTTTCCCTTCGATACACGCAGCTTTGTGCCTGCTGGCGATACATTCATTGGCGATGGTTGCTGGATTGGCTCACGTGCCATGATTATGCAAGGTGTAACGCTTGGCGAAGGTGCTGTGGTGGCAACAGGTGCCGTGGTCACCAAAGACGTTCCATCATACGCAGTGGTCGGTGGCGTGCCTGCCAAAATTATTAAATATCGTTTTCCTAAAGCAGATATAGAAAAACTGCTTTCTCTTAAACTCTATGACTTAGATGAAAAGCAGTTTTTAAAAATGCGTGAGCAGTTGCAAACAGATGATGTTAGATCACTGCTACATGCCTTTACTGCGCTTGAATAAAAGGGATTAACACCAAACTCCGCTGTTTATATTCGTCGATTTTATTATTTTTAAGCCAGTTTATATTCAAATAACTTAAACGCCATTCATAATAAGCCAATCCTACATCTCTATAGCTGATCTTAAGTACGGTCTCCTTCTGATCATCACAATAATTATTCTTTTTATCTTTCATATCTTTGTAGCAGGAAAGTCGATTCTGGTATTCGTAAAAAGGTAAATGCTCGAAGACCAGTTTTGTCTTTCCTTTTGGAAGTAATTGAATAAACTGTGCATTCTGTTCACCTGCATCATTTGAAACCCAGCCATGAATTAAGGCAATAGCATAACTATGCCGATTGAGTGGGTATAAGGCAGGATATATAAATTCTATACCACTCTTATCCTCTTTAAGCGCATAAACCTGTTGATACGTGGTTAGATCCCAATAATCAATGATTTGATATTTTCCAAGATTTTTTGAAAGCTGAATAATTTGTAAATTTTCATCAATTAAATAATATTTTTCAGCTTCAGCAATTTTAACTACCCAAAGTTTTGCATCACGCTCATCACAACTAAATTTTACTTTTTGACAAATTGATCTTATTTCTGCTTTGGAAATATTTTTTTCTTTAAAAGGAAATGACTTAATTGAATCTGCAGCAAAAACAGGCAAAGCCATAAATAAAATTAAAGTTGATAGCATTAAATTTTTAATCATCATACATATTCTTGTTATTTGTTTTATTTTAACTATTGTAGGGCTTTGTTGCACAAAGATTTGAAATGCAAAGCGCCCCTAATTGAGCCAAATTTAAGGCGTAACTTGGGTAAGTGGTCGACCTAATTCCGTAAATCTGTTAAGGACTGCTACACGTGCATGGATCTC